>CP127384.1:600000-900000 GCA_030285985.1 Aquidulcibacter paucihalophilus
CCCCCATCATCAACCACCCCGAGGTCGCCATCGTCGGTCCCAACAAGATCGCCGAACGTGTGGTGGTCAAGGACGGCCAGATGGTCGTGCGCAAGATGATGAACCTGTCCTCCAGCTTCGATCACCGCATCGTCGACGGCCACGACGCAGCGGTCTTCGTGCAACGCATCAAGGGCCTGCTGGAGCATCCCGCGACCCTCTGGATGAGCTGAGAACCATGGCAGAAACCCTCAAAACCAAGGTCCTGATCATCGGCGCCGGCACCGGCGGCTATGTCGCCGGTATCCGCTGCGGCCAGCTGGGCCTCGACACCGTGCTGGTCGACGGCGGCGACGGCCTCGGCGGCACCTGCCTGAACGTCGGCTGCATTCCGTCCAAGGCCATCATCCACGCCGCCTCGAAATTCGAGACGGTGTCCAAGGCTGCCGCCGGCGGCACGCTGGGCATCACGGCGTCCAAACCCGCCATCGACCTGGCCCAGACCACGGCCTGGAAGGACGGCATCGTCCGCAAGCTGAACGCCGGCGTCGCCGCCCTGCTGAAGAAGTCCAAGGTCAAGGTCATCAAGGGCTGGGCGCACTTCACCGACGCCAAGACCTGCACGGTGAAAACCGCCGACGGCGACATCGTCATCAGCGCCGAACACGTCATCCTCGCCACCGGCTCCGAGCCGGTCGAACTCCCGTTCCTGAAGTTCGGCGGCGACGTCATCTCCTCGACCGAGGCCCTGTCGCTGGACAAGGTCCCCGGCAAGCTGGTCGTCGTCGGCGGCGGCTATATCGGGCTGGAGCTCGGCATTGCCTTCCGCAAGCTGGGGGCCGAGGTCGCCATCGTCGAAATGGCCGACCGCCTGTTGCCGCTCTACGACAAGGCCCTGACCGATCCGGTCGCCAAATGGCTGGAGAAGCATGGCGTCGAACTGCATCTCGGCGCGAAGGCCGGGTCGTTCGAGAAGGGCCAGCTGAACATCACGACCAGGGACGGCACCGATCTCAAGCTCAAGGCCGACAAGGTCCTCGTCACCGTCGGCCGCAAGCCGCGCACCCAGGGCTGGGGTCTGGAGAATATGGGCGTGGCCATGGCCGGGCCGTTTGTGAAGATCGACGATCGCTGCGCCACCTCGATGCGCAACGTCTGGGCCGTCGGCGACCTGACCGGCGAACCCATGCTGGCCCACAAGGGCTCCGCCCAGGGCGAGGTCGTCGCCGAGGTCATCGCCGGCCACAACAAGGTCTTCAACCCGGTCACCATCGCCGCCGCCTGCTTCACCGAGCCCGAGATCGTCTCCGCCGGCCTCGGCCCGCTGGATGTCGAGGGCCGCGACGACGTCATCACCGCTGTCTTCCCCCTGGCCGCCATCGGCCGCGCCCTGGCCATCGAGGCCGGCGAGGACGGCGGCTTCGTCCGCGTGCTGGCGTCGAAGTCCGACCACCGCCTGCTCGGCGTCCAGGCCGTCGGCCAGCACGTCGCGGAAATGTCGAACAGCTTCGCCCAGATGCTGGAGATGGGCGCGGTGCTGGAAGACGTCGCCGGCGTCATCCACGTTCATCCGACCCTCGGCGAGGCCTTCCATGAGGCGTCGCTCCGGGCCCTGGGACACGCCATCCACATCTAGGGGGTTGCGGCGAAGGCGGTATCTGCGTCCCTCAAGGGACGCGGAGATCGACCAACTGTCGCTGTGGCGCGCCGAACCGCAAATCCGCGCCGCACGAACGGTGTAGCTTGCTTCCTCCCCTGGAGGACCCAGCCATGACGTTCCGCAAAGCCGCCGCCGCCGCCGTCATCCTCGCGACCCTGACCGGATGCGCATCCCATCCGCGCGGCTTCTCGCCGGTCATGACCCATGCGCCTGCCGACCAGGCGGCGTTTGAGGTCGCGTTCCACGTCTGCTCCGCCGAGGTCGCGGCGGGACGGCGGGAGAGTTTCCGGTCCGGCCGGGGCGGCTCCGCGGCAGGCGGGCTGGCCGTCGGCGGGGTTGCGGCCGTCGCCACGGCCGGGACGGCCATGGCCGGCACCGGGCTCATGGCCAGCGCCGCCGCGGCGGCCGGCCTGACCATCGGAATGGCCGTGTTTGCGCCGCTGGCGATCTACGGTGTTTCCCGGGTCCAGCGCGCGAACAAGGAGCGCGAGATCCAGACCGCCATGAGCGCCTGCCTGGCCGAGGAAGGCTATGTCATTGATGACTGGCAGGTCGTGCAGGACGACACGGGCGGCCTCGCGTCCCCGACCCGTGCCGCGCCCGTCGTCGAACCGTCACACTAGCGTCTGGCCCTCCGTCACAAACCTGTGGTCCAAGCGGCGCAAACCGCTCTTGTTCCGGAGACTGACGATGAACCGCGCCCTGCTCGCCGCCGCCTCGGCGATCGCCCTGCTCGCCCTCGGGGCCTGCAACAATGACCAGTCCGCCGGCAACCAGACCGCCCGTGCGGGCATCTGGGCCGCAGGCTCCTCGACCGTCTTCCCCTTCGCCACCCGCGTGGCCGAGAATTTCGCCCGCGCCTCGGGCGGCGCGGCTCCGCGCGTCGAATCGCTGGGCACCGGCGGCGGCATCCAGGCCTTCTGCCAGGGCGTCGGCCCCAACACCCCCGACATCGCCAACGCCTCGCGGCCGATGAAGGCCTCGGAGTTCGAGCTGTGCCGCACCAACGGCGTCACCGACATCGTCGAGATCAAGATCGGCTATGACGGCATCGTCGTGGCCACCGCCCGCAACGGCGCGGCCTTCAACCTGCGTCTCCAGGACCTGTACCTGGCGCTCGCCAAGGAAACGCCCGGTGCCAACGGCGCCTTCGCCGCCAACCCGGCGACGATGTGGAACCAGATCAATCCCGGCCTGCCGGCCCAGCGTATCCAGGTCTATGGCCCGCCGCCCACCTCGGGCACGCGCGACGCCTTCCTTGAACTGGGCATGGCCCCCGGCGCCGCCCTGCTGCCCGCCCTCGCGGCGATCAAGGACGCGGACAAGGATCGCTTCGAAACGCTCGCCCACACCCTGCGCGAGGACAACGCCTGGATCGACTCGGGTGAGAACGACAACGCCATCGTCCAGACCCTGAACCGCACCCCGGGCTCGCTGGGCGTGTTCGGCTTCTCCTTCCTCGAGCAGAACCTCGACACGGTGAAGGCCGAGACCATCGACGGCGTCGCCCCCTCGGCCGCGACCATCGCTGACGGCACCTATCCGCTGGCCCGCAGCCTCTACATTTATGTGAAGAAGCAGCATGTCGGCGTGACGCCGGGGCTGGAAGCGTTCGTCATGGAATTCATGTCGGAAGCCTCGGCCGGTCGCGGCGGCTATCTGCAGGACCGCGGCCTGGTGCCGCTGCCCGCCGACCAGCTGGCCGCCCAACGCGCCATCGCCACGGCGATGACGGCGATGACGGCCCCGGCGAAGTAGGGCTTCCGCTTTCCGATACGAGAAAGGCCCCGGAGCGATCCGGGGCCTTTTTTCTTTCGTCATCCCGCCATTCGCCGGGACGACGAAAGCAATGCCTGGTTAAGCCGCCGTCTTCCGCCGCAGTCGCGCGACCCGGCGCAGCCTGCGCCAGAAGCGGCCGCGTTCGGGCTCGGGATAGGGCTGCAGGTTCTGAACGAACTCCTCGGCCGAAGCGCGCCAGCTGAATTTCTCGGCATAGGCCCGCACCGCCTTGCGGTCGCACTTCAGCGCTTCAAGGCAGGCCGTGCGCAGGTCTTCGTGGATCGCGCCGGCGTTCGAGCCCGGGATGATGTCGATCGGCCCATGGGCCGGATAGGCCGCGACCGGCGTCCCCGCCGCCATGGCCTCGAGAATCACCAGGCCGAAGGTGTCGGTCCAGCTGGGGAAGACGAATACGTCGGCGTCACGGAAACACCGCGCCAGTTCCTCGCCGAAACGGGCACCGAGGAATTTGGCCTCGGGGTATTTGAGTTCCAGTTCGGCGCGGGCCGGACCGTCGCCGACCACGATCTTGGTGCCCGGCAGGTCGGTTTCGAGGAAGGCCTCGATATTCTTCTCGACCGCCACCCGGCCGACATTGAGGAAGAAGGGCCGGGGCCAGTCCTTGCCACCCAGTTCGTCATAGATGCGCGGCAGGTCGGGGTTGAACTGTTCGGTGTCCACGCCCCGCGACCAGGGCGAGACGTTGCGGAACCCGCGCTCCAGCAGTTCGTCCCGCAGCGTCGGCGTGGCCACCATCAGGCGGCCCGACGGCTTGTGGAACCACTTCATATAGGCGTAGCCAACCTGTACCGGGACCGGGAACCGGGCCGAGATGTATTCCGGGAATTTGGTGTGATAGCTGGTCGTGAACGGCAGCTTCCATTCCACGCAGATGCGCCGCGTGGCGATGCCGATCGGTCCCTCGGTGGCGATGTGCACCGCCTCCGGCTCCAACGCCCTCAGACGTTCGCGAATCTCTTCCTCGGCCCCCAGTGCCAGCCGGATTTCCGGATAGGTCGGGGCGGCGATGGTCTTGAACTGACTGGGTTCGATGACCTCGACCTCATGGCCCATGGCGCGGCATTCCGCGATGGTCCGGGTCAGGGTGCGGACGACGCCGTTGACCTGGGGCTCCCAGGCGTCAGTGGCCAGAACGATGCGCATGTGGGCCGGATGGCTCCGCCGTTGATCAGTCGCAACCTCTAGCGCCTCGTGCGCCCGTTGGCGAGACGCCGCAGCCTCTCCCGTTCCGTTGCGGAATGGTCTAGGACGCCGCCATGAACGCACACGTCTCCCCGCCCGTCGCCCTGTCCCAGGATTGGGATGCGCTGGACCAGGGCAAGTTCGCGGATGAGACCGCCACGGTCCGGGGCCTGCTGGCCAACATGCCGCTGGACGGGGCCGAGCGCGCCGCCGTGCTTGGCGAGGCCATCGGCCTGGTCGAACGGGCCCGCGCCAGCGTAAAGAAACAGGGCGTGGTCGAGAGCTTCCTGCAGGAATTCTCGCTGGGCACCCGCGAGGGTCTGGCCCTGATGTGCCTCGCCGAAGCCCTGCTGCGCACCCCGGACGAGGAAACCCGCGATCGCCTGATCGCCGAAAAGATCGGCTCGGCCGACTGGTCGTCCCACCTCGGCCAGTCCGACAGCCTGTTCGTCAATGCCTCGACCTGGGGCCTGATGCTGACCGGCAAGCTGGTCGATGTGGACGAGGAAGCCCGCACCGACCTGCCCGGCTTCCTCAAGCGAATCGTCGGTCGGCTGGGCGAGCCGGTCATCCGCGAGGCCGTCGCCGCCGCCGTGCGCATCATGGGTGAGCAGTTCGTGGTCGGCCGGACCATTGAGGCGGCGCTGAAGCGGTCCAACCGCGAAGGCTGGCTGTGCAGTTTCGACATGCTGGGCGAGGGTGCCCGCACCGCCCATGACGCCGAGCGCTATGAGAAGATCTACGCCGACGCCATCACCGCCGTCGGCAAGACGGCGAAAGGGCAGGGGCCCGAGGCCGGCCACGGCGTCTCGGTCAAGCTGTCGGCCCTGTCGCCCCGCTATGAGGCCACGCATGAGGCCCGCGTCTGGGACGAGCTCTATCCCCGCATCCTGCGGCTGGCCCGAATCGCGGCTCAGTACGACATCAACTTCACCATGGACGCCGAAGAGGCCGACCGGCTGGCCCTGTCGCTGAAGCTGCTCGACCGGCTGGCGCGCGAGCCTGAGCTGGGCGGCTGGACCGGCCTCGGCCTCGCCGTCCAGGCCTATCAGAAGCGCTGCCCCGAGGTGATCCGTCGCGTCTCGGAACTGGCGAAGTCCTCGGGCCGCCGTCTGATGGTCCGTCTGGTCAAGGGCGCCTACTGGGACACGGAGATCAAGCGGGCGCAGGTCTTCGGCCGCACCGACTATCCGGTCTTCACCACCAAGGCCGCGACCGACCTGAACTACCTCGTCTGCGCGAAGGCGATGATCGAGGCCGCGCCGCACATCTACAGCCAGTTCGCGACCCACAACGCCCACTCCCTGGCCGCCGTCTACAAGATGGCGTCCGAGCGCGCGGTGAAGATCGAATTCCAGCGCCTGCACGGCATGGGCGAGGCGCTCTATGACGCCGCCCATGACGCCTTCGGGCCCGTGACGGTCCGCGCCTATGCGCCTGTCGGCGGGCATGAGGACCTGCTGCCCTATCTGGTGCGCCGCCTGCTTGAGAACGGGGCCAACTCCTCTTTCGTCCATGCCTTGCTGGACGAGCGGGTGCCCGCTTCCGCCGTCGCCGCCGACCCCATCTCCGCCGTCGAGGCCCACCCCGACCGCCACGCCAAGATCCCGACCCCGAAGGACATGTACATGGACCGCCAGAACTCGCTGGGCCGCGACTATTCGCAAGCCGCCGACCGTGAGCGCCACGCCGTCGCGCTGCAGAAGGTCGACAGCGAGACCCTGACCGCCGGCCCGATCATCGGCGGCAAGCTCAAGGCCGGGACCAATGCCCAGCCGGTCACCAATCCCTTCGATACGACCCGCGTCCTGGGCCATGTCTCGGAAGCGACCGAGGCCGACATCGACGCCGCCGTCGACGCCGCCGCCCGCGCCCAGATCGCCTGGGACCGCAAGGGCGGCGCGGGCCGGGGCGCTGTGCTGCGCGCCATGGCCGATGCGCTGGAAGCCGATATGGACCGGCTGGTCGCCCTGCTTTCGCGCGAGGCCGGCAAGACCCTGAACGACGGCGTGGCCGAAATCCGCGAGGCCGCCGACTTCTGCCGCTACTACGCCATGCTGGCCGAACGCGACTTCGGCGGCCCGACCGAGCTCAAGGGCCCCGTCGGCGAGATCAACCAGCTGGTCCTGCACGGTCGCGGCGTCTTCGCCTGCATCAGCCCGTGGAATTTCCCGCTGGCCATCTTCACCGGCCAGATCGCCGCCGCTCTCGCTGCCGGCAACGCCGTCCTGGCCAAGCCCGCCGAACAGACGCCCCTGATCGCCGCCGAGGCCGTGCGCCTCTATTACAAGGCCGGTCTGGACCCGAACCTGCTGGCCCTCGTCCCCGGACGCGGCGAGACGGTTGGCGCGAAACTGGTCAGCCACCCCGGCATCGACGGCGTCGCCTTCACCGGCGGCACGGACACCGCCAACCTGATCAACCGTTCGCTGGCCGCCCGCCCGGGTGCCATCATCCCCTTCATCGCCGAGACCGGCGGCCTCAACGGCATGTTCGTCGACACGACGGCGCTGAAGGAACAGATCATCGACGACGTCATCCTGTCGGCCTTCGGCTCGTCGGGTCAGCGCTGCTCGGCCCTGCGCCTGCTCTATGTCCCGCATGACGCTGCCGACGCCCTGATCGAGGGGCTGAAGGGCGCGCTCGCCGCCCAGGTCGTGGGCGATCCGACCGACCCCGCCACCGACATCGGCCCCGTCATCGACGCCGACGCCAGGGCCATGCTCGAGGCCCACCTGAAGCGGCTCGAAGGCGATGCGAAGATCATCGCCCGCGCCGAACTGCCCGCCGGCGCCGACAAGGGCCACCTGTTCGCCCCGACCATCGCCGAGATCCCGACCGCCGACTATCTGGAGCGCGAGGTCTTCGGCCCGATCCTGCACGTCTGCCGCTATGAGCCGTCGAAGCTGAAGGAGACGGCGTCGAAACTGGCCGCACGCGGCTATGGCCTGACGCTCGGCGTGCACAGCCGGATCGAGGCCTTCGCCGAGGAGGTCGCCCGCCTCGTCCCCGCCGGCAACGTCTACATCAACCGCTCGATCATCGGCGCGGTGGTCGGCGTCCAGCCCTTCGGCGGCGAGGGCCTCTCCGGCACCGGCCCCAAGGCCGGCGGCCCCTATAGCCTGATCCGCTTCGCGTCCGAAAAGGCCATCAGCAACAACATCTCCGCCCAGGGCGGCGACCCGGCGCTGCTGAACCTCTAGGCGGTCCGCGTCGGGCTGGCCGCTTCCCGGAACAGCCAGGCTGCGAGCAGCCAGCCGAGCGAGAACACGCCGACGATGCCGAAGACGATCTGCCCGTCGGCGAGCGCGACGAAGGCTGTCCCGAACTGCGCCGCCGCGGTCACGGCCATGGCGAGCGCCATGCCGCTCGGCCGGAAGCGGGCCAGGAACGATCCGATGATCCCGATGGCGATGACGCCGAAGAAGATCTGGTTCAGCGGGTTGTCTTCATTGCCGATGATGCCGACGGCGAGGTTCGACCAGACGATCAGGAAACTGGTCCCCACCGCCACCACCATCCCGGCCCGATAGGCCAGCTCGCCCGACAGCCTCAGCCCGATCTCGCAGACTCCGGCGGCGACGAGCAGCATCACGCCCCAGGCGACGAAGTCGAACGTGGTCCACGGGATATTGATCATCAGCTTCGCGGCCACAGGGATCAACCAGGCGAAGACCGCCCCGCCCCAGATCGCGATGCGCAGCCATCGACTGAGCCGTTCCCTGTTGTTCGCCGTCGCCATGGTCATCGCCCTGTCCCGCTTCCTGAATGAAGCCCCATCCTGACGGCACGGCCGGTGAGCCGCATGAGCAAGTTGTGACGGCCTGCTGAAAAGCGCCGCCCGAACGACGAAAGCCGGCTCCACTCGCGTGAAACCGGCTCCCGTCATCCCTTGACGCACACCACCTGACGCAGGGTGTGCACGACCTCGATCAGGTCGGTCTGGGCCGCGATGACCGCGTCGATGTCCTTGTAGGCCATCGGCGTTTCGTCGATCACCTCGGCGTCCTTGCGGCATTCGACGCCTTCGGTGGCGCGGATGTGATCCTCCACCGTGAAGCGCCGCTTGGCCTCGGTCCGGCTCATCGCCCGACCGGCGCCGTGCGAGCAGGTGCAGAACGAGTCCGCATTGCCCTTGCCGCGCACGATGAAGGATTTCGCCCCCATCGAGCCGGGGATGATGCCCAGTTCATCCAGCTTGGCCGACACCGCGCCCTTCCGGGTCAGGAACACGTCCTTGCCGAAATGGCGCTCCTTCGAGACGTAGTTGTGGTGGCAGTTCACCGCTTCCTGCGTCGTCTCCAGATCCGGCCAGAACGCGCGCAGCACGGTCAGGACGCTGTCCATCATCACCTCGCGGTTGGCGCGCGCGTATTTCTGCGCCCACGACACCGCCCGGACATAGTGGATGAAGCCGTCCGTCCCTTCCGGGAAATAGGCCAGGTCCTGGTCCGGCAGGTTGATGTGCCAGCGCCGCATCTCGTGCTTGGCCCGTTCGATGAAATAGGTCCCGAACCGGTTGCCCACGCCCCGCGAGCCGGAGTGCAGCATCACCCACACGTCCCCCGCCTCATCGAGGCAAAGCTCGATGAAGTGGTTGCCCGTGCCCAGCGTCCCCAGATGGCCGAAGCCACGCGGGTGCGCCGCCTTGGGATGAGCCTCGACCACGGCGTCGTAGCCGGCCTTGAGCTCGCCCCAGCGGGTCACGGCCGAGGCCGGCGGCTCGCCGGCCCAGGCGCCCTTGTCGTTGCGCCCGCCGTTGTCGGTCCGGCCGTGCGGAACGGCCGCCTCGATGGCGGAGCGGATGCCCGACAGGTCGTCCGGCAGGTGTTCGGCGCGGATCGAGGTCCGCACCGCCATCATGCCGCAGCCGATGTCCACGCCCACGGCGGCCGGGATGATGGCCCCCACGGTCGGGATCACCGACCCCACGGTCGCGCCCATGCCCCAGTGCACGTCGGGCATGACCGCGACGTGTTTGTGGATGAACGGCAGCGAGGCCACGTTCTTCAGCTGCTTCAGCGCCGCATCCTCGATGGGCACTCCCCGGGTCCACGCCTTGATCGGCACATGGTCCGGGTTTTCGATCACGTCATAGCCACGCATGGCCGACGTCTCCTTCTCTGTCTGATCCTCCCGGACCGACCGTCAGGCGTCTTGCGGATACAAGAAACCCCTCCGGCCGGTGGCGGGAGGGGTTGCTGGAAAACCGAAGTCAGAATGACCGGCTGTTCTCCTATACACCCTCCGCACGCGCGTCCTTGCCCTCGACCGGCTGGCGGTCGAGCGACATGGGCAGGCTTGCGTTGAGGCGATAGGCGAACATGGTCATCTCGTTTTCGGGAGGGCGCTGATAGGCGAAGGCTGTCGGAAAGACCACCCCCAATTCACTCGGCAAGCTCCGGCGTGGCGCCGGTGCGTCAGTCCAGCAAACCCGTCTCCCGCGCCGAACGCTCCAGGCCATCGCGGAATTTCGGATCCGCGATGGTGATCAGGGCGCGGGTGCGTTCGGCGTCGCTCTTGCCTTTGAGTTCGGCCCGGCCATGCTCGGTAACGATGATATGGACGTCGTTGCGCGGGACCGTCACCGGTCCGTCGAGCCGGGCCACGATGCGCGAGACCGTCCCCTTCGCCGCCGTCGAATGGCAGGCGATGATCGACCGCCCCCCGGCCGAGGCATAGGCCCCGCGCACGAAGTCCAGCTGGCCACCCGAGGCCGTGAACTGGCGCCCGTTCAGATGCTCCGAACAGCAGGCCCCGGTCAGGTCGACCTGCAGGGTGGCATTGACCGAGATCATCCGGTCATTGCGGGCGATGACCGCCGGATCGTTCACATGGTCGACGGGGTACGCCTCCATGTCGCGATTGCCGTCGAGGAAGTCGTAGGTGGCCCGCGTCCCCATGCAGAAGGAGAATACCCCCTTGCCCGGATGCAGGGTCTTGCGGGCGTTGGTGATCACGCCCTGCTGCATCAGCTCGACCAGCCCCGGCGTCAGCATCTCGGTGTGCAGGCCGAGGTCGCGGCGCCCGTGCAGGGCCGCGCAGACGGCGTTCGGCAGGGCCCCGATGCCCATCTGCAGCGTCGAGCCGTCCTCGATCAGGTCCGCGATCAGGCCGCCGATGGCGAGGTCACTGGGCGCGGGCGCGGCCACCGGCAGTTCGAGCAGGGGCACGGCGTTCTGGACCACCGCCGTCACCCGCGAAACATGGATGGTGCAGTCGCCGAACACCCGCGGCATCGCCGGATTGACCTCGAGGATGATCCGCCCGGCGTGCGCGCTGACCGGCTGGTTGTAGTCAGTGTTGATCCCGAAGCTGAAGAAGCCGTCCTCGTCCATCGGCGAGACGGTGCAGATCAGGGTATTGACCCCGGCCTCCCGCATCAGGCGCGGGACCTGCTGGAAGCCGGTGGGAATGAAGGTCACCGGATTGGGCCGCCCCGCCGCCCGCGCCCGCGCCTCCAGCCCGCGCTCGATGGCGCTGTGGAACAGGCTCATCGGCCGGATCCGGCCCATCAGCGCGTCCTGGAACACCGTCCCGCCGGCGATGCCGGTGGAGAGCAGATAGTAGAGGCGGACATCATCGACCTGCCCGGCCCGCGCCCGGTCCGCCAGGGCGGCGAGGATGGCGGGCGGCTGCGAGAAACCGAGGCCCATCGCCACCCGGGCGCCCGAGGGGATCAGGGCGGCGGCCTCGGCCGCGGACATCAGGCGCTGGGCAAACAGGGTGTGCGGCATGACGGTTTCCATCGGCGAACCCGGACCCTGCCACATCGCGAGGCCCGCCGACCTGCCTTTGCGCAAATCAGTTGCGGCGCGGTGGCCACCCGCCCGCCCGGCTCAGCGCGCTCGGGGCCGGGCGGCCGATCTTCTCCCCGATCCAGCGGGCCGTATTGATCAGGGCGTCGAGGTCATAGCCGGTCGAATAGCCGGCGCGTTCCAGCATATAGACCAGGTCCTCGGTGGCGATGTTCCCCGTGGCACCCGGGGCGAAGGGACAGCCGCCGATCCCCCCGACCGAGGCATCCAGAACGCTCACCCCCGCCTCGATCCCCGCATAGGCATTGGCCAGGCCGGTGTTGCGGGTGTCGTGGAAATGCAGCCGCAGGACGGCGTCGGGCGCTGCTTTGCGGGCCGCCTCCACCTTGCGCGTCACGGCCCAGGGATCGCCCGCGCCGATGGTGTCGGCCAGGGCGATTTCCGAGACGCCCAGTTCGGCGATCCGCCCGACCAGATCGGCGACCTGTTCGGCCGAGACCTCGCCGTCGAACGGACAGCCCCAGACGCAGGACAGGGTGGCGGACAGGGATGGCGTCGCGCCCGGTTGACCCGCGGCATTGGCGCGGCCCGCGATGATGTCAGCCAGCATCTGCACCTGCTGGTCGACCGACAGGCCCTGGTTCTTCAGCCCGAAGCCGTCCGTGGCGGACATGGCCACATTGACCTCGTCCACCGCCGTCCCGAGCGCGCGATCATAGCCCTTGCCGTTCAGAACCAGACCGATGCGGCTGCGACCCGCCGTGTGGGGCAGGGCGGCCATGACCTCTTCGGCGCCCGCCATCTGCGGCACATATATCGGATGGACGAAGCTGACGGCCTCGATCCGGCGCGCCCCCGCGGCCTCCAGCCGTTGCACCAGTTCGGCGCGGACCGCTGGTTCAAGGACAGTCTTCTCGTTCTGCAGCCCATCGCGGGGGCCAACCTCGACGATGGTGACGGGTCGGCTCACCGCGACGGCTCCGCCGCCGGTCCGCCGGGCGGGGCATAGACGGTCAGGCTGACGTCATCGCCTTTGGAATAGTTGTGGCCGTCGACCTCGCCCACGACCCGGCCGGTGACGCCCAGTTCCGCGGCGGCGGCCCGGAAGGCGTCGGCGTCGCGTGCCTCGACGATGACGGGCCGACCTTCCGCCAGGGCGCGGGCGGTGCCGGCGGCGTCGGTCAGCTCGGTGTCGCGCCCGGTCAGGAAGACGAGGCTGGGCTCATGGAAGCCGGTCACGGCGATCGGCCCGGCCCGGCCCTGACGCGGGTGCAGGTTGGCCGCCAGCAGGACCTTCTCCAGCTGGGGCGCGACGGACAGGGGCCGCAACTGCCGAAGCGTACCCGCAAGCGCACCGTGGGCGACGACGCCCAGGGCGATCGAGGCGATCACGGCGGTCATGGCCGCCCGGTGGAGCATCAGGAAGGCTCCGATCAGGCTGGCGAGAATGGCGAAGACGATTGTGATCGTGGCCCATGTCTGGGCTGTGGAGCGGCCGTACTCGGTCAGCAGCCAGACGGAGGCGACGGCCAGCAGGGCGCCGACCACGATCGTCAGACCGGCCCCGGCGTAGCGGGATATCTTCCCGACCGGACGGGTCAGGGCGGCGGCGGCCAGCAGGGCGAGGGCGCCGAAGGTCGGCAGGGTGTAGTGGGGCAGTTTGGTCGGCGTCAGCTCGAAGATCAGCCAGGCCGGGACCAGCCAGCAGACCAGGAACCGGATCGCCGGCTCGGTGCGGCGGCTCCACCCCGTGGAAAGGGCGGCCGGCAGCAGCAGGGTGGCGGGGAAGAACAGCAGCGGTGCAAGCAGCAGATACAGGCCCGGCGGCACGCCGTGGCCCTCGTCGCCGCCCGCGAGCTTGGGCGCCAGATCGCCGCCGATGGCCTCGGTCCAGAAGCCGCCGTCCGTGGCGATGGTGATGGCGATGGCCCAGGGCCCGACGATCAGGGCCACCAGCGGCAGGCCCCAGCCCCAGCCCAGCCGCTTGAGCCAGCTGACGTCCCGATCCCAGACCGACAGGGCGATCATGGCGGGCCCTACAACGATCAGACCGATGGGCCCCTTGATCAGGATCGACAGCCCCAGCCCCAGCCAGAACATCAGCTTGTGCGGCCGGATGGGGACCTCGCCGGCCCGTGTCGCCAGATAGATTCGCGCCAGCCCGGCCATGGCCAGGGTCACAGACCCGCACAACATCGCGTCGGTCTTGGCGATCCCCGCCTCGGTCGACAGCAGGAAGCTGGCCCCCAGTATGGCACCCGCCAGGAAGCCCGCCCTCTGGCCGAACATGGCAGCCCCGGCCCATGCGCAGGCGGCGGCGGCCAGCATGGCCCCGAGGATGGACGGGATGCGGTAGGGGGCGATGTCCCGGTTCTCGACGCTCGAGGTCACCGCGACCGCGGCCGCCTGCATCCAGTAGATGCCGACCGGCTTCTTCCAGCGGGGATCGTCCTGGAACCGGATGTCGACGAAGTCGCCCGTCTCCAGCATTTGCGAGGTCGCCTGGGCGTACCGGCTCTCGTCCCGATCCAGCGGCGGCAGCAGCATCAGGGCTGGCAGACCCGCCAGCAGCGCCACAAGGGCGGCGAGCACGGGTCCGCGCCAGCCCGCGATGAATCGGTCGAGATCGGAAAGCGTCATGTTCATCTTCCTAACACGCCCTTTCGCGACGCGGCAGCTGCCCATCTCCCGCCCGGCGCGGAAACCGGCTAGACACCCGGGATGAACGAAACGAACCCCGATATTTCCGTCGTCGTCCCGGTCCACAACGAACAGGGCGCGGCCGGCCCCCTGGCCCGTGAGATCGCCGCGGCGTTCGAGGGCCGCTCCTATGAGATGGTGTTCGTCGACGACGCGTCGCGCGATGACACCCTGGCTGAACTTCGGGGCCTGATGACCGAACTGCCGGCGCTTCGCGTGCTCAGCCATGGCTCGAACGCCGGTCAGAGCCGGGCGGTCCGCACCGGCGTGCTGGCGGCGCGCGGGGCGATCGTGGTCACCCTCGACGGGGACGGCCAGAACCCCCCGGCCGACGCGCCGAAACTGGCTGATCTGCTGGCGTCCTCGCCGTCCTCCGTGGCCCTGGTCGGCGGCGTGCGGGCCAAACGTCAGGATTCCGGGGCCAAGCGGCAGGCCTCGCTGTGGGCCAACCGTATCCGCCGCAAACTGCTGGGCGACGACGCGGACGACACGGGCTGCGGCCTGAAGGCGTTCCGGCGGGAGATCTTCCTGCGCCTCCCCTATTTCGATCACATCCACCGCTATCTGCCGGCCCTGATGATCCGCGAGGGCTACCAGAACCTCTATCTCGATGTGGACCACCGTCACCGCGAGACCGGCCAGTCGAAATACACCAACTGGGGACGGCTGATGGCTTCGCTGTCGGACCTGCTCGGCGTGATGTGGCTGAAAACGCGGTCCCGCAGGCCCGGCGCGATCAGCGAATTCTGACTTTCCCCTGACGCGCGAGCGGGCGTAGCCGTTTGGATCGAACCGGGGTAAGCATCGTTAACAAGCGCGGCTGTTTCGCGGCCGTACGTCGATGGAGCCCGCCATGCTGATCGCCATCCCGCTGCTGTTCATCCCCGTGGTGATCTACGCCATCGTGATCGGGTTCGGGGTCCTCGGGTCCGGCGGACTCTCGGCGGCCCAGCAGGCGTTGAGTGACCCCCTGTTCTCGATCCCGATGGTGTCCGGCAGTGCCTGGAACGTCGGCACGGGCGACCTGATCCTGTTTCTGTCGCTGATCCTGCTGTTCTTCGAACTGCTCAAGTCCACCTCCAGCCAGAAGGTGGCGATCATCAATCACGCCCTGTCGATGATCCTGTTCGTCTTCTGCCTGGTCGCCTTCCTCCTGTTCAAGGGGTTCGCGACCTCGACCTTCTTCCTGATCCTGACGATGGTCATGCTGGACGTTCTGGCCGGCTTCATCGTCACCATCATCTCGGCCCGCAAGGACCTGGACTTCGCCAGCGGCGCCTGATCGGCTTAAGAAAAGGCCACGAAAATCAGGGCCACGACGGTGACGTCGATGGTGCGGGCGAGGATGGTCAGCATTGCGGCGGTCCCGAACGAGGCTTGATAACCTCTCGTTCAGCAAGGACCGTGCCGCGCTCTCAGATGTCGGTGTCTTTCGCCTTGCCCGGCAGGGGGCGGCGCTCGGCGGCCCCTGAATGTTCCGCGCCGAGATAGGCCGAGCGGGCGGCGTCCAGCACGGGCGGGCCACCCTTCAGACCGCGGCGCTGGCCGGTCTGTCCGATCATCTGGGCGGCAAAGACGGCCGCGCCACCGTCCGCAGACGGGGTCGGGGCAGGTCTTGCCGGGGGCTCGGCAGCCTCGACCGGGAAGTCCACGGGCACGAGGGCGCGCGAGGCGGAGGCGGCCCGGCGCTCGGCGGCGCGCCGTTCATCCGAGCGGCGGTCCGCGCGGCGTTGGACGGGACCGACGGGGCGAACCTCGTCGGCCATGTCAGCCGCCCTTCGACAGCTTGTCGAGCTGGCTGCGCATCTCGTCCATCTGACGGCGCATCTCGGCCAGGGGATCGGCGGCGGGCGCGGGTCGTGCTTCGGGTGCCGTACCCGGGGCCTGACCGCCGGGCGTAAGGGCGTTGAAGCCGGGCCACATCTTCATGGCGTCGGTGAACAGGGCCATGTTGCGCTTGACGGCCTCGTCGAGGATGCCGGCGCCGGGCGCGGCACCGAAGGCCTTGGAGAACTGGCCGCGCATCTGCTCCTGCTGCCGGCTGAAGCTGTCGAGCGACATCTCCAGATAGCTGGGCAGGACCCCCTGCATCTGGCCGCCGTAGAAACCGATCAGCTGGCGCAGGAACTGGACCGGAAGCAGGGCCTCGCCGCGGCTCTCTTCCTCGAAGATGATCTGGGTCAGGATCTGGCGGGTCAGGTCGTCATTGGTCTTGGCGTCGAAGACAACGAATTCGGTGCCCTCGCGGACCATCCTGGCCAGGTCCTCGAGCGTCACATAGGCGCTGGTGGCCGTGTTGTAGAGCCGCCGGTTGGCGTATTTCTTGATGACGACAGTGTCGCCCGCTCCGGCCTTCTTGTCCGCCACGCCAAACCCCTGAACGGTTGCAACGCCGCACTATCCCGCAGTGCGAAGCCGCATGCAAATCAGCTCATGGCGGCGGGGGCGAGAACCACGCCCACAAGCACCGCAGCCCAGTGGACGGTGGCGCCGGTGACCACGAAGCCGTGCCAGATGGCGCGGCGGAACTTCACCGTCGGGCTGATGAAGACGAAGACGCCGGCGGTATAGATCAGTCCGCCCAGCACCAGCAGGCCGAGGGCGATCGGGTGAACCGTGTCCATCAGGGGCTTGGCGGCGACGAGGGCCAGCCAGCTGAAACCGAGATAGACGAGGCTCCAGAAGGTGTCCGAGATGCGCGGCGCGACCAGCTTGACCACCACGCCGCCCAGCGCGACCGCCCAGACCAGGACGGTGAAGCCGATCGACCAGGCCCCTTCGAACCTCTGGGTGGTGAAGGGGGTATAGCTGCCGGCGATCATCAGGAAGATGGCCGCCTCGTCCATCCGCCGCAGCAGCGGCCGCGCCGCACCCGGATGGGCCTGGTTGTAGATGGCCGAGACCGTCAGCATGATGATCAGGCACAGGGCGTAGGCGGCCGTGGCCACCACGGCTCCGATCCCGGAATAGATCGCGGCCAGCACGGCCAGGACGATCCCGCCGACGGCGGCGAGGGTCAGGCCGACCACATGTACGATCAGGTCGGCGGTCTTTTCCGCCGGCGTCCGGTAATGCTCGGCCATGTCCAGCTCATCGGGGACACAGACCTGCACGAAGACGTTCTTCAATCTCTTGAGCATGGCCCCATCAAGCCTTTCTCGCTCTTGTTTGTTCCCGGCATCATGCGGGCGGCAGGTGACCATTCACTGAACGGCGCGGTCATGGGTGACGAAGGCGGCGGGATGCGGCAGAAACGGCACGATTAGTTTCGCGCGGCCTAATGCCCGGGAAGGGCGTAGAGGTTTCGTTTTCCATGGCCCGGACGCTCCCCCGTCCCGGCCGGTTTCAGGGGTCACCGCATGTCCATTGAAGTCGTCATCGTCTCCGCCGCGCGCACGCCGGTCGGCTCCTTCCTCGGCGGCCTGTCGAGCCTGCCGGCGTCGAAGCTGGGCGAGGTCGCCATTCGCGCGGCGCTGGAGCGGGCGGGGGTGAAGCCGGAAGAGGTCGATGAGGTGATCCTCGGCCACGTCCTGCAGGCGGCGGCGGGGCAGGGGCCGGCGCGGCAGGCGGCCATGGGGGCGGGTATTCCCAAGGAGGCCGCGGCCTGGAGCCTGAACCAGATCTGCGGCTCGGGCCTGCGCGCCGTGGCCATCGGGGCCCAGCAGATCGCCCTGGGCGACGCCCGCATCGTCGTCGCCGGCGGCCAGGAGAGCATGAGCCAGGCGCCGCACGCCCAGGCCCTGCGCACCGGCCAGAAGATGGGCGACATCAAACTGGTCGACACCATGATCAGCGACGGCCTGTGGGACGCCTTCAACGGCTATCACATGGGCCAGACGGCCGAGAACGTGGCCGACACCTTCCACATCAGCCGGGCCGATCAGGACGCCTTCGCCGTGGCCAGCCAGAACAAGGCCGAGGCGGCGCAGAAGGCGGGGCGGTTCGATGACGAGATCGCGCCGGTCACGATCAAGGGCCGCAAGGGGGATGTCGTCGTCGACAAGGACGAGTTCATCCGCCACGGCGCGACGCTGGAGGCCATGCAGGGGCTGAAGCCGGCCTTTACGAAGGAGGGCTCGGTCACGGCCGCCAACGCCTCGGGGCTCAATGACGGGGCGGCGGCGCTGGTGCTGATGAGCGCGGCGGACGCCAAGGCCCGGGGGCTGGAGCCGCTGGCGCGGATCGTCTCCTCGGCGACGGCGGGGGTCGATCCGGCGGTCATGGGCACCGGGCCGATCCCGGCGTCGAAAAAGGCGCTGGAGAAGGCGGGCTGGACCGTGGCCGACCTGGATCTGGTCGAGTCCAACGAGGCCTTCGCGGCCCAGAGCCTGTGCGTGCTGCGCGAGCTCGGCCTCGACCCGGACAAGGTCAACGTCAACGGAGGTGCCATCGCCATCGGCCATCCGATCGGCGCCTCGGGCGCCCGCATCCTGACGACCCTGCTGCATGAGATGAAGCGGCGGGGCGCCAAGCGGGGGCTGGCCACGCTGTGCATCGGCGGCGGCATGGGCGTGGCGATGTGCGTCGAGCGGCTCTAGCCGCCGTACAGAGCCTTCCAGCCGAATTCGAGCAGCGGCTTCATGTCGTCGACGAAGCCGGCGAGCACCTCGGGCAATTCCGGGCTTGAGACCTCGGCGCCGGTCAGGGGGCGGCGGGCGTACCACTGCAGGCGTTTCAGCGACGGCTCCAGCGCCGTGCCCGCGTGGTCGTCAAACCCCTTGGGCATCCGTTTGACGGCCATGCCGGGGGCGAGGCGCAGGCCGCGCGCCGCCAGATGCGCCTCGACGGCCAGCCAGTCCTCGGGGTCGGCGGCGATGGCGCGGCGGACCTTGTCGCTGTTCTTGCGGTCGTAGAGGAAGAAGCCGGCGGAGACATAGGCGCCGCGGCCATGGGCGTCCTCGATGTCGGGGATGGCGGCGGCGGGCGCTTCAGGCTCGGGCGCCGACAGCCGGGCCGCCGGATGGGTCGAGGGGTCCAGCGGGTCGATCGAGTCATAGTCGAAGGTGTCGGCGGTGACGCGCGAGCCGCCCTCCGGCTCGATGTGGATATAGGCCATGCCGGGCGACATCTTCAGCCCGTCGCGGGTCAGAACCGCCGAGAGGTGGGTCTTGTACGGCTGTTTGTTCTTCGAAAAGCGGACGTCGCGATGGATGCGGAACTGGCTCTTCGCCGGATCGCCGCCCAGCGGCAGGCCGCGCCGGGCGCAGGCGGTCGAGGCGTCGGCGATCAGGGCCCCGAGCGCGGGCTTGAGCCGCGCGTCATAGACGGCGCGATTGGCCGCGAACCAGTCGCGGTCGTTGTGCACGGCCAGGCCGGAGAGGAAGGCCAGGTCGGCGGGGTCGAAGCCGGTGAAGGAGGCGGTCATGCCCGCGAGGCTGGCCCCGTTGGCGGGGCCCGCGCAAGGGGTCAAAGGACACGCCGGCGGTGGAAAAAATGCAGGCGGCCCGCGGCGCATTTTTCAGGGCGGACGACGGCCTGTCGCGGCGGCGCGTCGGGGGGAGTTGGACTGTCAAAGACCCGGGCGGGGCGGGGATTCGGGCCCGCTTCGCCTCTGATCCTAGCTGGGGTCCGGAAAGGGCGGCGCAAGGGGCCTGACTCGGTACGATCGGGGGGTGGAAGGGGCGAGATTATACGGGGCGGGAAGACACTGTTTGGAGGGGGCAAGCGCGCGCCTTCAGGCTGACCAGCACACCCTCGAGATTGCCCAGTATGTCGCGGGCGGCGATCCGGAAGACGGTGATGCCGCGCTGGTTCAGCCATGCTGTCCGTCGAGCGTCGTGCCGTATGCGGTCGGGGTGCTCGTGGATTACGCCATCGACCTCGACCGCCAGCCGGGCTTCCTCGCAATAGAAGTCCAGGATGTATGGGCCGACCGGATGCTGTCGCCGGAACCGGACGCCGAGCCGCTGCCGCCGTATCGCCTGCCACAGGATGACCTCTGGCAGGGTGAGGGTCCGCCGGAGCTTGCGTGCACGCGCGATGGTGGATTTCGACGGATACATGAGACAAGTTTAGCGCGAACGCTGTGACCCGAAAAGTCCTCCCCCATCGGGGGAGGTGGCGCGGCGCACCTTCGCGCCGTGACGGAGGGGGCTGAGGGCGGGCCGGATGTCCAACGCCGTGCCCGCCGCCGGCCCCCTCCACCGCGAAGACGCGGTCCCCCTCCCCCGATGGGGGAGGAATGCTATGGTCCCCCATGCCCAAAGCCCTGCACATCGACTTCGTCTCCGACATCGTCTGCCCCTGGTGCGTGGTGGGGCTGGGCGGGCTGGAGGCGGCGCTGGACAAGCTCAAGGCCGAGGGGATCACGGCCGAGGTGCATTTCCAGCCGTTCGAGCTGAACCCGCAGATGCCGCCCGAGGGCGAGAACATCGTCGAACACATCGGCCGCAAATACGGCTCGACCCCCGAACAGTCGGCGGCCAACCGGGCCATGATCACCGAGCGGGCGGCCGAGGCCTGGCCGGGGTTCGAGATGCGGATGGGGCCGGACAGCCGCATCTGGAACACCTTCGACGCCCACCGGCTGCTGCACTGGGCGGGGACGGTGGGGGCGGCGGAACAGAGGGCGCTGAAGGCGGCGCTGTTCACGGCCCATTTCACCGAGGGCCGGACGATGACGGACGCCGGGGTTCTGGCCGACGCGGCGGCGGCGGCGGGGCTGGACCGGGCGAAGGCGGTCGAGGTGCTGTCAGGCGGCCTCTATGCGGCCGAGGTGCGGGCGGCGGAGGCGCTGTGGGTCTCGCGCGGCATCAACGGCGTGCCCGCCGTGGTGGTGGAGGGGAAGTGGCTGATCTCGGGCGGGCAGCCGGCGGGGGTGTTTGAGGAGGCGTTGCGGGGGATGGCGGGGGAGGGGTGATGCTCACCATTGTGAGCCGATCATGCATCGGCGAGTGCCTTGCGGCCAAAAAAACGACCCGCTCAATGGGAGTTTTGCGTGCCATGAAGTGAATATCGGTCCAGCCGATTGCTACGCCGAGATGACCTATCTACCCTGCAAGTGGCCGACGTCGGTCAACGTCTGATCGCTTGGTCGAAGGAACTCCGCGCATGTACCTGAGGCGCTTCACCATAGAAAACGTTCGCTCCATCTCGGAGTTTGAGATGGAATTCGAGAAGGGTGAGGAGGCCGGCTGGCATGTAATTCTTGGAACGAATGGGTCAGGAAAGTCCTCCGTAATCAGATCCTTTGCTCTCATGATGATGGGAGAGCGAGAAGCATACGCATCTCGCCAAGATTTCAATAGATGGATCGGCTACAACAAAAATAGTGCGAGGATCAGCGGCACAATAAGCGCAGATTTTGATTTCGACGGATTTTCAAAGCAGGGGGCCGTTCCGAAGCGACCCATCACTCCCGAAGTAGTTATTGAGCGGAGTGAGTTGTCTTACGCGCGAGCAGCTGACCTATCGTTTAAAGGCGAAGGAACACCTCGGACGATCTGGGGTACGGGCGACGGATGGTTCAGCGCGTCCTTCGGGCCATTTAGACGGTTCACTGGCGGCGACAGAATTTACGATCGCCTTTTCGTCTCCAACAAGCGCTTAGCCCCTCACCTAACAGCGCTTGGCGAGGATGTTGCTCTGACAGAGGCGTTGTCATGGCTCTCCTCTCTGTTTGTAAAGTCACTTCAAGACGAGAAGAGCAACACGCCCTCCACGGCGGGCGATATCCTCAATGGAGTGCTCACATTTATCAACGATAGCAAGTTTCTACCCCATGACGCAAAGATAGAATTCATCTCCGATGATGCTGTTTTGATATTGGATGGAAACGGCAATCTGGTTTCAATAGATCAACTGAGCGACGGATATAGGTCTGCACTCAGCCTTACATTAGAAATACTGAGGCAGATGTTCGAGCTGTTTGGACATGCTAAAGTGTTCCGTGCTCTAGAGTTGAATTCGCGCCAGATAATGCTTCCCGGAGTTGTTGCCATTGATGAAGTTGACGCGCATCTGCATCCGACTTGGCAGCGCGATATTGGACGATGGCTGACGCGCTGTTTTCCCAACATCCAATTCATTGTCACAACGCACTCTCCAATTGTTTGTCGAGCGGTAGCCAACGACGACGGGGTGATCACTGGCGGTGTCTGGAAGTTGCCTGCCCCAGGTTCAGACGACCTCGCGCGGAGAATTGAGGGAACGGAACTCGAGCAGCTAATTTTTGGCGACGTCCTCGATGCGTATGGAACAGAGCTCTTTGGAGAAGGTGTTACCCGGTCTCCGGTGGGCGGGCGAATGGTCGAACGTCTTGCCGAGTTGAATCTCAGGGCGATCGATCACGGCCTGACCGAGGAGGAGAAGCGTGAGCAGGCGCATCTCAGGGCCACTTTTCCCGCAGAAGCGGGGCGATTGAAAGCATAGCATGCTCAGATATCGCCCCGATGCCCTCTCGAAAGGGGCTGAAGACTCGCTCAGGAATCTGGCTGCTCAAGTTGCCGCCAAGTTGACCCGCGACGAGCAGATTGCGGAGGCTGGCAGGCTCTTTAAGAAAAAGACCCCAAAGGCCGCTTTCGACGACATTAGGTCAAAGCTGGGGTCTGTATCGCCGCCAGGTCGAGCATGTTTCTATTGCGAACGGGATCGATATCGAGATATCGACCATGTGAAACCAAAGAGACACTACCCCCAGTTCTGTTTTTCGTGGGACAACTACGTATTTGCGTGCGCTATTTGCAATCAGGATGCAAAGGGCGACAAGTATGCTGTGTTCGGCAACGGATTGGACGTTATAGAATTTGACAGATCGTGGGATCGCAACGTCGCCCCTCCGGTAGGCCAAGCCGTACCTATAGACATCCGAAGCGAAGACCCGCTCGACTACATCAAACTCGATTTAGAAACCGGTGTATTCCTTCCTATTGAAGTAGGTACGAGGTCCGCAATAAGAGCTGAGTATACGATCAAACTGTTCAAACTATTCGCCGACGATCTCGCTCGTATTCGACGACAGGCGTACGACAGTTATGCTCACTACCTCGAACTATTCTCGTCGGCCTTACAAGACGGGGATGTCAACAAGGCGCGCCGCATCCTTCAAGAGATATCTGAGTTACCCCACCCTACCGTGTTGGCCGAGATGCGGCGTCAAGCTGAGGAGGTGCAGAGCTTAGCGGAGCTATTTGCAGCCGTCCCTCCGCAGATCGGAGCGCGCAACTAGGGTGTAAGTTGCCCTCGTCTTGCGCGCTTAGCCCTCACACCTTCACCTCCACCACCCCGCCCCCGGCCCTGAACTTCGCGCTCATCTCCGCCATCCCGGCCTCGGCCTCGGCCAGTGAACCGCCCGCGTCGTTCTGCGCCTGGGCATCCCGGCGGATGTCCTGGCTGATCTTCATCGAGCAGAATTTCGGGCCGCACATACTGCAGAAGTGCGCCGTCTTGTGGGCCTCCTTGGGCAGGGTGGCGTCGTGGTATTTGCGGGCGGTTTCGGGGTCGAGGCCGAGGTTGAACTGGTCTTCCCAGCGGAACTCGAACCGAGCCCGGCTGAGGGCGTCGTCGTGCATCCGCGCGGCGGGGTGGCCCTTGGCCAGGTCGGCGGCGTGGGCGGCGATCTTGTAGGTGATGACGCCGTCCTTGACGTCCTGACGGTCGGGCAGGCCGAGATGCTCCTTCGGCGTGACGTAGCAGAGCATGGCCGTGCCGAACCAGCCGATCATGGCCGCGCCGATGGCGCTGGTGATGTGGTCGTAGCCGGGGGCGATGTCGGTGGTCAGGGGCCCGAGCGTATAGAAGGGCGCCTCGTGGCAGTGTTTCAGCTGCTCATCCATGTTCGCCTTGATCTTGTGCATCGGCACGTGGCCGGGGCCTTCGATCATGACCTGGCAGCCCTTGGCCCAGGCGATCTTGGTCAGCTCGCCGAGGGTGCGCAGTTCGGCGAACTGGGCCTCGTCATTGGCGTCGGCGATAGAGCCGGGGCGCAGGCCGTCGCCGAGGCTGAACGACACGTCATAGGCCCGCATGATGTCGCAGATGTCCTCGAAATGCTCATAGAGGAAGCTCTCGCGGTGATGCGACAGGCACCATTTCGCCATGATGGAGCCGCCGCGTGAGACGATGCCGGTGACGCGTTTGGCGGTCATCGGCACGAACGGCAGGCGGACGCCGGCGTGGATGGTGAAATAGTCGACGCCCTGTTCGGCCTGTTCGATCAGGGTGTCGCGGAACACCTCCCAGGTCAGGTCCTCGGCGACGCCGTTGACCTTCTCCAGCGCCTGGTAGATCGGCACGGTGCCGATGGGGACGCTCGAGTTGCGGATGATCCAGTCGCGGATGTTGTGGATGTTGCGGCCGGTCGACAGGTCCATGACATTGTCGGCGCCCCAGCGGGTGGCCCAGACCAGTTTGTCGACCTCGTCGTCCACGCTGGACAGGACGGCCGAGTTGCCGATGTTGGCGTTGATCTTCACCAGGAAGTTGCGGCCGATGATCATCGGCTCGACTTCGGGGTGGTTGATGTTGTGCGGGATGATGGCGCGGCCGCGGGCGATTTCCTGACGCACGAACTCGGGCGTGACGAAGTCGGGGATGCTGGCGCCGAAATCCTCGCCGTCGCGGATGCAGGGGGCGTTCTGCTCGCGGCGCAGGTTCTCGCGGACGGCGACGTACTCCATTTCTGGCGTGATCACCCCCTGACGAGCATATTCGTACTGGGTGACCGGACGGCCCTCGACGCCCTTGAACACCTTGTGGTTCGAGACGTCGAAGCGGGGGGCGAGGTTCTTGCCGGAGGCGTGGCCGTTGTCTTCCGGCTTGACCTCGCGCGGGTTCAGGACGGGGGCGATGTCGCCGCGGTCGAGCTGCCAGCTGGATTTGACCAGGGGCAGGCCGCGCTTGATGTCGATGGTGACGGTCGGGTCGGTGTAGGGGCCCGAGGAGTCATAAATGGTCACCGGCGGCTCGTTGGCCGAGGGGTGGACGGCGACCTCGCGGAAGGGGACGCGGATGTCGGGGTAGAGCTCGCCGGCGACATAGACCTTGCGCGACCCGGCGCGTTCGCCGGTCGGGATGGTGCCGGTCTCCTTCATCACCTGCTCGCGGGCGTCTTTCAGAGCCAGATCCACATTGGGCTCTTCGGGCAGGGCGGGGGGCGTGACGGAGATGTTCATGGCGGCCTCTGGTTTCAGAGAGTCCGCCGACGTCGGGCGCGGTGGTCCATTGGCATGGACCAGAAGCGTACTCATCCCTTCGCCGGCATGACCCGGATCAGGTTCGACGGGTCAGGCGAATACGCCAATCTCAGCCGCTGACCTGCGACCCCCCGGAGAACGGATCAAGGCATACGCCTCCGGGGGATGCGGTTCAACGGGCTAGACGGTGACCTGGGCTCCCATCTCGACAACCCGGCCCGGCGGCAGGCGATAGACGTCCGAGGCCGCCGAGGCGTTGCGGGCCAGCAGGATGAACAGCTTCGCCTGCCAGGGGGGCATCGGAGACTTGACCGACCGGACCACCGTCCGCTTGCCGAGGAAGAAGCTGGTGGCGTTGATGTCGACCTTGAAACCGCCCTTGCGCGCCAGGCTGAGGATGCGCGGGATCGAGGGCTGTTCCATATAGCCGAAGGTCGCCGTGGCCCTCCAGAAGCCGTGGCCGAGATCCTCGAAGGCGAGGCGGTCGGCGTCGGCGACATGGGGCCGGTCAGCCGTGTGCACGCTCAGCACCACATTGACCTGGTGCAGGATGTGGTTGTGCTTGAGATTGTGCATCAGGGCCGCGGGGGCCTCGGTGTTGTCGGCGGCCAGGAAGATGGCCGTGCCGGCGGCGCGGTGCGGCGGGCGCTGTGCCAGCATGGCGACGACGTCGGTCAGGGGCAGGGCCTCGCCGGCCGAGCGGGCGCGGACCAGCCCGGCGCCGCGCACCCAGGTGGCCATGACCAGAAACAGCCCGGCCCCGAGCATCAGGGGCACGAAACCGCCCGAGAACAGCTTGAGCGCATTGGCTCCAAGGAAGACGAGGTCGATGACCATCATGGGCACGATCACCAGCGACGCCTTCCACAGCGACCATCCCAGTTTGTGGCGCACGACGATGAAGGCCAGGGCCGTGGTGACCACCATGGTGCCGGTGACCGCCAGTCCGTAGGCGTGGGCCAGTCCGGCCGAGGATTTGAAGATCGCAACCAGGGCGACCACCCCGACGAGCAGGGCCCAGTTGACCCTGCCGATGTAGATCTGTCCGGCCTCGTGCTCGGAGGTGCGGTCGATCTTCATGCGGGGCAGGAGGCCGAGCTGCATGGCCTGGCTGGTGAGGGAGAAGGCACCGGTGATCACCGCCTGGGAGGCGACGATCGTGGCCAGGGTGGCGAGGATCACGACCGGCGCACGCAGGGCCTCGGGGGCCATGGTGAAGAACCAGTCGGCGTTCTCGACACGGGCCCCGTTCGCGGAGGCCACGGCCTGCAGCGCCATGGCCCCCTGACCGAGGTAGTTGAGGGCCAGACAGGGCAGGACCAGCCAAAGCCAGGCGGCGACGATCGGCTTGCGACCGAAATGGCCCATGTCGGCATACAGGGCCTCTGCCCCGGTGACGGTCAGGAAGACCGAGCCGAGCACGAACAGACCCGCCGTGCCATGGTTGGCCAGGAAGCTGATGGCGTAGGTCGGGCTGAGGGCGGCGAAGACGCCCGGTTGGTGGATGATGTGGCTGATCCCCAGCACCGCCAGCACCGCGAACCAGACCACACAGAGAGGCCCGAACCAGGCCGAGACGCGGGCGGTGCCGCGCGACTGGACGGCGAACAGGCCGGCCAGGATCACGCCCGCGGCGATCAGGATGAAGGCGGGGCTGACGAAGCCCCCGACGCCGGGCACCGACTTCAGCCCCTCGACCGCCGACAGCACCGATATGGCCGGGGTGATGATGGCGTCGCCGTAGAACAGGGCCGCGCCGGAGACGCCGAGTACGAAGATCAGCAGCGTGCGGCGGCCGACGGCGCGCTGGGCGAGGGCCATCAGCGACAGGACGCCGCCTTCGCCATGGTTGCTGAGCCGGGTGAGGAAGATGACGTATTTGACCGTGACCACGAGGATCAGGGCCCAGAGCGCCAGGGAGGTGACGCCCAGCGCCCCCTCGGCGGTGACACCGTCGCGGGACGCCTGTCCCAGAGCTTCGCGGAAGGCGTACAGCGGCGATGTGCCGATGTCGCCATAGACCACGCCTACGGACCCGAGGGCCAGCGGCCAGAATCGCGCACTCTTGCCGTCAGGCGAGGGTGTGGAGGATTTTTGGCTGAGGTCGGAAGGGGCCGATGAGGGCGTGGCGAACAAGGGTTCGCCGTTCATCGATTTCCAGTTCTCCGGCGGTTTCCGGGTGAGTCCGGTCCATCGCCACCCGGGAAGCTACGCTCGATGTTGCGGTGCACAAGTAAAATATTGCAACGCACACATCATGGTCAATCCGGGAAGGCGGCGAGGAGGGCGTCGAGGGCGCCCTCGATCCGGGCCCAGCCGGCGGCGTCGAGCGCCACCCCGCCGGAGCCGGGGCGGGCCTCGCCGGTGAGGGCGAGATGCTGGACGGCGGCGAGCAGGACGGCGTTGATGGCCACGGCGTCGCCGGACGGCGGCAGGCGCAGGCGGGGCCGGCGCTCGCGCATCCAGGCCTGGAGCACGGCGGCGCGCTCGGCCTCGATGCGGTTGAGCAGGGGCGAGGCCTCGACCAGGGCCCAGGCCATGAGGCGCAGGGTCAGGGGGCTGGCGCGCAGGGCGCCGAGCCAGGCCGACAGGCTTTCGCGGGCGAAGGCGCGCAGGGTTTCGGAGCCGGCCGGGGGCGTGGCGTCGAGGGTGCGGACCAGTTCGGCATGGGCACGGGCGGCGATGCGGGCGACCACGCCGTCGGTGCCGTCGAAATAGCGATAGACCAGCTTCCGGTCGCAACCGGCCTCGGCGGCCAGGGTCTGGACATTGAGGCCGGGGAAGCCGTCACGCAGCAGGATGCGCTCGCCGGCCTCGACGATGAGGGCCTCGGTGGCGGGGCGGCTGCGCAGCCTTATGGCGGGGTTGGCGGGCGAATCGGCCATGGGCACAGCATCGGGCCGCGCGGCCTGAGTCGGCAAGCGGGGCCGGGAGGGGCATAAAGGCGCGGCCCGGCCTGCGTCGGGGGGGCGTTGGCAGGGCCGGGCCGCAGTGGACCCTGTCGAGCGCGCATCGCCGCAAGGTCCGATCAGTTAACGGTGATCGATGAATTCGGTTCCGGAAAGCCTTCGGACGTTCGCCGGATGGGCGAGGGGATGGTAACGGGGGCGGTTCATCCGGAGCCCCGCCCATGCATCTCGCCCGCTTTCCCCGCATTCGCCTCGCCCATCTGCCGACGCCGCTGGAGCCGCTGCCGCGGCTGAGCGAGGCGCTGGGGGTGGAGATCTGGATCAAGCGCGACGACTGCACGGGGCTGGCCGGCGGGGGCAACAAGACGCGCAAGCTGGAGTTCCTGCTGGGCGATGCCTTCGAATGCGGGGCGGATACACTGGTGACCCAGGGCGCGGTGCAGTCGAACCATGTGCGCCAGACGGCGGCTGCGGCGGCGGCGCATGGTCTGGCCTGCGAGGTCATTCTGGAAGAGCGGACCGGGTCGAAGGCGATCGACTACACCCGCAACGGCAACGTCCTGATGGACCGGCTGTTCGGAGCGGGCATCCGCACCGTGCCGGGTGGCAGCGACATGCCGGCCGAGTTGGAGAAGACGGCGGCCGAGGTGCGGGCGCGGGGCGGCCGGCCCTATATCATTCCCGGCGGCGGCTCGAACCCGGTCGGGGCGCTCGGCTATGTCGACTGCGCGCGCGAGATCGTGGTCCAGGCCGATGAGCTGGACATGCAGATCGACCGGATCATCACCGCCACGGGCAGCGCCGGGACCCATGCGGGTCTGGTCGCCGGGCTGGCGGTGATGGGGGCGGACATCCCGGTGCTGGGCATCGGGGTGCGGGCACCGAAGGCGAAGCAGGAAGAGAACGTCCTGAAGCTGGCCCGCGAGACGGCGTCGCTGCTGGGGCGGCCGGGGGCGGTGACGCCGGAGATGGTGGTCGCCGACTGCGACTATGTCGGCGAGGGCTACGGGCTGGTCGACCAGGCGGTGATCGACGCCCTCGTGCTGGCGGCGCGGACCGACGCGATCGTGCTGGACCCGGTCTATACGGGCAAGGCGATGAAGGGGCTGATCGCCCTGGCGAAGGCGGGCCGGTTCGAAAACGAGACGATCGTCTTCCTGCACACCGGTGGGGCGCAGGGGCTGTTCGGCTATCAGGGCGAGATCGAGGGCGCGCTGCAGGCCTAAAGCCAGCGCGTCCGCTTGAACCGGATGTACAGCCCCGTGCAGGTCGCGGCGATCAGCAGCAGGACGGCCGGATAGCCCCAGACGCTGTCCAGCTCGGGCATGTGGGTGAAATTCATGCCGTAGATGCCGGCGACCGCGGTGGGGACGGCGAGGATGGCGGCCCAGGAGGCGAGCTGGCGGGTGATGACCCCGGTGCGCTGCTGCTCCAGCAGGCTGCTGAACTCGAACACGGAGCCGAGCACGTCGCGCAGGCCGTCGACCATCCCCTGGACCCGCCGCACATGATCGAGCACGTCGCTGAAATAGGGGCGCGCCTCGGGGTCGATCCCGGGCAGGTCCAGGCGGCTCAGCTTGGCCACCACCTCACCCGTCGGCGCGAGGATGCGCTGGAAGCGGATCAGCTGGCGGCGAATCTCGAAGATGCGGCGGACCTCGTTGCGGGCGAGGAAATTGTCTACCGCCCGCTGCTCCATGGCCAGCACCTCGTCCTCAAGGGCCTCGCCCAGCGGCAGATAACCGTCGACGATGAAGTCGAGGATCGCGTGGAGGACATAGTCGACGCCGTGGCTGAGCAGCGTCGGCGACGATTCGAGCTGGGTCCGCAGGTCGGCATGGCCGCGGCTTGAGGTGCGGCGGACACTGATGATGTGGCTGTGGCCGACGAAGATGGCGGTCTCGCCGTAGCGGATGGAGCCCTCCTCCAGCCAGGCCGTCCGGGCCACCACGAAGATCTGGTCGCCGAAGACATCCAGCTTGGGCAGCTGCTCGCCCTTGGCGGCGTCTTCGACTGCAAGCGGGTGGAGACCGTAGCTGTGCTGGAGTGTCTGAAGTTCCTTGAGGGTCGGATCGACAAGGCCGATCCATACGAACTGCGACTTGTCCTCGGGACAGTCGATGCGCTCGCGGATGGTCACGCGCCGGACCCGCTTGCCGTTCTGATAGAGATAGGCCGCGACAACGCTCATGGGCCAAGGCCTACAGCGGAAGGCCGCGCGTTAGAAGGCCGGCATGCTATCGCGCCGCTCAATCCGCGATCGCCTCGACGCCGGGCCGTTCCGGGCCGGGCCCGACGGTCCTCCATGGCCGCAAGACGTCTTGCCACACGCCGCGTTTCCGACGGCATGGCGTTCACGGATGGTTTTCGCGCATAAGGGCGGCTGATTGACCGCCTCGCGAAGGCGGCGAGGAGTTCAAGGGTACAATGGGCAAGGTATTGGGCGTTCTGGGCGGCATGGGTCCGGCCGCGACCGTGGCGTTTCTGGGCCGGGTGCAGGCGCTGACGCCGGCCGCCGGTGATCAGGACCACATCCGCATCATCGCCGACATCAATCCGCATGTGCCGGACCGCAACCGCGCGCCCGACGCCGCCGAGCAGACCCTGGGCCAGATGGCCATGCGTCTGCGCGACGCCGGGGCCCAGGTGCTGGCCATGCCCTGCAACACGGCCCACGCCCAGTCGGCGGGAATCCGGAAGGTGGGCCTGCCCTTCATCGACATGATCGCCGAGACGACCGAGGCGGCGACGGCGGGCGGGGCCAAGAAGATCGGCGTCCTGGCCACGCCGGGTGGCGAGGCGCTCTACACCAAGGCGCTGCAGGGCAAGGGGGCCAAGATCGTGCGCCTGAGCGGCGCGGCACGCGAGGCCTTCATGGCCTGCGTCTATGCGGTGAAGCGGGGCGATGTCGGCGAGGGCCCGCGCGCCGAGATGCGCCGTCTGGCGGCCCTGCTGGTCGCGGGCGGTGCCGAGGCGGTGATCGCGGGCTGCACCGAGGTGCCCCTGCTGCTGTCGGCGGAGGACGTGTCCGTGCCGCTGGTGGATTCCGCCGAGGTGCTGGCGGCGGCGTGCGTGGCGCGGTGCCGCTGATGGGGTGATTGGTGATTGGTGGTTGGTGATTGGTCATTCCTGCCTCCCTCACGGCGGACGAAGGGCGCAGTCCGGGCCCTGCCCCAACCAGCCACCAACCACCAACCACCAATCACCTTGCATGTGGTTGCCTAACCCCGCGACCCGCTCCAAACCTGACTCCGTGACCCAACAAGCCCTCATCATCGACTGTGATCCCGGCGTGGATGACGCCGTGGCGCTCATGCTCGCCTTCGGCTCCGCGGCGTTCGACCTTCTGGCTGTCACCGCCGTGGGCGGAAATGTGCCGGTGGTGAAGACGGCGCGGAATGCGCGGATCCTGAGGCAGATCGCCGGACGCGAGGATGTGCCGGTGTTCATGGGGGCCGACCGGCCGCTGCGGCGCGAGCCGGCGGGGGCGGGGGAGTTCCACGGGGCCGAGGGGCTGGGCGATATGGCACCGTTCGAGCCCGGCGCGCCGTGCGCGGACGGGCATGCGGCGGATGCGATCATCGATCTGGTGATGGCGCGGCCCGCAAAGTCGGTGGCGCTGGCGGTGCTGGGGCCGCTGACAAATCTGGCGCTGGCCCTGCGCAAGGAGCCGGCGCTGGCCGGGCGGCTGGGGCCGGTGGCGGTCATGGGCGGGGCACGCGCGGAGGGCGGCAACATCACCGCCTCGGCCGAGTTCAACATCTGGGCCGATCCGGACGCGGCGGCCGAGGTGCTGGCGACCGGCTGCGACGTGATCCTGTTCGGACTGGACGCGACGCATCAGGTGCGGGCGACCGACGCGCGGATCGCGGCGCTGGAGAGCGCGGGCACGCCGATGGCGGACGCCGCGGCCTCGATGATGCGGTTCTCGCAGCGGGTCGAGCGCAAGATCGTCGGCTGGGACGCGCCACCGGTGCATGATCCCTGCCCGGTGGCCTGGCTGCTGAAGCCGGAACTGTTCGAGCTGGAGCCGTGCCAGATCGCGGTGGAGACCGACAGCGATCTGACGCGCGGCCATACGGCGGTGGAGTTCCGCGAGGGCGTGGCCGGCGCGCGGCCGCACCGCTGGGCGGTATCGGCCGATGCGGGCGGCATCTTCGCCCTGATCACCGAGGCCGTCCGGTAAGGCCCGGACAATCTGCCGCAGCGTCCCGGGGCTGAGGTTTGCGCTGACGCAAGGTCGCTGCCGGGAGACGGGACCAGGACATCCGTGACGCCCGCACCGGCCGCATGTCGCGTCCGGACCGCGTCGTGGAAGACCAAGATGAAACGGAACATGACGCTGGCGGCCGCAGTGGCGGTGATGACGCTGGCGACCGGCGCCGCGACCGGCGCCACGGCCCAGACCGCCAACGACTGGCAAGTCGCGCGCAAGGGCGACTGGATCGTCACCGGCCGGATCACCGACGTCTCGAGCAGCGCCGATGATTCCATCTTCACCTCGGGCGGCGTGGACACGGGCCTGAACGTCGATGTCGGCAACAGCACCATGCCGACCCTCGGCTTCACCTATTTCCTGACCGACAACATCTCGGTCGAGGCCATTCTCGGCGCGACCCAGCATGAGATCCGGGCCCAGGGCGGGGCGACCGATGTCGCCGTGCACGAGACCTGGGTGCTGCCGCCGGTGGTGACCCTGCAATACCGTCCCGCCCCCGAGGCGCGCGTCAGCCCCTATGTCGGTGCCGGCATCAACTACATGCTGTTCTTCGACGGCAAGGACCAGAACGGCTTCACCGTCGATCTGGAGGACGGCTTCGGCTACGCCCTGCAGGCCGGGGCGGATGTGGCCCTGACCGGACCCTGGACGCTCAATGTGGACGTCAAGAAGGTGTGGTTCGACACCGAGGCGACCGTCAACGGCGGTGCCCTGACCAGCGACGTCAACCTCGACCCCCTGGTCGTGTCGGTCGGTATCGGCCGCAAATTCTAGAACGAACAGGCCCGCCGCCGGCGTGATCGCCGGCGGTGTCGCCGTGGTGGCCCACCGGGCCGCGCGCGGGTTATAGAATGGCGTCGGTCCGGTCCTGCCGGACGTGGGAGAGACGCCTTGAGGCTGACCGTCGTCGGTTCGATCAATCTGGATTTCGTCGCCACCGCGCCGCGTCTGCCGCGCGCGGGCGAGACCGTGACCGGCGCGACCCTGGCGCGGCATCCGGGCGGCAAGGGTGCCAACCAGGCGCTGGCGGCGCAGCGGCTGGGCGCCGAGGTCTGCATGATCGGCCGGGTGGGTCGCGACGGCATGGCCGAGGAGGCCATGGCCCTGCTGCTGGCCGACGACGTCGATGTCGCCGGCGTGCTGACCGACACCTCCGCGCCGACCGGCGTGGCCCTGATCGCGGTCGATCCCGAGGGCGAGAACCAGATCGTCGTGGCGGCCGGTGCCAATCATCACGCCATGCCCGAACAGCTGCCGGCGCGGATCGAGACCCCGCTGATCCTGCAACTGGAGCTGCCGATCGAGACGGTCGAGGCGGCGGTGGGACGGGCGACCGAGTTCGTCTGCGTCAACCTGGCCCCGGCTGCACCGGTGTCGGACCAGCTGCTGCGCCGGGCGGACCTGCTGGTGGTCAATGAGACCGAGGCGGAATTCTACGGCGATCTGCTGCACCACGGCGGAGGCAAGGTGGTGGTGACGCTGGGGGCGCGGGGCGCGGTCATGTACCAGCGCGGCACCGAGATCGCCCGCGCGACGCCGCCGAGGGTCAGGGCCGTGGATGCGACCGGCGCGGGCGACTGTTTCGTCGGGGCGATCTGCGTGGCCCTGCTGGAAGGCATGGATGCTGAGGCGGCGCTGCGGTTCGCCTGCGCGGCGGGGGCCATCGCGGCGACCCGCCCCGGAGCCCAGCCTTCGCTGCCCACGCGCGAGGAAGTGGAAGCGATCATTACAGGGTCGTAACTTGGGGCGCGATCGGTCACTGATAGGGTCAACGACCTGTTCAGACCTGACCGACTGGGGACCGCCGACATGACCCGCACCGCCGCGCTTCTGGGGGCCTCATTGCTGGCCCTCTGCACCCCCGCGTTTGCCCAGACGCCCGCATCGGCGCCGATCTCGGTGCCGCCGCTGGAGTTCACCCATCGCGAGCTGGCCAACGGGCTGGACGTCTACGCCATGCCGGACGCCACGGCGGGCACGGTGACGGTGACCCTCTGGTACAATGTCGGCGGCAAGGACGATCCGCAGGGGCGTTCGGGCTTCGCCCACCTGTTCGAACACATCCTCAGCCGCAAGACGGTGAACCTGCCCTATGGCCAGATCTCGACCCTGGTCGAGAACGCCGGCGGGTCGCGCAACGCCTCCACCGGCCAGGACTTCACCAACTACTATGAGACGGTGCCGCCGCAGTATCTCGAGACCATGCTGTGGACCCACGCCGAGCGGATGGCGCGGCCGGTGGTCGACCAGGCGGTGTTCGACGCCGAGCGGTCGATCGTCCAGGAAGAGTTGCGCCAGCGCGTCTACGCCCCGCCCTACGGCCGGCTGCAGCGCTTCGTCATCGGCGACAACAGCTTCGACGAGAGCATCTACCGCCGCAGCGTGATCGGCTCGATCGAGGAGCTGAACTCGGCGCAGATCGAGGACGCGCGGGCCTTCCACGAGGCCTATTACCGCCCGGCCACGGCGACGATGATCGTCTCGGGCAATTTCGATCCGGCACAGCTGGACCGCTGGGTCGACCAGTATTTCGGCGACATCCGCAACCCGGACCGTCCGGTGCCGGTGTTCGAGCGTCCGGTCGAGACGCCGCGCACCGCGCCGCGCAGGGTCGAGTCCTATGCGCCGAACGTGCCGCTGCCGGCGGTGGGCGTGATCTACCCCGGCGTGGCGGCGAACCATCCGGACAATGCGGCGCTGGACGTGCTGCAGGCGATCATGTCGCGCGGCGAGAGCTCGCGGCTGTACCAGTCGCTGGTCTATCGCTCGCAACTGGCCTCGAACGCCAGCTTCAGCGGCAATGCAATGGAGGAGGACGGCGTCATCGCCGTCACCGCCGTCGTCGCCCAGGGCAAGGCGATCGCGGACGTCGAGGCGGCGCTCGACGCGGAACTGGCGCGGGTGCGGGACGAGCCGGTGACGGCGGCCGAACTGGCCGAGGCCAGGACCGAGATCGTCGCCGGCGAACTGCGCCAGCGTGAGACCTCTTCGGGCCGGGCCTTCATCCTGGGCCAGGCGATCGTGTCGGAGAACAACCCCCGTGCCGCCGATGAGGGGCTGGCCGCGATCCAGGCGGTGACGGCGGCAGACGTGCAGCGCGTGGCGCGGACCTATCTGAATGATCAGGCCCGGGTCTCGGTCCGCTATCAGGACGAGAGCGCGCGGCCCGAGGGCGTGCCGGAGGAGAGCTGGCGCAATCCGGCTCCGGTCCCGACTTTCCTGACCGTGCCGCCGGCGGTGCTGGCGGCCAATGAACTGCTGCCCGAGGACCAGCGCATGGCCCCGCCCGCGCCGGGCGAGCCGCGGGCGATGGCGACGCCACGGGTGGTCGAGCGGACCCTCTCGAACGGCCTGCGGGTGATCGTGGCGAAGTCGACCGACCTGCCGATCCTCAATGCCCAGCTGGTGATGGCGGGCGGGGCGGCGGGCGATCCCGTTGATCAGCCGGGACTGGCGGCGATGACCGCCGGACTGGCCACCCAGGGGGCGGGCGACCGCTCGGCACCCGAGATCGCGCGGACGCTGGAGGCGCTGGGCGCCAATATCGGCGGCGGGGCCGGGGCGGATTCGACCACCCTGTTCCTGTCGGCGCCCGTCGCCTCGGCCGAGGCCGCGGGGGCGGTGTTCGCAGATGTGGTGCAGCGCCCGACCTTCGCCGCGGAGGAGGTGGCGCGCAGCCGGACCCAGGCGGTCAATGCCCTGCGGGTCAACCTGCGTCAGCCGGGGCCGCTGGCCTCGCTGGTGCTGAACCGGCTGGCCTTCGGCGCCGCCCCCTATGGCGCGCCCTCGTCAGGGACGCCCGACTCGGTGGCGGCCATGACGCGCGACCAGATCGACGGCTTCCATGACCGCTGGTGGCGGCCCGACAACGCCGCCCTGATCATCACCGGCGGGATGGAGCCGGAAGAAGCCTTCGCCTTCGCCGAGCGGACCCTGGGCGGATGGGAACGGCCGTCAGGCGCGGCACCGTCCGCCACGAACCGCGCCGGCGGCGAGCGGCCGGGACCGCGTATCGTTGTGGTCGACCTGCCGGGTGCCGGTCAGGCCGCGGTGGCGGCGGCCGTGCGCGGCCCGCGCCGGGCCGATGCCGGCTACTATCCGCTGGCGGTGGTCAACAGCGTCATCGGCGGCGGCCAGAACGGGCATCTGTTCCAGGAGATCCGGGCCAAGCGGGGCCTGTCCTACGGGGCCAACTCCTCGCTCGGCGCGCGGGTCGACGGCGGCCTGCTGAGCGCCGCGACCCAGACCAAGAACGAGAGTGCCGCCGAGGTGGTCGATCTGGTCCTGGCCGAGTTCAACCGGCTCCGGACCGAGGCGGTGACGGACCAGACGGTGACCGACCGCGAGACCTTCATCACCGGCGGCTTCTCGCGCGCGCTGGAGACGACCGGGGGTCTGGCCGGGGTGCTGGCCGACGCCGTCACCTATGGTCTGCCGCTGACGGAGATCGAGACCTATCCGCAGCGGATCGCCGCGACCACGCCCGAGGGCGTGATGGCGGCGGCCCAGGCTGTGAGCGCGGACGAGGCCTATGTGGTCGTGGTCGGCCAGGCCCCGATGTTCATCGATGCCCTGCGCGCCGCCCATCCGGACGTGGTGGTGATCCCGGCGACGGCGCTGGACCTGAACAGTCCGACGCTGGGGCTGTAGTGCAGTTTCCTCCCTGCGCCGAAGGCGTGGGGAGGGGGGCCGCCGGCACGGCGGTGGAGGGGTAAAGGGTCGCGACGCCGCCAAGGCCCCTCCACCATGCTTCGCATGGTCCCCCTCCCCATCGCTGCGCGACAGGGAGGAGACGGCTACTTCGCTCGGAACGCCGCGATCGCGTCCACCGTCTGGCGGACATTCGCCTCGATGCCGGCCCAGTCTCCGGCCTTGACGGCGGCGTCGGTGACCAGTTTCGAGCCCATGCCCGCGGCGACGATGCCGGCACCGAACCACCTGCCGATGCTGGCCGGGTCGGGATCAACGCCGCCCGTCGGCATGATCTTCGTCCACGGCATGGGTCCCAGGACTGCCTTGACGAAATCGGGACCGCCGACGCTGGCACCGGGGAAGAGTTTGACGATGTCGCAGCCCAGCTCATGGGCCTGGCCGATCTCGGTGACCGAGCCGCAGCCGGGGAAATACGCCGTCATGCGCCGGTTGCAGACGCGGGCGACCTCGGGAACCAGGCAGGGGCTCACCACGAAGCGCGCGCCGCGATTGAGGTAGAGGCTGGCCGTGCCCGCATCGACCACCGAGCCGATGCCGAGGATGATGTGGGGGTCGGTCTTCTGCAGCTCGCGCGCGATGTCGCCGAACAGGTCGCAGGCAAAGTCGCCGCGATTGGTGAACTCGATCACCGGCGCGCCGCCGCGGGCGCAGGCGCGGATGACGTCCAGGCAGGTCTGCGGATCAGGGTGGTAGAAGACCGGTGCCACGCCCTGGGTCTCCAGGGCGGTCAGGACGGCGAGGCGGTCGTGGCGCATGGTCTGATTCCTCCGCCGGTCGCTCCGGCAGCCCGCCATGCTTATCCCACCCGCCGCATGCCGGGAAAGCGCCGGTGCGGGCCAGTCTGGAACTTTGTGTTTCGAAAGCCGGCCGGGCGGGTCAGACCGCTTTGCGCTTGGCACCACAGAGGTCGCAGAACTCCCCGCCCGTTCTCTTGCGGTCAGGGCGCCAGCGATGGCGGCGGCAACGAAGCTGACGGATCAGGCGGGAAAAGACGCGGAACATCAAACTCAACTGGATGCGACGGATCGCCAGAACATCTGACCGGAACAGTGCAGACACAACCATTCGTCATTGTCGTCAAGCTCTGAATCAGGCGACGCCTTGATCCACCTTTCCGCGGACCGGACTTTCGTTCGCGGATACCGCGAGCGATCGCCGTTATGCGGAGGCCCGCGCCAGACCGGCTATCCGCATCACCATCGGGGTTCCCGGATCAAACAGCGGGTCGAGCACGGTGAAATGGTTCAGCCCCGGCAGCGCTTCGTAGCGTGTCTCGACGCCCTGACTCCCCCAATGGTCGGCCATCATCCGCGACTGGCGCAGGAACGCCGGGCTCTCGTCAGCGCCGACAAGGCAGTCCAGCACCGTGCCGCCGGGGGTGGAGCCGTTGGGGACGGGCCAGTGGATCGGCGACAGGGCGGCGGCCTCGCGGTCGTCGAGGTCGAGGGCCTTGTTCAGCGAGGTCGGAATCAGGGGCGTGAGGTCGAAGACGCCGCTGATGGCCACCGCAGCCGAGGCGCGGCCCTCGCTGAGCATGCAGGCTGCCATGTGCCCGCCAGCCGAGTGGCCGAAGACGACGGGGCGGACGCCGGTGCGCTCGCGGACCCTTTCAACAGCGCTGCGGACCTGACGCAGGATCGTCCCGAGGCGGACGGCGGGGCAGAGGTCGTAGGAGGGTATGGCCAGGCTTACGCCCCGGGCGAGCAGCGCCGGGGCCAGGCCGGAGAACCAGTCCTTGTCGAGGGCCTGCCAGTAGCCGCCGTGCAGGAAGACGGCGACAGGCACGTCGGGGCCGGCCTCGAACAGGTCCATGACCTCGCGGGGCCCGCGGCCGTAGGCGATTTCGAGCGGCGGATGAGCCGCACGGGCGACCTCCGCGGTCTCGCGCCAGCGCTGCATGACGGCGGGATGATCGGGCACAAGGGCGCGGTTGTTGTATTGCGCTTCCCAGTCAACGATTTTTGGGTCGATCTCGCCTGACACGCATCCATCCGCTAGACAGCGTCCAACACCCGGAAGGACCTCCGCCATGATGACCGCCATCTTCGTCTTCATCAAATGCGAGCTGGGCCACGCCAACGATGTGGCGGCCGATATGGTGGACAATGTCGAGTACGTCTCGGAGGTCTATTCGACCTCGGGCCAGTACGACCTGCTGGCCAAATTCCAGCTGCCCAGGGACATGGACATCGGGACCTTCGTGACGAAGTCGGTGCAGACCCGGGCCAACATCCGCGACACCTTCACGGTCATCACCTTCTCGCCGTTCCTGCCGGGCGGGGGCTGACGCTGCGTCACCGCGGAATCGCTGCTAAGGTTTCGGCACGGAGGATGACATGACTGATCTTGATGCATTCCGCGCGGAGACCCGCGCCTGGCTTGAGGCCAACTGTCCGGCGGAATGCCGCGGGCCGGTGGAGAGCGAGGACGACCGGGTCTGGGGCGGGCGCAACGCCGTCTTCCCGACCCCGGCGCACAAGATCTGGCTTGACCGGATGGGGGCCAGGGGCTGGACCGCCCCGGAATGGCCGACCCAATACGGCGGGGGCGGGCTGAGCCGCGAACAGGCCAAGGTGCTGCATTCGGAGATGCGGCGCATCGATGCCCATCCGCCGCTGGCCAGTTTCGGGGTCTGGATGCTGGGTCCGGCGCTGCTGGCCTTCGGCACCGAGGCGCAGAAGCTGCGCTTCCTGCCCGAGATCGTGCGCGGCGAAATCCGCTGGTGCCAGGGCTATTCCGAGCCGGGCTCGGGGTCCGACCTCGCGTCCATCCAGACCCGGGCCGAAGATCGCGGCGACCACTGGATCGTCAACGGCCAGAAGGTCTGGACCAGCTACGCCGACAAGGCCGACTGGATCTTCTGTCTGGTGCGGACGGACGCCGAGGCACCGAAACATCTGGGCATCAGTTTTGTGCTGATCGACATGGCCACGACCGGGGTGTCGACGCGGCCGATCACCCTGATCAGTGGCAAGAGTCCGTTCTGCGAGACCTTCTTCGACGATGTGCGGGTCGAGAAGGAAAATCTGGTCGGAACGCTGAACCGGGGCTGGGATGTGGCCAAATATCTTCTGGCGCACGAGCGGACGATGATCGGGGCCATGGGTGAGCTCGGCGGCGGGCGTCCCCTCGGTCAGGTCGCGACCGGATCGATCGGGACCGACGACGACGGCCGGCTCGACGAGCCGATGCTCCGTGCACGGATCGCCGAGATGGAAGTGGACGCCGCGGCCTTCCGCCTCGCCATGGAGCGGGCCGGGGATCAGGTGAAGGTGGGCCAGGCGCATCCGGCCATCGCCTCGATGCTGAAATACTATGGGTCGGAGCTGAACAAGCGTCGCCACGAGCTGCTGATGGCGGCGGGCGGGTCTGACGCACTGGAGTGGGAGAGCGAGCGCTCGCGCGGCGGCAAGGCGGCGCGCGACTGGCTGCGGACCAAGGCCAACTCCATCGAGGGTGGGACCAGCGAAGTGCAGCTGAACATCATCGCCAAACACCTGCTTCAGCTTCCGGGAGCCTGAGCCCATGCCCCTGATCCTGACCGAAGAGCAGACCATGCTGAAGGAGGCCGCGGACGGCTTCCTCAACGAACACGCGCCGATCGCCCACCTGAGGAAGCTGCGCGACTCGAAGGACACCGACGGGGTGTCGCGCGACCTGTGGCGGGCCTTCGGCGAGATGGGTTTCGCCGGGGTGATCATCCCCGAAGAACACGGCGGCTCGGGCCTTGGCGCGGTCGAGGCCGGGGTGATGGCCGAGGCGTTGGGGCGGACCCTGGCACCGTCGCCCTTCCTCGGCTCGGGCGTGCTGTCGGCCAAGGTGCTGGTCGACGGCGGATCCGCCGAGCAACAGGCGGCCTGGCTGCCCCGGATCGCGGCGGGCGAGGCCATTGTCTCCCTGGCCGTGGACGAGGGTTCCAAACATGCGCCGTCGCGGATTGCGACCGTGGCCGAGCGGTCGGGCAACGGGTTCAAGCTGAACGGCGCCAAGGGGTTCGTGCTGGACGGCCATGTCGCCGATGCGCTGATCGTTGCGGCCCTGACCGAGAACGGGCTGTCCCTGTTCCTCGTCGATCCCAAGACAGCCGGGGTCGAGATCGAGCGGACCGTCATGGTCGATGCGCACAATGCGGCGCGGGTGACGCTGACGGATGTCGAGGTCGATGCTGATGCCGTGATCGGGTCGGTCGATGGCGGCGAGGCGTTGCTGGAAGGGGCGCTGAACCTTGGCCGGGCCTGTGCGGCGGCGTCGCTGAACGGGGCAGGGGATCAGGCCTTCCAGACGACCATGGCCTATCTGCGGACCCGCAAACAGTTCGGCAAGCTGATCGGCGAGTTCCAGGCCTTGCAGCATCGCTCGGCCCATCTGTTCAGCGAGATCGAGATCGCGCGGGCGGCGGTTATGGGGGCGCTGACGGCGCTGGATTCCGATCGACCGGATGCCGCCCTCCGGGTTTCTGTGGCCAAGGCCAAGGCCGGCCGGGTCGCCGAACTGGCGGTGCAGGAGGCGGTGCAGATGCACGGCGGCGTCGGCATGACGGACGAATATGACGTCGGCCTGTTCATGAAGCGGGTGCGGGTGCTCAACGAGCTGCTCGGCGACGCCGGCTTCCATCAGGAACGGATGGCGCGGGCGCAGGGCTTCTGACGGCGTTGATCACCTCCGGTTCACGCCGGAGTGGCCAACCGGTCCGGCCTGTCCTAGATCGAGGGGCAGGGAGACTCTGACCATGACGACGCGATCCAACGCGCCTCACTATCTGAGCGGCTTCGGCAATCATTTCGCGACCGAGGCCGTGCCCGGCGCACTGCCTGAGGGCCGGAATTCACCGCAGCGGGCGCCGATGGGGCTGTATGCGGAGCAGCTATCGGGGACGGCCTTCACCGCCCCGCGCAGCGAGAACCGGCGGTCGTGGCTGTACCGGTTGCGGCCGAGCGCGCAGCACCCGGCCTACAGGCCGTTCGCCCAGGGGCTGGTGCGGACCGGACCCTTCCATGACGCGCCGCCGTCGCCGAACCGGATGCGGTGGGATCCCCTGCCGCTGCCGACCGCGTCGACCGACTGGGTCGAGGGGCTGGTGACCTATGGCGGGACGGGCGATGCGGAGGCGCTGTCGGGCGTCGGCATCCATATGTATGCGGCCAACCGGTCGATGGTCGACCGGGTCTTCTACTGCGCCGACGGCGAGCTGCTGATCGTGCCGCAGTCGGGCGACCAGGCCTTCGTCACCGAGATGGGGCGGATCGACGCCCGGCCCGGCGAGATCGTGGTCATTCCGCGCGGGGTGCGGTTCCGGGTCGAATGTTCCGGGCCGATCCGCGGCTATGTCTGCGAGAACTACGGTGCCCTCTTCCGCCTGCCGGACCTCGGGCCGATCGGCTCGAACGGCCTGGCCAATCACCGCGATTTCCAGACGCCCGTGGCGGCGTTCGAGGACATCGACCGGCCGACCGAGTGCGTGCAGAAATACGGCGGCCGCCTGTGGACCACGACCTTCCCGCATTCGCCGCTGGATGTGGTCGGCTGGCACGGCAACTATGCGCCGTACAAATACGACACCGCCCGGTTCAACACGATCGGTACGGTCAGTTTCGACCATCCGGACCCGTCGATCTTCACCGTCCTGACCTCGCCGTCGGATACGCCGGGAACCGCCAACTGCGACTTCGTCATCTTCCCGCCGCGCTGGATGGTGGGCGAGGACACCTTCCGTCCGCCGTGGTTCCACCGCAACGTGATGAGCGAGTTCATGGGGCTGGTGACCGGCGAGTATGACGCCAAGGAGGGCGGTTTCGCGCCGGGTGGGGCCTCGCTGCACAACTGCATGAGCGGCCACGGGCCGGACCAGGCCAGCTATGACAAGGCGGTCGCCGCCGAGCTCAAGCCGGTGAAGATCGAGAACACCCTGGCCTTCATGTTCGAAACCCGGGCACCGATCCGGACCACGGAATGGGCGCAAACCAGTCCCACGATGCAGCTGGACTACGACGACGTCTGGACAGGCTTCGAAAAGGGCCAGGTAACATGAAGCGCATTCTGATTGCGGCGGCGGTGTTGATGGCGGCCTGCCAGCCGTTGCCGGCGAATGACGGCAAGACCGATCTGGCCGGGGTGACGCCTGCGGTACAATCGGTGGCCGGCAGCGAGGATGCGGCGGCCTGCGCGCGGGCCGGCGGCAAGATGCTGCCGCAGGGCCGGATGCAGTCGGTGCGCTGCGTGATCACCTATGCCGATGCCGGGACCCGCTGCACCGATGGCGACGACTGCGCGGGCGACTGTCGCGTCGAGGACGTGGCCAATGCGCCGGCCGCGGGCACGAACGCCGTCGGCCAGTGCCAGGCCTCGAGCAGCCGGTTCGGCTGTTACACCACGGTCGAGAGCGGCAAGGCCGAGGCCACGCTCTGCGTCGACTGATCCTTTTGCATCCGGCCCCACCCCACGGACGTTTCTGACCCATGAGCCTGACCGAGATCGCTGCCCTTCTGGGCCTGAACCTGGCCCTGATCATCGTGGTGATGATCGGGCTGTGGACCCTGTCGCTGCGTCTGAAGGACGTCAGCTTCATCGACGCCGTCTGGCCCATGGCCATGCTGTTTCTGGCCCTGGTCACCTTTCCCCGGACCGAGGGTGACCCGACGCGCAAATGGCTGCTGATGTGGCTGGTCGGGATCTGGGCCCTGCGGCTGGGCTGGCATCTCTATCGCCGCTGGCGCGCGCACGGAGCCGATGGCCGGTATCTGAACCTACTGGCCCGGATGGAAACCAACCGCGGCTGGGGCTTCGGCAAGACGGCGCTGCTGGTGGTGTTTGTGCCGCAGGCGGTGCTGGCCTGGCTGACTTCCCTGCCGGTGCAACTGGGTCAGGTCGCCCTTGAGCCGGCCGTGGGCTGGCTCGGCTGGGCCGGGGCGGTGCTGGCGGTCATCGGAATTGGTTTCGAAAGCATCGGCGACGCCCAGCTGACCGCCTTCCGCAATGACCCGGCGAACAAGGGCAAGGTGCTGGACACCGGCCTGTGGAAATACACCCGCCATCCCAACTATTTCGGCGACGCCTGCGTCTGGTGGGGCCTGTATCTGATCGCCGCCGAGACCGGGCCGGGGCTGTGGGCGATCGCGGGGCCGCTCTTCCTGACCTTCACCCTGACCAAATGGTCGGGGATCGGGATCACGGAAAAGGCCATTCACGGCACCCGGCCGGGCTATGTCGACTATGTGCGCCGGACCAGCGCCTTCATCCCCTGGCCGCCGAAGAAGCCCTGAGACCTTTTCTTTTCCGGACACGGAAAACCCCCGCCGCGAACGCGACGGGGGCTGACCGTTCTGAATAGTCTCCGGAGGTTATGACCCCCCGGAGTCGTCCCGATTAGTTGTTCGGGTTGGCCGGCGTGGCGCTCGGCGAGGTGTTCGGCGTGTTCTCGGTGGTCATGCCACCGTCGGCGTTGCCGGCCTGTTGTTCGACGCGGTCGGCTTCGGCGTTGAGGGCGGTTTCAGCGGCTTCGGTCGGAGCGGCAGCAGCCTGCTCTTCCAGGGCGTCCGCTTGAACTTCAGCGGTCTTGTCGGCGGCGCTTTCACCGCAGGCGGCGAGGCCGACGAAGGCGAAGGTGGCGGCGGCGGCGATGATCAGTTTACGCATGAGGATATCCTTCCAGAGTGGAAACCTCATAACTCCGCCGCGCCGATCGGGTTCACGGCGGCGTGAGAAAAAAGTGTTGGAACCTCAGATCGATGCGGAGAAGGCGACCCGGGCGGCGCCCAGCAGGGCCGCATGTTTGTGCAGGATCACGTTCGTCGGGATGGCGGCCATATAGTCCTGGAACCGGCCCTTGCGCTCGAACCGTTCGCGGAACGGACTGGCCTTGAGGAAGGGCAGGATGCGGGGCGCGATGCCGCCAGCGATATAGACGCCGCCGCGCGCGCCCGTGGTCAGGGCGATGTCACCGGCGACGGCGCCGAGAATGGCGCAGAACCGGGCCAGGGTCGCACCACAGTGGCTGTTGGGGTTCTCGAGCGCCTCGGCTGTGATCTGGGCCGGATCGTCGATGTGGCTGTCGCGTCCGTCGATCTCGGCGAGGGCGCGGTGCATGTTCAACAGGCCGGATCCGCAGATCAACCGCTCAATCGAGACGCGATCATAGCGGCGGCGCAGGATGCGCAGGATCTCGTCCTCGATGGGGTCGCCGGGAGCGAAACAGGCGTGGCCGCCTTCGGTCGGCATGGCGATCGCCCGTCCATGGTGATCCCTCGCCAGGGCCGAGACGCCGAAGCCGGTACCGGGCCCGAGCACGGCGATGGATGCATGGGGATCGCCGGCGGCGGGGCCTCCGAGCGAGGCCAGCTGGTCGTACGGCACGACCGGCGCACCCCAGGCCAGGGCCTCGAAATCATTGATCAGGCTGACCGGGTTGAGGCCCAGCGTCTGAAGCTCGGCCTCGGACACCCGCCAGGGGGAGTTGGTCAGGTCGATGGACCCGTCCGTGACCGGCCCGGCCACGGCGAGGACTCCGCCCGTCGGCTTGATGTCGCAGCCGTCGATGAAGGCCTTTACGCCGCCGAGGAAGGTGGGATGTTCCGACGCCGGGAAGCTTTGATGGCGCTCAAGCACCGGCCGACCCTCGACCATGTGGGCCAGGGCAAAGCGAGCGTTGGTTCCCCCGACATCGCCGACGAGAAGGGTCCGGTCCCAGGCCACGGTCATTCAGGCGTCCTCTGCATCAGGCGTCGACCGTGCGGTCGACGAGATTTGCGTTCGGCGGCGTGTCGGCGTGCGACAGTTCGCCAGTCGGGGAGTCGAAACAGATCGAGGCACCGGCCTCCGCCGTGCCGACCGCCTGCCGGAAGGCACCGAACAGTTCGCGGCCATAGCCCCAGGCCGCGCCCGTGGCATGGGCGGGCGTGCGGACGGCGGCAGGCCGCGAGGACAGGTCGGGGACGCCGACGGTGGTCAGGACGCCGGCCTCGGCGTCGAGCCGGATGATGTCGCCGTCGCGGACATGGGCCAGGGGCCCACCGGCCAGGGCCTCGGGCGAGACATGGATGGCGGCGGGTGTCTTGCCCGAGGCCCCGGACATGCGGCCGTCGGTGACGAAGGCGACCTTGAAGCCCTTGTCCTGCAACACCGACAGGGCCGGGGACAGGCTGTGCAGCTCCGGCATGCCGTTGGCGCGAGGGCCCTGGAAGCGCAGCACCACGATCACGTCGCGGTTCAGCTTGCCGTCCTTGAAGGCCTGGAGGGCGTCTTCCTGGGTTTCGAAGACGGCGGCGGGCGCCTCGACGATGCGGTTCTCCGGCTTGACGGCCGAGACCTTGATCACGGCCCGGCCGAGGTCGCCCTGGACGAGGCGCAGACCGCCCTCGTGGTCGAATGGGTCAGACGCGGGGCGGAGAATGTCCGTGTCCAGACTTTCCGTGACGCCGTCGTTCCAGACCAGCTCGCCGTCGATCAGCATCGGCTCCTGGAAATAGTGGTGAATGCCCTCGCCCATGACGGTGACCACGTCGGAATGGATATGGCCTGCCTGGGCCAGTTCGCGGGCGACGAAGGCGACCCCGCCGGCGGCCTGGAAGGCGTTCACATCGGCCGAGCCATTGGGATAGACGCGGGCCAGAAGCGGGGTGACCGAGGACAGCTGGTCCATGTCGGTCCAGTCGATCAGCACCCCGGCCGCGCGGGCCATGGCGACCAGATGGATGGCGTGATTGGTCGAGCCGCCGGTCGCCAGCAGGGCGACGATCATATTGACGACGGACTTCTCGGAAATGACGTCGGCCATACGGCACTGACCGGTGCGGGCGAGCTCGACGGCGCGTTTGGCCGCCGCCGCCGTCAGGGCGTCGCGGAGGCCGGTCTCGGGATGGACGAAGGCGGTCGAGGGCAGGTGCAGTCCGCCCAGCTCCATCATCATCTGGTTGGAGTTGGCCGTGCCGTAGAAGGTGCAGGTGCCCGGCGAATGGTAGGAGCCGATCTCGCTTTCCAGCAGGACGGACCGACTCACATTGCCTTGCGCATATTCGGCACGGACGCGGGCCTTCTCGAAATTGGGAATGCCGGATGGCATCGGCCCGGCGGGAGCGAAGACGACCGGCAGGTGGCCGAAGGCCAGCGAGCCCATGAACAGGCCGGGCACGATCTTGTCGCAGACGCCGAGGCAGATCACGGAATCGAAGGCGTCGTGGGTCAGGGCCACGGCGGTGGACATGGCGATGACGTCGCGGCTGAACAGCGACAGGTCCATGCCGGGGCGGCCCTGGGTGACGCCGTCGCACATGGCGGGCGTGGCACCGGCGACCTGGGCGGTGGCGTTCACCTCGCGCACGGCGTCGCGGATGATCTGCGGGAAGCGCTCGAACGGCTGATGCGCCGAGAGCATGTCGTTGTAGGCGGTGACGACGCCGACGTTCGGCTGGGTCCCGGACATGGCGTTGAGCTTGTCCTTGACCGGGGCACCCGCGAAGGCGTGGGCCCAGTTGGCGCAGCTGAGCTTGGCCCGGCCGACGCCGGAGGAGCCTGCGGCGTCCATGCGTTGGAGATAGTCGGCGCGGGTCGCCTTCGAACGTTCGACGATACGGGCGGTGACCTCGGCCACGACGGGATGGAGTCTGGACATCACGCTTTCTCCGTCCACAGAACGTCGAGGGTGACGTTGGCCGCGATGAGCGCGGCGATGGGCTGGATGGCCGGGTCGCCGACGGCCTCACGCTCGAACACGGCCCGTTTGGTGGCACCGGTGATGGCCAGGACGACGCGGCGGGCGGTCATCAGATACGGCAGGTTGATCGACAGCCGCTCCAAGCCGGGCGCGGTGCCGTCGCGGCCGTGGGGGACGCCGAGAACGGTCGGCCGGAGCGCGGGCGAGAGCAGGGTCTTCAGGGTCGGGCTGTCGTGGAACATGGAACAGATATGGCCATCCTCCCCCATGCCGAGAAGGATGGCGTCCAATTTGCCGCCTTCGGCCGCCAGCGCATGGGCGGCCAGGGCGGCCGCCCGATCGACGGTCACGGCCGGATGGAATAGGGGCACGAAGCGCGCCGCGGCGGCCGGACCTGACAGCAGGGTCTGCTTCAGCAGGGCCGCGTTGGACTCGGGCGAGGTCTCAGGGACGTAGCGTTCGTCGATCAGGGTGACGGCGACGCGCGACCAGTCGAGGTCGGCCTGCGCCATACGGCGGTAGATCGGCGCGGGTGTCGAGCCGCCGGATCCGGCGAAGACGGCCTTGCCCGTATCGGTGAGGGCGGCGGCGAGTGCGTCAGTCAGGCGGTCGGCGCAGGCGTCGGCCCAGGCGGTGCCGTCGGCGAAGGACTCGATAGCGGGCGCGACCTCACCCATGGCCGGTGTTCCAGGCCCGGCCGCCGCGCTCGAGCAGCAGGTCGGCCTCGGGCGGGCCCCAGGTCCCGGCGTCGTATTCCTTCGGCTTGAAGGCCGCGCCGCGCCAGGCGTCCGAGACCTCGTCGACCCATTTCCAGGCCTGCTCCGCCTCGTCGCGGCGTACGAACAGGGTGGAGTCCCCGGACAGGGCGTCGAGCAGCAACCGTTCGTAGGCGATGCGGCGACGCGGCGGCTTGGCACCCTTGTCGCCCTGGCCCCAGGACAGGGACATCTGGATCGGCTGCAGCTTCATCTGCGGGTCCAGCCCAGGCTTCTTGTTCATCACCGACAGGGCGATGTCTTCCTCGGGCTGGAGCTCGATGACCAGACGGTTGGCGGCGATCTCGCCGCGTGCGCCGTGGTCGAAGATCGAGTGGGGCACCGGTTTGAACTGGATGACGATCTCGGTCCGCTTCTCGGCCAGCCGCTTGCCGGTGCGCAGGAAGAAGGGGGTGCCGGCCCAGCGCCAGTTGTCGATGTCGACGCGCACGGCGACAAAGGTCTCGGTGTCGGAAGGCTGGCCACGCTCCTCGCTGTAGGATTTCGCGGGCTTGCCCTCGCTGGTTCCGGCGACGTACTGGCCGCGCACCGTCACACGCTCGGCCTCATGCTCCGTGATCGGACGGAGTGAGCGGATGACCTTGACCTTCTCGTTGCGGACCGAGTCCGGATCGAGGTCGGACGGCGGCTCCATGGCGACGAGGCAGAGCAGCTGGAGCATGTGGTTCTGCAGCATGTCCCGCAGGGCACCGTACTCGTCATAATAGGGCCAGCGGTCGCCGACGCCGACGGTCTCGCCCACGGTGATCTGGACGTGGTCGATCGACAGGCTGTTCCACAGCGGCTCGAAGATGGTGTTGCCGAAGCGCAGGGCGATCAGGTTCTGGACCGTCTCCTTGCCGAGGTAGTGGTCGATGCGGAAAACCTGGTCCTCGGAGAAGGCATGGGCGACGGCGTCGTCGATCTCGAGGAAGGACTGGAGATCGCGGCCGACGGGCTTTTCGAGCACCACGCGGTCGGTCGCCTCGGCCAGGCCCGCGGCCTTCAGGGCCGTGACGATACGGCCGTACAGCGAGGGCGAGACGGCGAGGAAGCTGGTCACACCGCCGTCGCCGACCTTGTCCTTGAGCGGCTTCAGGCTGGCGGGGTCGGTGGCATCGACGGGCAGATAGTCGAGCCGGGCGTCGAGCCGGGCCCAGGCGGCGTCCGACCAGGCGTCGTCGGCCCGGGCCTTGCCCTCGACCGCGGCGCGGACCCTGGCGACATATTCCTCGCAGCTCTCGTCCGAGCGGGCCGCGCCGATGATCTTCAGCCCGTCGGGCAGCAGGCCGTCGTGCTCGAGAAAATAGAGTGAGGGCAGCAGCATCCGCATGGCGAGATCGCCGCCGCCGCCGAACAGCACCAGGGCCGCCATGCGCTCTTCTCCATTCAGGTCCCGGCTGGACCGGGGGATTGTCTGGCCGCTTCCGCGCGCTGCGCCAAGACGTCGAGGACGTCCTGAAACACCATGTGACGCGCCCGAAGCAGGACCATCAGGTGATAGACCAGATCCGCGGCTTCCGCCGCCAGTTCTGAATCCGGGCCCGCGACGCCGGCGAGGGCGGTCTCGACCCCTTCCTCGCCGACCTTCTGGGCGACGCGTTTGACGCCCTCGGCGAGCAGACGGGCGGTCCAGCTTTGGGCCGGATCGGCGGCGGCGCGTTCGGCGATGGTCGCTTCCAGCCGGGCGAGCCGGCCCAGGCCCGGCGCGTCCTCCTCGCCGAAACAGCTGATGCGGTTCAGGTGGCAGGCGTTGCCGACAGGGCGGACCTTGAGGACGATCGCATCGCCGTCGCAGTCGGGCGTGATCGAGACGACGTGCAGCCGGTCGCCCGAGGTCTCCCCCTTGCGCCAGCGCCCGCCGCGCGAGCGCGAGAAGAAAGTGGCTTCGCTGCAGGCGATCGTCTCGTCGAGGGCGGCGCGGTCCATATAGGCCAGCGTCAGGACCTGCAGGGTGGCGGCGTCCTGGACGACGACGGGGATGAGGCCGCCGGACTTGTCGAAGTCGAGGGTGGAAGGATCGATCACAGTCTCATTTCCTGTCCGGCGTCAGAGAGAAACGCCTTGAGATCGGGAATCGTCAGGGTCCCGGTGTGAAAAACACTGGCGGCGAGGGCACCGGAGACGTCGGCCTGTTCGAAGACGTCGCGAAAATGCGAGGCCGCGCCGGCACCGCCCGAGGCGACCAGCGGTATGGTCAGAAGGGCGCGGGCGGCGGCGAGCTGGGCGATGTCGTAGCCGCGGCGGACGCCGTCCTCGTCCATGCAGTTCAGGACGATCTCGCCGGCACCGAGGGTCTGGGCCTCGACGATCCAGTCGAGGGTGCGGCGGCCGGCACCGCGGCTGGCGGTCGGGTCGCCGGTGTACTGGTGCACCAGCCAGTCGTCTCCGGCGCGTTTGGAGTCGACCCCGACGACGACGCACTGGCTGCCGAGGCGCGCCGCCATTTCGGCGATCAACTCGGGACGCTCGAGGGCGGGGGAGTTGATCGAGACCTTGTCGGCGCCGTGGTCGAAGCAGCGCGCGGCCTGGTCGACCGAGCGGATGCCGCCGGCGACGCTGAACGGGATGTCGAGCAGGCGGGCGATGTCGCGGACCCAGCCGTAGTCGAGCGTGCGACCCTCGGGGCTGGCGGTGATGTCGTAGAAGACCAGCTCGTCGGCACCCTCGTCGCGATAGCGTGCGGCCAGGTCGCCGGCGTCGCCCATGTCGGTGTGGCCCTGGAAGCGGACGCCCTTGACCACCCGGCCGCCCTTGACGTCGAGACAGGGAATGATGCGACGGGCCGTCATGCCGGCGCCTTGGCCGCGAGCGCTTCTTCGAGGGTGAAGCGGTTCTCGTAGAGGGCACGGCCGACGATGGCGCCGTCGCAGCCGAGGGCGGCAGCGGCGGTCAGGTCCGCGACCGTGGCCACGCCGCCCGAGGCCTGGACCTTCAGATCGGGCCGGCGGCGGATGATCTCGCCCAGCAGGTCGAGATTGGGACCGGTCAGGGCGCCGTCGCGGCCGACGTCGGTGACCAGCAGGTGATGGGCGAGGTTGGGCGGATAGCGGTCCAGCGCGGTCCAGAGATCGACGCCTGCCGCCTCGGCCCAGCCCTTGAGGGCCGGGACCCAGCGGTCGCCGTCCGCCTTGACGTCGATGGCCAGGGTGATGCGGTCCGGGCCGAAGTGGCGCAGCCAGTCGGCCACCGTATCCGGCTGCGACACGGCGAGAGAACCGACGACCACGCGGGCGACGCCGGTGTCGATCAGGGCCGCGACGTCGTCGGCGGAGCGGACCCCGCCGCCGGACTGGATGCGGATGTCGATGGACCGGGCGAGGTCCCCGATCAGGGCGTGCTGGACCGCGCGGCCGGCCTCGGCGCCGTCGAGGTCGACGATGTGGGCCCAGGTCGCGCCGGCGGCCGCGAAGGCGGCGAGCCGGGCGGAGGGCTGGTCGTCGTAGCGGGTGACGGCATCAAACCGGCCATGCATCAGCCGCACGCAGATCCCGTCTTTCAGGTCGATGGCGGGATAGACGATCACGCGGGAAGCTCCAGGAAGTTGCGCAGGATGCGGGCGCCGGCGGCGGCCGAACGCTCGGGGTGGAACTGGCAGCCCCAGCGGTTGGCGCTGCGGACCATGGCGGGCACCGGGCCGCCGTAGTCGGCACGGGCGAGGGTCGCCGGGCCGTCCGGGCAGACGAAGCCGTGGACGAAATAGGCGTAGGCGCCGTCTTCGATCCCTTCGAGCAGGGGATCGGCCCGATCGGCGGTCAGGCGCGACCAGCCCATGTGCGGCACGGTCAGGCCCGGGCCGGGCTCGAGACGGCGAACGGCGCCGGGGATCAGGCCGAGCAGGGGGACGGGTTCGCCTTCCTCGCTGGTCTCGAACAACAGCTGCTGGCCGAGGCAGACGCCGAGCAGGGGGCGGGAGAAGGCGCGGAGCGGTTCGACGAGGCCGAGGGCGGTCAGCCTTGCCATGGCGTAGGCCGCGGCACCGACGCCGGGCAGGATCAGCCGTTCGGCCTCACTGACGGCGGCGGGGTCATCCGTCAGGCGCACGGTGGCACCGAGCCGCTCCAGCGCGAACCGGACGGAGGCTATGTTGCCGGCACCGTAGGCCAGGACGGTGACCTCGGTCACAGCACGCCCTTGGTGCTGGGCACGGCGTCGCCCTCGATGCGGATGGCCTGACGCAGGGCGCGTCCGAAGGCCTTGTAGACGGCTTCGGTCTTGTGGTGGTCGTCGTCGCCGGAGACCGAGACATGGACGGCCGCGCCCATGGCTTCGGCCAGCGAGCGGAAGACGTGGGCCGTCAGGTCGGTGCGGTAGTCGCCGATGAAGGGGGTGGAGAAGGTCCCCTCGAAAACCGGGAAGGGTCGGCCGGACAGGTCGATGGAGACGCTGGCGTTGGCCTCGTCCATGGGCAGGACGAAGCCGTAACGGGCGATGCCGCGGCGTTCGCCGAGCGCCTGTTTCAGGGCCTGACCGAGGGCGATAGCGGAGTCCTCGATGGTGTGGTGCGGGTCGGTGTGCAGGTCGCCCTCGCAGGCCAGCCGCAGGGAGAAGCCGCCGTGAGCGGCGACCTGTTCCAGCATGTGGTCGAAGAAGCCGACGCCGGTGGCGATGGAGACGGGCCCGGTCGCGTCGAGGTCGACGGCGCAGACAATGCGGGTCTCTTTCGTGTCGCGGACGGCCTCGCCGGTGCGGTGGGCGCGGCCGGATGCGGCACCGAGGCCGAGGGCGGCGAGGAGCCGGTCGTTGACCTCGGCCTTGGCGGAGACGGGCAAACGCAACCGGTCGCCGGCGCGTTCGGCGGTGAGGCCGAAACGGGCGAGAGCGGTCAGGACGGCATCCGGGTCGGTGGGCCGGGCCATGATGACGGGGCCGAAGCCCGGCTCGATCGCCATGTCGCGGGCGAGGGCCTTGATCAGCCGCTCACGCTCCGACCGGACGAGGGCGATACGGGCCGTCGTCTCCATCATCCGTGAGGGGTCGAGGGCCTGCAGGGCGAGACGGATTGAGACCTCGGGGAGGGCCCAGGGCTCCAGCACCGAGGCGAGGCGGGCCAAGGTCTCCGGCTGGCCGAGGGCGGCACCGACGCGGGCACCGGCCAGGCCATGGGCGAGCGAGAGGCTGCGCAGGACGATCAGGTTGGCGTGGTCGGGGATGGCGGTCGCCGCGGAGGTGGCGTCGGCGAACTCGGCCATGCCCTCGTCAATGACCAGCAAGGCCGGGGCGACCCGTTCGGCCATCTCGGCCACGGCTTCGGGGGAGCCGAGGGCGCGGAGGATGACGGCGCCGGTCTCGGCCCCAGGGGTGGGCGCGGCGTAGAGGGCGGCGAGGGCGCGGTACGGCTCGGCGTCGGGTGCCTCGACGCGAACACCGTCACGGGCGGCGAGGCGGAAGACCAGTTCGAGGCCGTGTGTGAGGCCGCGAACCGGCAGGACGCTGTCGGCGGCCACGCCATAGACCTGGGCCATGCGGGCAGCGAGGGCGCGGGGCTCGGCCGGATAACGGTCGAGGCCGTCGCCGCCGGCGACCAGCGGGGCGAAGGGGGCGGGGAGGTTGTTCATGCGCCGGTCCTCAGATCCGCGGCCCGGGCGTGGGCTTCCAGTCCTTCCAGCCGGGCGAGGCGGGCGGCGACGGGGGCGAGGGCGGCGGCGCCAGCCTCGGTCACGACCTGGACCGACATGGTGGTCATGAAGCTGGCGGTGGTGACTCCGCCCATGGTGCGGGCGGCGCCGTCGGTGGGCAGGACGTGGCTGGGGCCGGCGGCGTAGTCGCCGAGGGTCTCGGCCGCGAAGGCCCCGACGAAGACCGCCCCTGCGGCCGAGATGCGGCTGACCAGTCGGTCGGGTTCGACGGTCTGAAGGGCGAGGTGTTCCGGCGCGTACAGGTTGGCCACCTCACAGGCCTCGGCCACATCGCGGACGCGGATGGCGCGGCCCTCGGCGAGGGAGGCGCGGGCGATGTCGGCCCGGGGCAGGGTCTGCAGCTGCTCCTCCACCTCGGCGAGGATGGCGTCGATGTTGGCCCGGCTCTCGGAGACGAGGATGACCTGGGCGTCGGCGTCGTGCTCGGCCTGGCTGAGCAGGTCGGCGGCGGCGATTTCAGGGTCGGCGTCGCGGTCGGCTATGACCAGCAGTTCCGAGGGGCCGGCGGGCATGTCGACGGCGGGGCCGCCGGGCAGGTTGGCGGCCTGCTTCTTGGCCTCGGCGACCCAGGCGTTGCCGGGCCCGAACAGCTTGTCACAGGGTTCGATGACGCCGTCGTCCAGCTCGGCACCGAAGGTCAGGGCGGCGATGGCCTGGGCACCGCCGATCAGCCACAACGCGTCGAGACCGGCCTCGGCGGCGGCGAAGATCATGGCCGGGTGGGGCTCGCCCGAGGCCGAGGGCGGGGTGACGGCGATGCGACGGCCGACCCCGGCGACGGCGGCCGGGATGGCCAGCATCAACAGGGACGAAAACAGCGGCGCCGACCCGCCGGGGACATAGAGGCCCGCCGACCGCAGCGGCCGCCAGACGAGGCGCGAGCGGACGCCGGGAACGATCTCGACATCGGGGGTGTCCTCGGGCCGGGTGGCCTCGTGGAAGATCCGGACGTTCTCGGCCGCCATGCGGATGGACCGGGTGTCGGCGGGGCGCAGGGCGTCGCGGGCGGCGGCGACGCGGTCGGGCGTCAGCTCGAGCCGGCGCGGCGCGGCACCGTCCAGCTTGAGGCTCCAGTCGGTCACGGCGGCACCGCCGCGGGTGCGGACGTCGTCCATGATCTCGCGCACCGTATCGGTGACGCGCGCCTCGGTGCGGCGGCGGGGGCGGGCCAGGGCCTCGCGGCGGCCGGCGTCGTCGAGGGTGCTCCAGTCGATCCGTTTCATCACATCATCTTCTCGATCGGGAGGACCAGGATGGCCGAAGCACCGGCGGCCTTGAGCCGTTCCAGGGTCTCCCAGAAGACCGCCTCCTGGCAGACGGCGTGGACGGCCACGGCGTCGTCCCGGCCGGACAGGGGCATGACCGTCGGCGCGCCGGCCCCGGGCAGGATGGCGGTGATCTCGGCCAGGGCCGAACGGGGGGCGTTGAGCATGACGTATTTGGCCCCCTGCGAGGACACCACCCCGGCCATCCGCTCGATGATGCTGTCCAGCAGGTGCTGCAGGCCGGGCTCGGGCGCGACGGGCGATTTGATCAGCACGGCCTGGCTGTCCAGCACGGTTTCCTTCGCTGAAAGGCCGTTGGCCTCGAGCGTCGCGCCGGTCGAGACGAGGTCGCAGATGGCCGAGGCGAGTTTGAGCCGGGGGGCCACTTCGACCGCGCCGCGCATGGTGACGATGTCGGCGGACACACCCTGCGCATCCAGATAGCGGCGCAGGATCTTCGGATAGGAGGTGGCGATGCGCAGACCGTCCAGCGACGCCGGTCCGTCGTAAGCCAGGGTCGGGGGGATGGCGATCTTGAGGGTGCAGCGGCCGAAGCCGAGCGGCATCAACACCTCGGCCGTCGGGCCACCGTTGCGGACCTCCTCCAGCACATTCTCGCCGACGATGCCGAGGTCGCAGACGCCGTCGGCGACGAAGGTCGGGATGTCGTCATCGCGGACGCGCAGGAGGTCGATCGGGTAGTTCTCCACCCGGTAGAGCAGGTCGTTGTTGCCCTTGACCACGCGCAGACCCGCATCGCGAACGAGGTCGAGGCTGCGTTCGGACAGGCGGCCGGATTTCTGGACGGCGATACGCAGCCGACCCTGGACAGTGCTCATGACGGTGTACTCGGACTTTCTGTTTCAGGCTTTGGTCTTCAGGCGGTCCAGCACCAGGCGGTAGCCCTGGTGCGGCATTTCCCGGAGGAAGCGGGCGACGCGAACGACGGTGGTCGGGCTGGCACCGGCCGAGGAGGCGATCTCGCGATAGGACTGCAGTTGCTCGTCGAGCAACCGCGCCACCGCCCAGCGCTCCGCGAAGGCGCGCAGTTCCGACGGCGTGCAAAGATCGGCGAGGAAGGCGTCCAGCTCCTCACGCGTCTTCAGACACAGCAGGGCGTCATACAGGGCGAGCCGGTCGTCGGCCGCCTTGTGCACGGCCTTGGGGGGCAGGGTGTCGTTCATGTGCGTTCCACTATGCTGTAACAGTGGCACGGTCAAGGCGCATCTGTATGCCCTATCGACCCCCGCGCTCCGCCCCTCTATTTCCGTCTCATGACCAAGGTTCTGATCATCGGCGCGGGCCATGCAGGCGGGACGGCGGCGGCCTTGCTGCGCCAGTACGGGCATGAGGGCCCCATCGTGCTGGCGGGCGAGGAGTCGGCGGCACCTTACCAGCGTCCGCCCCTGTCCAAGGCCTGGCTGAAGGGTGAGGCCGACCTCGAGGCGCTGCTGCTGCGGCCGGAAGTCTTCTACGCCGAGCACGATATCGAACTGCGCACCGGCGTGACGGCGACGGCGATCGATGCGTCGGCGAAGACCGTGACCTTCGCCGACGGGACCGTTGAACCGTACGACGCCCTGATTCTTGCGACGGGATCGACGGCGCGGAAGTTGACCATTCCGGGCGCGAACCGGCCGGATCTGATGGAGCTGCGGACGCTCGCCGATGCGGAGCGGCTGAAGGCGGCGCTGGGGCCGGGGAAGCGGCTGGCCGTGGTCGGCGGCGGCTATGTGGGGCTGGAGGCGGCGGCCTCGGCCCGGGCGCTCGGCGCCGAAGCCGTGGTCATCGAGCGGATGGACCGGGTGCTGGCGCGGGTGGCCTCGGAGACCCTGTCGGCCTTCTTCACGGCGCATCATCGGGCGCACGGCGTCGAGGTGCTGACCTCCGCGGAGGTGGTGGCGTTCGAGGAGGGTGGCGTCCGGCTGGGCGACGGTCAGTTGATCGAGGCCGATGCAGTGCTGGTCGGGGTCGGGGCGTTGGCCTGCGACGGGCTGGCGCGGGCGGCGGGGCTGGCCTGCGGGAACGGCGTGGTGGTCGACGAGGCCGCGCGGACGTCGGACCCGGGGATCTGGGCCATCGGGGACATGACCTTCCGTCCGATTCCGGCGCACGGCGGGCTGCGGCATCGGCTGGAGAGCGTGCCCAATGCGCTGGAGCAGGCGAAGCAGGCGGCGGCGGACATCACGGGGCGCGCGGCGCCGGCGTCCGAGGTGCCGTGGTTCTGGTCCGACCAGTATGAGATCAAGCTGCAGATCGCGGGCCTGCCTGATGGCGCCGATCGTCAGGTGGTGCGCGGCGATGTCGAGGGCGGGGCGTTCGCCGTCTTCCATCTGGCCGGTGACCGGATCGTCTGCGTCGAGGCGGTCAACGCCCCGGCGGAATTCATGGCCGGGCGGCAGATGATTTCGCGCCGACAGGCCGTCAACGCGGTGCGCTTGGCTGACCGGTCTGTGTCGATGAAAGAGGTTGCGGCGGCCCAGGCCTGAGCCCCCAGGTCCTCCTAGAACCGCGAGGTCAGGGTCAGGCGGGCGTTCAATGGCGCTCCGGTGGAGATGTTGAAGTTGTTGTGGGCGTCAGAGAACCAGGTCGTGTCGAGCAGGTTCTCGATATTGAGCTGCAGCTGGACGGTGTCGCTGACCCGATAGTAGACGGCGGCATCGACCCGGTTGAAGGCGGGTAGCCGGGTGGTGGTTGCGGAGGTCCGGATAGCCGCAAACTGGCTGGACTGGTGGATCACGCCAAGGCCAAAGCCCAGCCGGCGGCTGACATCGTAGCGGTTCCAGACGCTGAACTGTTGCTTCGGCGTCTGCGCCAGTCGAACCGAGTCATTGCCCTGCAGCCGGGCGTCCAGCCATGAATAGCCGCCGCTGATCTGCCAGTTCGGCCGCAGACGCCCCGTCAGTGCCAGCTCGACGCCCTCTGTGCGGGTTTCGCCGACGTTGATGGTGACGGTCGGGTTCAGCGGGTCCGGTGTCGTGGCATTGGTCCGGTCCAGCCTGAATACGGCGGCCGTAAAATTCAGGTCGGGCCGGATATCCCATTTGGCACCGATCTCGTGATTGGTGAACGCCTCGGGCTCGAGGTTCTGCTGGGTGGTCGACAGGGAAAGGAACTGGTCGCCCGAGCGCGGCAGGAAGGACTGGCTGTAGCTGCCGTAGATCGAAACGTTCGGCTGCGGCTTGTAGATCAGACCGAGGCGGGGCGAGACCTTCTCGTCAGTACGGGCGAAGGGGCGATCCGGATTCGGCTGGAGGTCAGCACCGTCGATGTCGAAGCGGTCGTAGCGCAGGCCGGCGACGATCTCGAACCGGCCGCCGAGACTGATCTGGTCCTGCACATAGACCGAGACGGACTCCACATTCGAGACCGTGTCGCGGCTGAGTGACGGGAAGGTAACCGTCGGAAACACCGGATTGGCGAGGTTGAACGTCGTGTTCGACAGGACGCCGTTGCGCCGCTGGTTTGCCGAGTCCTGATCGCCGTATTCGAGGCCGACCAGGACCTTGTGGTCCGTGCCGCCCACCGTGGTCTTCCAGACCAGATTACCCTGGATCAGAAGGTTCTGCCGGTCGGTGGGGTCGGTGTAGGCCGAGAGCGGAACCGTGCCGTTCTGCGCCGTGGCGGCTCCGCTGGCGAAGACGTTGGTGTAGACCTTGTCGTAGTCGCCATACAGGACGTTCGTCGAGACCTCGATATTGTCCGCCAGGACGCCGTCGATGCGAAGTCTGGCGATATTGGCCTCAAGCGTTGTGCGGTTCACGCCCGGCACGCCGAAGAACTGGTCGCGATGGCCGGAGAGCGGGACGCCGGACAAGGACGGCACCCCCCGGTCGACGACGCGGTCATCGTTGACGTGCTCAAGGGAAAGGCCCGCTCGCCAGCCGCTGCCGAGGTCTACCGCGACAAAGGGGTTCACCGCGTAGCGCTCGCCCTCATAGAAGTCGCGGTGACTGTCGAGGTCTTCGTAGATGGCGTTGAACCGGAACGCCGCCATGGAGCCCATCGGGGCGTTGACGTCCGTCGAGATGTCCCAGGCACCAAAGCTGTTGGCGCTTGCCCGACCGGTCGCGAAGAAGCCGACTGCGCTGGGGGTCTTTTGAACCCGGTTTACGATTCCGCCGCCGCCGCCCCGGCCGAAGATCAGGGCATAGGGTCCCTTCAGCACCTCGACCCGCTCGAGATTATAGAGGCCGCGGAAATACTGGGTGTCGTCCCGAACTCCATCGAGGAAGAAGTCGGCGGTCGTATTCTGACCCCGCAGCGTGATCTGGTCACGGTTTCCCTCGCCCTGGCCGACCGTGGTTCCCGGAACATAGCGCAGCACCTCGCCGAGGCTGTGCAGCGCCTGATCGTCGAGTTGCGCCCGGGTGACCACATTGACCGTCTGCGGCACGTCAATCAGTGCGGTGTCGGTCCTGGTCGCGGTGACGGAGTTGAGCGCGATGTATCCCCGGCTCTGGCCCGTCACGATGATGGGCGCCAACTGGGTCGCGGGTTCTTCATCAGCCCATGCCGCGACCGGTGTCGCCATGGCCAGGGAAGCCGAAACCAGAAGGATACGCATCGTCAAGTGCCCGCAAACTCGATGGGAGGGCGTTCCTAATAATGCGACCCATTCTCATTATCAATTGAAAAGCGCAACTCTCCGAAATGGGGTCCGAGGGGGCGGGCTGTTGCTGGCAGAGTGTTCCGTAACCGTTCAGTAGACGTCGCGCCGGTAGCGGCCGGCTTCGGTCAGGGCCAGCAGGCGTTCGGTGCCGAGGACGGCCTCCAGCGCCGCCTGCACGCCCTTCGACATGCCTTCCAGACTGCCGCAGACGAGGATGGTCGCGCCGCGGTCGACCCATGCCGAAAGGTCCGCAGCATGTTCGCTGACAAGCTGCTGAACGTAGCGTCCGTCTCCGGCGTCGCGGGAGAAGACCCGGTCGAGACGCGTCAGGCTGCCGGACGCAAGGGCAGCCTGAAGCTCGGCATCGAGGAAGGCGTCATGGGCGCGGGTCCGCTCGCCGAACATCAGCCAGGTTCCGCCATGCGGGCGGGCGGCGCGGGCCTTCCAGTGGGCGCGCAGGCCCGCCAGACCGGTGCCGTTGCCGATCAGGATCAACGGCGTCTCCGGCGACGGCCCGTGGAAGCTGCGGTTGGTGCGGATGCGCATTTCGACCGCATCGCCGACGGCAAGCTCCCGCGTCAGCCAGCCGGAGGCCAGCCCCGGCGTGCCGTCCGGGCGATGCATCAGGCGGACGATGAATTCGGCGCGACCGTCGGCGGGCAGGGAGGCCACGGAATACTCGCGGCTGCCCGGAGCGGGCTGGCCGTCGATGACCGGCAGGCCGATCCCGGCGATGTCACCGGCGACCCATGCCGGGGCGTGGTCGACCGGCCCGAAGGCCATCAGCCAGGCCTCGCCGCCGGGGCTGCCGGGGTTCAGATGGGTGCGTTCGACCAGCCGCCAGCGATCGTATGCGGGCGGGGTCCAGTCCGCCTGAACCGTTGACCCGGTCAGCAGGGCCAGCTGGTGCTGCCAGTGCCGGACCGCGCTCGTGTCGCCGTCATCGACCTCGATCCGATCGAACAGGGGCGCGGCACCCGAGCGCTGCAGCCAGCCGTCCAGCGCCCGGCCGAAGCCGCAGAAATCGGCATAGGTCGCGTCGCCCAGGGCCAGCAGGCCGTAGGACAGGCCGGTCAGGTCGGCAGGCGCTTGCATCGACTGGCGCACGAACCGGGACAGGGCGTCGGGGGCGTCGCCCTCGCCGGTGGTCGAGGCGACAATCAGGATGCGCCCGGCGGCCTTCAGCCCCGCGGGCTGAAGGTCACCCAGCGGCATCACGCGGGCCGGGGTTCCGGCATCGGACAGGCTGCGTGCCGTCATCCAGGCCAGTTCCTCGGCGAGGCCGGTCTGGCTGGCGAAGGCGACCAGTACGGGTGGGGCGTCTCCGGCCGGCGCGAGGGCGGCCGATCGGGCGGCGGCGGCGCGGCGGGCGCGGGCCTGCGAGCGCCGCACGAGGGCGATCGTCATCAGCCAGAGGCCAAGGGCCAGGACCGCCCAGAGCCAGCGAACGGGATCGGTAGTCACGCGCCCTCTGACAACATGGCGGTGAAGGCGGGGGTGACGATCTCGACCATGCCGTCTCCGGTGCGCACGACGAAGGTGGCGGCGATCTTCATGGCTTCAGCGAAGGCGGGGCCCTCCTCGGGTCCCATGACGGTGAGGGCCGTGGCCATGGCGTCGGCGTACATCGCGGCTTCGGCGAGGACGGTGACGGAGGCGACGCCGTTCTCGACCGGCCGGCCTGTCCGGCCGTCAAGGGTGTGGCTGTAGGTCTGGCCATAGGCCTCGAAACTGCGGACCCAGTCACCCGAGGTGGCGCAGGCCATGTCGAACAGGGCGGCCACGGCCGGAGGGCCGGGCGCGCCGGGCGCCTGCTGCAGCTCCGCCCACCAGGGCATGGCGTCCGGCTTGACGCCCGCGCCGCGCAGTTCGCCGCCGATCTCGACCAGATGGTGGGTCGCACCCATTCGGGTGAGCCGTTCGGAGACGCAGTCGACCGCGTGGCCCTTGGCGATACCGGACAGGTCCAGTTTGACCCCGCCCAGTTGCTGCACGGCCCGGGCCTCCCGGTTGAAACGGACGACGCCCCAGCCCGACAGGGCGCGGGCGGCCTCGACCTCTTCCTCGAAAGGCACGGTCGGGCCGGTTCCGAAACCGTTGAGCGGCCGCGGGCCCGGCGGGCCGAAGCCCCACAGATCGACCAGTGCGCCCAGCGCCGGATCAACCGCGCCATTGGTGTCGTCGGCCAGGTCCATGGCCTTGTTGAGCAGGTCCCAGAACGGCTCGGACACGGCCCAGAATCCGGGCGGGGCGGCATTGAGCCGCGACAGCTCTGACCGGGGGTCCCAATGGCTGAACAGGCTGATGATCCGGGCGAGTTCTTCCTCGATGGCCGACTGGAAGGCCATGCGGTCGAGCGCGGGCGGCGGGATCAGGCGCACGGACCAGGTGGTCCCCATGGTCTCGCCGGCGAAGTCCCAGATGTGGGGCCCCGGCGGAGGAGACGGCTTGCGGCCATGGGTCGGGATCAGGACGCGGTTTCCGGGGCGCGGTGCCCCGCCCCCGCCCACGATCAGCGGGGGCGGAGCGGCGCGGGTCGGACGGGGACCGTTGTCCGTCAGGGCAGGACTTCCACGACGCCGTTGTACTGGGCGCTATAGGCCAGCTGGTCGCCCGCCGCGTCGCCGCGGACCGAGGCGTTCATCCAGTACATGCCGGGTTCGGGCCAGGTGACCGTAAAGGCCCCGTCGGCGCCGGTGGTGACGGTCATCTCTTCGGGGTTGTCGCGGTAGCGGGTGCCGCCCCGGGCGATGGTGACCTGGAGACCGGCCGCGGGCTGGCCATCGCGCAACAGTTTGAACGTCGCGGCCTCACCGGAGACCAGGTCGTTCGGGTGGCTGACGGGGACCAGTTCGATGCCTTCGCCCGTGGGCGCCAGCGCGGTGGTCGAGGGTTCGCCGAGGGTGACGAAGGTCTCGATCCGGCTCGCGCTGCGGGTCGCGACCACATCGGTGGCATCCGTCGGGATGTTCGCGGCCATATCCGCTTCTGCGCCGCGCCAGCGCTTCTGCTCGCCGCCCTGTTTGTAGCTGACGACAACGCCGCCCATGACGTTGGCGACGCGATAGGTGCCGCGCTGGGTCAGGTGGGCGTCGAAGGTGGCGCGATAGCGGGCGCGGTGCATGTTCTCGGGCGCGAGGGTCGATCCGTCCGGTGCCGTGATGATCAGGCCGGCCAGGTTCATCGCAGCGTGGTCGGCGATGAAGACCCCGTTGGACATACCGGCGTCAAAACCGACCCAGGCGTCCGTGCCGGACAGGACCGTCGCGGTCGGAGCCAGCCAGGCGCGGTGGGCCTGGGCCGACATCGGCAGGGCCAGGGTGGCGAGGGCGGCGAGAAGGGCGAGGGACTTTTTCATGCGCTCAATCCTTAGCGGGTGACGGCGACGCTGACGGCGCCCAGTTCGGTGGAGCCCGCGGCGCGGGCCGTGTTGGCGGCACCCCAGCGGAAGGGGACGCGTACGACCTCGCGTCCGCCCAGTTCACGGGCAGCCTCGACGACCATGATGTAGTCGCCGGCGGGCAGGTTGGAGAGACGCGCGCCGGGCACGGTGACCGCGTGGCGGCCAGGGGCCTTGGTGGCGCTGGAGACGCCGTCGACGGGCAGGGTCATGGCCCGACCGGCGCGACGCCACCAGGTGCGCATGTCCTTGAGCCAGTCCTTGCCGTCGCCTTCCGCGTTGGCGGTCTGCTGGTACCAGACGGCGAGCGTGCGCACGGCGGTGTTGTCGGGTCGCTCGATCCACACCGCGACATAGGGCCGATGATACGAGGCACCGGACACACGCGGGATCTCGACAGAGACCGTCAGGTCGGCAGCGATCGCGGGCGCGGCGGCGGTGCTGAGGGCGGCGGCGGACAGGGCGAGGGAAAGCTTACGCATGGGACTCGTCAGTGAATGAAGATGAGGGCGATGACGACGGGGATCAGCAGGCCGAGGCCGAGCAGGGGCCAGGTCGAGGGCCGCTGCCGGGCGTGCAGCCAGGTCAGGCCGAAACCGGTGACAGCGAAGACGATGCAGGCGGCGGCGAAGACATCGATGAACCAGTACCAGACGGGCCCGGTGTTCCGACCCTTGTGCAGGTCATTGATGTAGGCGACCCAACCGCGCGTGGTCCGTTCGCGCAGGGCCTCGCCGGTCGCACGGTCGATGGTCAGCCAGCCGTCGCCACCGGGCTCGGCCAGGGCCACATAGACTTCCTCCGCCGTGGTCTCGGTCGGCCTGCCTGCGATCTGGACACTGAAGGTGTCCGAGGCCCAGCGGGCGACGGCGTCCGGAACCGGATCGGTGGTCTCGGCCGGGACGTCGGCGAGGCGGGCGACCAGGGGTGCGGGCAGGGCACCCGTCTGTTCGACCGTGACCGGCTCGGCCGGGATCTGGGCGGCGTGGTTGAGGGTGATGCCGGTGACGGCGAACAGCAGCAGGCCGATCAGGCTGAGGGCCGCCGAGATCCAGTGCCACTGGTGGAGTTGCTTGAGCCAGAACGACCGCGTGGCGTTCAGCGCCTTCTTCGGCTCCCCGGGGGACTTGGCTGGCGCGGCGGTATCGGTCACGCGTGGCTTTTGCCGAAGTTGCGAACGATTTGCAATGGCCGGTCTCGCCGGTCCGGCGCGATCGTCTGACGCGGCGGGTCAGGCGGCCCGGATGAGAGGCGACTGCTCGACGGCTTCGGCACCCAGTACGAGACGGATGGCATGGAGCAGGGCATCCGGCTGGATGGGCTTTTGCGCCACGCCGTTCATCCCCGCCGCCAGGTACACGGCCGCGTCGCGCGGATCGCCGTTGGCGGTCAGCGCCAGGATCGGCACCTGCGCAACCGGACCCGGCAGACTGCGGATCAGACGCGTCGCCTCGACCCCGTCCATGACAGGCATCTTGATGTCCATCAGGACCAGATCGAAGGCACCTGACCGGACCCTGTCCACGGCCTGCTGCCCGTCCTCGACGGCCTCGAAACTACAGTCGAACAATTCCAGCACCTTGCCCGCGACAAACCGGTTGGTGGCATTGTCGTCCACGATGAGGACATGAAGTGTCTCGTGGCCGGTGGGCTCGGCCATCTGGATGGCGGCCGCACGCATCTCGCGGCTTGCGCCGGGCAGGGTCAGGGTGAACCGGAAGCGCGCGCCACCCTGTGGCGACCTCTCCACGGCGATGCCGCCGTTCATCAGTTCCACGATCTGACGGCAGATCGCGAGACCAAGGCCGGCGCCCGCTCCCTCGCGGCCGGCGTGACCGGTATTGAAGGGGTCGAAAATGGTCCCGGCCGCGTCGGTCGGCACACCGGGGCCGCTGTCGTCCACTGTCGCGTCAATGGCGATGACGCCGTTGGCTTCCCGGCTCGCGATGTGGACCGCCACCTCGCCCGCCTGGGTGAATTTCAGGGCATTGCCGATCAGATTGTTGAACAGCTGTTTGAGCCGCATTTCGTCCCCGGCCACCCACTCATGACCGGCCGTATCGTGCGTGACCGTCAAGGTCAGGTTCTTTTCCTGGGCGCGGGGGCTCCACAGGGCCTTGAGGTCGGCGGCGACGGAATCGAGGTGGACCGGCGCGGCTTCAAAGGTCATCAGGCCGGCTTCCGCCCGCGACATGTCCAGCGCGTCCGTGAGCAGCCGCAACAGACTCTGGCCGGAATCCAGGATGGTGCGGGCATAGGGGCGCATCGCCTCCTGGGTCAGTTCGCGCTCCATCAGGGCGGCGACGCCCAGGACGCCGTTCAGCGGGGTGCGTATCTCGTGGCTCATGACCGCCAGGAATTCGGACTTGGCGCGGCTGGAAGCCCGGGCTTCGGCCTCGGCTCGTGAGAGATCCCGGGCGAGGGCACCCATGGCTTCGGCCCGACGGCGGTGTATGGCGTTGCCGGCCTGAAGTACGTGCACACCGGCACCGACACCGAAATAGACGCCCCCGGACGTGACGACGAAGCCGTTCAGCAGCCCGCCGAGATTGGTGTCGTCCATAGACTGGAAAAGGGTCTCGGCGTCGGCGTCGGCGTCGAGGATGCGCGGGGCGGCGTCCATGAAGGTCGAGGCCGGGCGCCGGGCGTAAAGGGCGCGCCCGAACTCGGCGGCCATCTTGAGGGTAAAGGCGTTGCGCTCGATCAGCCCGACCGGCCGTTGGTCGCTATCGACGACGGCGATGATCAGGGTGTCAGGTTCGCGCTGAAAGCGGTCGAACACATCCGCGCCGGGCGTGTCGGCCCCGATCGGCGCCGCAGCGCTCGCAAAGTCTCCGATCCTGGCCATACACCACTCCCGCCTGACGGTCGGGATAGGCGCTCGGCCTTAACATCCGCTTTTCCGGGTGTGAAAGTTTTCCGATATTCTATTGAATATCAGTCAGTAAGCGGACCAGTAAGACGGCCGAGCAGGTCGGCGGCGAACACCGACAGGGTGTCGTCCCGCGCGCCCATGATGATGATCCGGTCACCGGGGCGGGCCAGGTCGATCAGCCGGTCGCCGCAGGCCTCGCGGGTGGGCAGGGCCTCGGCGTTGCGACCGGCGGCGCGAATGCCGGACGCGATGTCCTCGCTGCCGACGGAGCGGTCGGTGGTGCCGCCGAAATAGACGGGCTCGGGCATCAGCAGGACGTCGTCCTCGCGCATCAGGCCGGCGAAGCCGTCGATGAACTCGCGCTGCATCAGCCGCAAGGGTCCGAAGCCGTGGGGCTGGAACAGGATCAGCAGGCGGCCGTCGAAGGCGTGGAGCGTCTTCAGGGTGGCGGCGATCTTGTCCGGGTTGTGGGCGAAGTCGTCGATGACGGTGACGCCGTTCGCGGTCCCGACCACCTCCATCCGGCGGCGGATACCGGCGAAGGTCTCCAGCGCGGCGACGGCCTGGTCCAGCGGCACGCCAATGGCGCGGACGGCGCCGAGGGCGGCCAGGGCATTGGCGACATTGTGTGCGCCGGGGACGTTGAGGACCACCGCATGCTTCGCGCCGCCGAGCTCGGTCAGGGTGAACCGCATACCGGTCGGCATCGGCTCGAGGTCATGGGCGTTGAGGGTGGCCGACTCCTCGCCGAGGGCGAAGGTGATGACCTTGTCGGCGGGGAGGGACTGGGCCAGCGCCTGGGTCTCGAGATTGTCGAGGTTGAGCACGGCCTTTGTCGCACGCCCGGTGAAGCCGCCGAACAGGTCGCGCAGCTCTTCCATCGACTTGTGGTCCAGCGAGATGTTGGAGACCACGGCGACCGTAGGGTCGTAGCGGGCGATGGAGCCGTCCGACTCATCGACCTCGGAGACAAACAGGTCAGGGCCGCCGATCAGGGCGCTGGCGAAGGGGTGGTCGGCATCGGCGAAATTCTTCATCACCGCGCCGTTCATGACGGTCGGCGCCCGGCCCGCCTGATGCAGGATCCAGGCGATCATGCCAGTGATGGTCGACTTGCCGCTGGTCCCTGCCACGCCGATCGAGGCCGGCGCGGCGTTGAACAGCTGTGACAGGAGCTCCGGCCGGGTGACGATACGGGCCCCGGCGCGTTTCGCCGCGCCGATGTCGGGCACGGTGTCCTCAATGGCGCCGGTGGCGACCACGGTCTGGTCGGCGCGGGTGACGCCGGAGCCGTCCTGCGGATGCAGGGTCACGCCATGGGCTTCCAGCCAGGCGAATTTCTCGGGCGTGCGGCCCTGGTCACGGGACCGGTCGGAGCCCTCCAGACGGCCGCCGCGCGCCTGTACGATCATCGCCAGCGGGAGCATTCCCGAGCCGCCGATGCCGCAGAAGAAATAGTCGTCTTGATTCATGTGGGCGAAACCGGGGAATGTCCGGGGGCCTGACTAGCACGGGCAAGGCTGGAGGCCAGCGGCTGAGCATGAAGATCGGCATCGTCAACGCCAGTTCGCGCCTCAACAAGGCGCGCGCCGAGGCCGTGATGGCCTGGTTCGCCACCAATTTTCCCGACGGTTCCGTCACGGCGAGCTTTCACCCGGCCAGTTTCGGCAAGCACGGCCATTTCGGCGGCGATGACGCCAGCCGGACCAATGCCTTTGTGGAATACGCCAATGATCCGCGGCTGGACGCGGTGTGGTTCGCGCGCGGCGGCTACGGCTCGTGCCGCATCGCCGAGGCGGTGCTGCCCCGGCTGACGGCCGTGGCGCGCAAGAAGCGGTATCTGGGCTATTCCGACGCCGGCAGCATTCTGGCCCTGCTCTACAAGGCCGGCTTCCCGCATGTGGCGCACGGGCCGATGGCCTCGGACGCCGTGCGCAACGAGCCCACGGCCTGGCGGGCGTTGAACTGGCTGCGAACGGGGGACCCGACCTCGTGGGAGCCGTCGCTGGCAGAGGATCCTCGCCCGGCGGTCGGCTTCAATCTCAGCATCCTCGATGCGCTCGTCGGAACGGCGCTGGAGCCCGACCTGACCGGCCATGTGCTGATGCTGGAGGATGTGTCGGAGCCGCTGTACCGGATCGACCGGATGATGTTCCACCTGACCGGCCAGGCCTCGATCCGCAAGGTGGCGGGCATCCGCATGGGGCGGGTGTCTGACATCGTCGAGAACGAGCCCGATTTCGGCCTGACCGCGGAGGAGATCTGCCGCTACTGGTGCGAACGGTCCGGGATTCCCTACCTCGGGGTCGCCGATATCGGTCACGACCGGCACAACAAGGTGGTTCCCTTCGGCCACAGGTAGGCGGGGATCGGTTCGCGCAAACGGCGAAGCCTGTCGACTCTCCCGCACTTGCCGCGCCAGATGCAGGTGGATGGGACTTAAGTGGTTGTTAACCATGAGTTCGCGGCGCCTTGGGGGTAGGGTGTCCGCGGTGGCGGTCTGGACGGCGTCGGGGGGCGCTGACCGGACCGCCAGCCATCGGCAGGCCATCCGTTCCGATCGACCCGCCGCCTGAACTGCGGCCATGGCGACGCTGGCGCGGGCCGTGCGCAAGGGCCATCTTCGCCAGGCATGAACCGCCGCTCCCTTCTCATCCGCACCGCAGGACTGGCCGCCGTCGTCGGCGGGGCCTGGTGGGCGCGTGAGACCCTGCTGTGGCCGAAGCCGGCGCTGACCTTCGGCCATGGCGGCGCGACGCCGTGGCTGCCCTTTGTGCGCAACAGCCTGGTGCCCACCGTGCGGGTCAGGCTGGGCGGTGTCGAGGTGGTCGCCCTGATCGACAGCGGGGCCCAGTATTCCGTCATAGACCGGGCTCTGGTCGCGGCCTTGCCGGAGGCGGGCCGGTCGCTGTTCGACATGCCGCTGGTGGCCTATGGCGTCGGCGGCGGGGCGCAGGTCGGGCGCGGAACGACGCTTGAGGTCGACCTGCCCGGGCTGGCCATTCGCGGCCTGAGAGCGGCGATCCTCGATCTGGGACCGCTGGCTTCGGAGCAGGGCCTCCAGACGCCGCTGATCCTGGGACAGGATGTGCTGGGCGAGGCGGTGCTGGCGCTGGACCCGGCGCGGCGGCATGCGCGACTGGTCCATCGCGACGCCTTCGTTCGCCCGCCCGATCTGGCCCCCACGGCGGTGCGCCTTCAGGGCGGCTCCATGGTTGCGGAGGTGACCGTCGAGGGATCGACAGTCCAGGCCGTCGTCGACACCGGAGCGTCGGCCTTTCTCGGCCTGAGCCGCGAGGCGGCGACCGGCGCAGGGCTGATGGATGGCCGGCCGCAGGGCAGCGGGGTCAGTCTGGTGCTGGGCGGTGCGATGCGCGCCGCGACCGTCGAGGCGCGCACCGTGACCTTCGCCGACCACCGCTACGCCCGCGTCTCCGTCGGGGTGTTCGACCAGCCGCCCCTGCCCAACTTCCCCGGCGGCCTCGTCGGCATGGAAGCGCTCAGGGGCCGGCGCGTGGCCATGGACCTCGGTGCCGGGGCCCTGTTCGTGTCGCGTCCGCTGGACCTGACGGTCAGCTGAACCGTCAGAGCGTCTGGAAGGTGTCGCAGGCGGCGGGATCGCCCGATTCATAGCCGCGCCGCAGCCATTCGACCCGCTGGGCCGATGAGCCGTGGGTGAAGCCCTCGGGCTGGACCTGACCGCCCTGTCGGCGTTGCAGGGTGTCGTCGCCGATGGCCGAAGCCGTCTGCATGCCCGCCTCGAGATCGCCGGCCTCCAGGGCCACTTCGCCATTCGAGACCGACGCCGCGTTGCGGGCCCAGACCCCGGCGTAGCAGTCGGCCTGCAGCTCCAGCGCCACCGAGTAGCGGTTGGCCTCGGCCTGGCCTGAGGCGCGCTGCTGGGCGGTTCGGACCTGGTCCGACAGACCCGTCAGGGTCTGGACGTGATGGCCGTATTCATGGGCGATGACATAGGCGCGGGCGAAGTCGGCGCTGGACGCCCCGAGGTCGGTCTCAAGCTGCGACCAGAAGGACAGATCGAGATACACATGCCGGTCGGTCGGGCAGTAGAACGGCCCCATCGCCGCTTGGCCGAAGCCGCAGCCTGTGGGCGTGCCCTGTTCGTACAGGGTGACCGTCGGCGGCTGATAGCCCTGGACCCTGGTCTTCCAGACGTCGTCGATATTGGTCCCGATGACGTCGACGAAGGCGCCGGCCTGGTCGGACGGGCTGCCGGCCTTGCCTTCTGACACGCCGGCACCGCCGAACTGGCTGGCCAGCTGTGTCGTCGTGGCCGGATCGATGTCGAAGACGAAATAGCCGATCGCCGCCAGGATCACGACGCCGATGCCGCCCCCGGCCATGGCCCCGCCGCCGAGGCCGCGCCGGTCGTCGATATTGCCGGCGCGCCGTCCACCCTGCCACCGCATGATCGCTCTCCCTCAGCCCTGATGCCCAAGCTAGGCCGGAACGCAGGGAGAGGGGAAGGGATGCAACCTGAAAGGCGAACTCTGTTCGGCGGACGCGCCGCGGGGGCCTAGTCCCGGGGACGGTCCAGCCAGGCGTCGATCTGGCCTGTGTCCGGGGCTGCGGCGGCGCGCCGTCCGGAGGCGGAGAGGCGCAGGGCCCGCTCCTCTTCGGGCGAGCGCAGGGCGCGGGTCGCGGGGGGCTGGATCGGTTCGGGCCGGCGGGCGGCCTCGATCCGTTGGCGGTTGAGGCGGGCCTCGATCTCCAGCTGGCGGGCAAAGGTCTCGCGCTGTTCGGCCTGGAGGCGCAGGCGTTCCATCTCGAGGCGGTGCTGGTCGGCCTGATAGCGGCCCGGGTCGATCGTCGGTGCGCCGGCGCGCGGCTGCCACGTCTGGGCCTGCACCACGGCGGGCGCAGCTGCAAAGAGCGTCAGGACGACAAGCGCACGGAGAGCGGTCATGGGAGGAAGATGGCGCCTGGGTCGGCGACCTCCAAGCGGAGCCGTCAACGACCGGGCGTCAGGGTCCAGACGCGGGTGCGTTTGACCGCGTCGTCCTCGAGTTCGCGCGTCGTCGGAACGGCGTATTCCGCGAGCAGGTCAAAGCCCTCCTTCGGGAAATAGGTTCTCAGGGGATCCCCGACGAGAACGCGCGTGCCCCGGCCGGCTGCTAGCGTCAGCCAAGCCAGCACACGGCCGGCCATGGGCTGTTCATAGAAGACGTCGCCCGCGCAGATGACGTCCACATCCGGCGGAGGTCCGTCCAGCAGGTCGGCGTCGGTGAAGCCCAGCGCCACGTCGTTGGCCGCGGCATTGAGGGCGACCGCGGCACCGCAGAAGGGATCGATGTCGGCGCAGAGGGCCGAGGCGGCGCCCGCCTGCATCGCCGCGACGCCGACCAGACCGGAGCCGGCGGCGAGGTCCAGCACCCGCTTTCCGGCCACCTCGGCGGGATTGTCCAGCAGCCAGCGGGCCAGACCCTGCCCCCCTGCCCAGGCGAAGGCCCAGAACGGCGGCGGCAGACCCATTTCGCCGAGTTCCTCCTCGGTCAGCCGCCAGATCGGCGTGACCTCGTCGGCCAGCCACAGTGACATCTCCGGCGCGTGCGGCACGGTCTGGAGGCGGGTGTTGGCGAGGATGAAGGCCGTGGGGTCGAGGATGCGGGTCAGGTCAGGTCGTCCAGATCGACCGTGAGCGCAGCCGCGATCCGCCCGAGGGTCTCGACCGTTCCAGCCCGGGTGCCGGTCTCGATCTGTGAAATGTAGGCGGCAGACAACCCCGCTATTTCGGCCAGCCGGGCGATGGTCAGGCCGCGATACCGGCGCCAGGCCCGAACGGGATTCTCGCCAGCCAGCATGGCATCGACCAGGGCGACCGGAACGAACTCTTCCCGCCCTTTGGCGACGGCCTCCGTTGTGGCGTCATGAGCCGCCACATCGGCGAGCATTTCGGCGTCTGCGACGAGGCGATCATAGTCCGCCCTCGGCAAGACCACGAGATCTTCGCCGCCGGGCGTCTTCAACAAGGCATGTCCCATCGTCGCCTCCTAGTCGTAGACGCCGCCGCGAGGGCCGACGTCGAGAATCTCCAGCACAGCGCCGTGCTCGTCAAAGAGTACGCGCCAATCCCCGACCCGCAGGCGGAAGCCGTTCCGCCCTTGAAGCCGCGTCACATTGTTGGCGAGGCTGGCCGGGTCGACCGCGTACTGATCGATCTTCGCCCGGATAGTCGCTGCGACATTGGTCGGCATACGCCGCAAGGCCTTGAGCGCCCTTCGAGTGAAGACGACTTGTCTCATAGCACATAGCTATTGGAACTTATAGCGGATAGCAATGTCAGCGTGGCGCCGCGCCAACCAACACCTCGGCATAGCTGCTCGCCACCTCCATCCGCGCGCCCTGCGGCCTCGCCCGCACAGCCCGGTGCAGGGCCGGAAGCTTCCAGCAGGGCACATGCATGAACAGGTGATGCTCGGCGTGGAAATTGACCCAGTAGGGGGCGATGAAGGCGCGCTCCCACCAGGCGGCGCGGGTCGTGCGGGCGGCGCGGAACGGGTCGGTGGAGGATCCCTCGACACAGGCGTGTTCAGCGATGTTCCTCAGTCGGGTGACCATCGGGAACCAGGTGGCCAGGGGCAGCAGCCAGAGGACGAAATACGCCCACCAGACCCCGGCCAGGGTGAGGCCCAGCAGAAGCGCGGCGTTGAGCAGCAGGAAGGGGGCGATGCTGCGACCGGTGACGACGGCACCCTCGGCGAGATCCTTGTCGCGTTTCGAGGCGAAGGCCTGGAGGGCGAACAGCACGCGCTGTTTGAAGAAGGTCTGGCCGGTGAGGTCGCGGATGACCTTGCGGCGCAGGGAGGCGCGGGTGACGGGGAAGGGGGCCGACAGCACGAAATCGGGGTCCTCGGCCTGCTGGGCATATTTGTGGTGCGCCAGATGGTAGGGGCGGTAGGCGGCGAGCGAAGCTCCCACGGGAACCGCGCACAGCCAGTGGCCAAGGAAGTCGTTCAGCCGCCGGTCCAGCGACAGGCCGCCGTGGGCGGCCTCATGCATAAGGATGGCGAGGCCCAGCTGGCGGGTGCCGATGACGGCGATACTCACCGGGATGAGAAGGGGCCAGATCACGGCCACTGCCATGGCGGCGGCGATGACGGTCCAGCAGTGCAATACCAGCAGGGGGCCGATCCACGGCGAGCGTGTCTGGAACGACGCCCAGTCGCCGGGCTCGAAAAGGTCGGACGGCCGGATGCGGGGCGCGGCGGGCATGAAGGCAGGATACGCCCTGAGGGGGCCGACCGGAAGCTCGGGTTGTGATCGGAGGAGATGCCCGGAAGCGTCATTCGTCATGCGAACCCGACAAAAAGTCAGGTTGACATTACAATATGGGAATGTAAGGTAAGGCTTACATCAAGTCAGGAACGCCTTCCATGCTCGCTTTCGGAAAATCCACCTCGTCGGCGCACAAGCGATATGCCATCCGGACGATCGCCTTCATGTCCGGCTATGTGGCTGTCAATGTCGCCGCCATTTTCGGCGCGTTTGACGACATCACCTCGCCGGCCGCGGCATGGGGGCTGGCCCTGACCGTGTCAGCGCCGGTGATCGGCCAGATCTGGGCGACCCTGTCGCTGATGCGCGAGTCGGACGAGTTCGTCCGGGCCGTCGTCGCCAAACAGTTCATTCTGGCTTCCGGCCTGGCGATGGCGGTGGCCAGCGTCTGGGGCTTCGGCGAGAGCTATGCTGCCGCCCCGCACATTCCGGCCTGGATGATCTATCCGCTGTTCTGGGGCTGCTTCGGCCTGATCGCGCCCTTCGTGAAATCGTCGAACTGATGAAGAACCGCCTCAAACTTCTGCGCGTCGAGCGCGGCTGGACCCAGGAACAACTGGGACAGGCGCTGGGCGTTTCGCGCCAAGCGGTCAACGCCCTGGAGACGGAGAAGCACGATCCCTCGCTGGATCTGGCCTATCGCATCGCCGTGCTGTTCGCGCGGCCGGTGGAAGAGATTTTCGACAATCCGCACGCCTGACGATACGTCAGGATAACCTTACAGGATCACTGCCATGATGTTCATGTCCCGCTACGGCGGCGGCCAGCGGCTGCGCGCCTTCGCCATCGCCTCGGCCGTCGTTCTGGGTGTCGGCGCGGTCGCCTTCGCGGTTCGGGCCGAGCCCGCGCCTGTGGCGGCGCAGCCTGCCTTTGTCTCGGACCGTCTTTCCGTGGAGGTGATCGGATCGGGCCCCGATGTGGTCCTGATCCCCGGCTTCGCCTCCTCGCGGGAGGTCTGGCGGGTCGAGGCCGAGCGGCTGAGGGCGACGCATCGGGTGCATCTGGTGCAACTGGCCGGATTCGCCGGCGAGCCCTGGAGCCACGGCGACGGTCCGTTCGTGCAGCCGATGGCGGATGAGCTGGCGCGGTATGTTCGCGAGGCCGGACTGGTTCGGCCGACGGTCGTGGGACATTCGATGGGCGGGATGACCGCCGTGCTGCTGGCCCAGCAGCATCCCGAGCTGGTCGGTCGGGTGATGAGCGTGGACAGCCTGCCGTTCTTCAGCGCCCTGTACGGCCCGCAGGTCACGGCGGAGGCGGCGCGACCGTTCGCCGAACAGGCGGCGGCCGGCATGCTGGCGGCGGATGAGACGAGTTTCCGCACCCAGCAGGGCCAGTCCGCCGTCGGCCTGGCCCGCGATCCGGCGACGCGCGCCGCCATGGTCGAATGGTCGATGGCGTCAGACCGCCGGGCCCTGGCCTCGGCCATCCGCGAGGTGATGACCACCGACCTGCGGCCGGGGCTTGCGGCGATGACGACGCCCGTCTGGGCCGTCTATGCGGCCGACGCCGACGGAGGCGCGCCGGCGGCGATGGCCGACGGCCTCTGGGCACGGGAGTACGCCAGCCTGCCCGGCGTGCGGCTGATCCGTGTGGACGGCAGCCGGCATTTCATCATGGCTGACCAGCCGGCGCGGTTCGCCGAGCTGATGGATCAGTTGTTGGCGGACTGAGACCGTTCGGCCAGGCCGAGGTTGCCGGGAAGGGTGCAGGCGGAGACAATCCGCTGGCGGCGTCCGGCCTGGCCCGTGTCGGGGGCCAGATCGAGACAGTCGGTGACCTGAAGCGGGTTGGAATCGGCGATGATGACGCCGCCGCCCTCGACGCAGTCGATCTCGATCAGCGGGCCACCGTCGCGCGTCCGGCCGATGACAGCGGCCTCTGCGACCGTGCAGACCAGGCCGGCGCGGGCGACGGCGTCGGCGGCCTGATCCTGCACGGAGCCGCCGGCACCCGTGTTGCGACCCCGGTTCATTTCCTCGCGCGAGCCCTCGATCCGGCTGGGCGTCCCGGCGACCACGCCGAACTGGGTCGGGCTGTAGATGCGCAGGCCCTCGGGTTCGCGGGCGCTCTGGGGCAGGGCGAGGGCGGGGCCGGCGAGGCCGGCCAGGAGGATGATGGCGAGCCGGTGCATCAGGTGGTCGCCGGCGAGGGGCGGACGGCCATGACCGGCGTCACGTCGCCCGCCTTGAGCAACTGGCCCGCGAAGTCGTCGGCATAGGCCACGGCCAGCAGGGAGCGGAAGCCGGTGGCGGGGATGGCGATCTCATAGCCACCCTCGACATAGGGGCCGACCTGATAGGCGCCGATGAAGAAGATCAGGCCGGCGGCCTTGCCGTTCACCGTCCCCGGAGCGAGGACGAAGGGCGTGTCGGCGGCGCGGGGGCAGGACGCGCCGGGCGCTCCGCCGAGAGAGATGGAGGCGCTGTCCGGGACCCGGGCGCGCTTGGCCGCGTTGATGGCCGAGCACAGGGCCTGGTCGAGGACGCCCAGGTCAGTGTTCTTTCGGAACAGGTCGGCGAGGACGAGGCGGCGCTTCAACGCTTTGTCCCACAGGATGCCGCTGCTGAGGGTGTTGGGATGGGCTCCGCCCGAGTAGTCGAAATCGACCCGCTTGAGGCTGAACAGCTTGCCGGTCTCGAGGGCGGCGGTGACGGTGATGGTCTTTTCGAACTTCGGCCGGTCCGTGTCGGCCCCGGCCTCGGTCAGCTCGCCCTGGGCACCCTCGACGAACTGGCGAAGCCCCCGCACCTCCTCGGCATAGAGGCGCGCGTGGAGGTCGGTCTGGCGCTTGATGGCGTCGGGCAGGGTGAGGCGGACGTCGGCGTAAGGCGTCTTCGATTCAAAGGCCATCGGCGCGGCGGCGTCGGCCGGGGTGACGGCCGCGGGCGCACCGGGGGCAGGGGCAGCCGGCGGCGCGGGCTCGCGGTCGCGATTGCACGCGGACAGGCCGGCGGCGAGGGCGGCGCTCAGCAGCAGGGCGCGAACAGCGGACATGCGGGTCTCCTTCAGAACGGCCAGGATACAGCGCCCAGGATGATGGCGGAAAGCAGGATGAAGCCCGCATCGCGGTTCGAGCGGAACAGCCGCAGGGCCAGCGCCGGATCGTCGGGCCGGACGTCCCGCACCTGCCGGAACAGGTGCGCGGCGAAGGGCAGGAGGGCGACGTAGAAGATCGGGCCGAGACCGGCGGTCAGTCCGGCGAGGACGGTCAGGGCGACGGTCAGGGCGTAGAAGGCACCGACGCCGACCTGCACGTTGCCGCCGAGGCGGCGGGCCGAGGATTTGACCCCGACCATGGCGTCGTCCTCGATATCCTGCAGGGCATAGATGGTGTCGTAGCCGAGGGTCCAGAAGACGAGTGCGAGGTAGAGGAGGAGGGCGGGAAGGAAGAGCGCTGGGCTTCCGACGACGTAATAAGAATCCTGGATGGAATAGTCCGACGTCGCCGCGAGCATCAGACGGTTCAGCGGGCCGTCGGCAGCCACCGGGCCGAGGGTCGCGAGAATGGCTCCCAAGGTGGCTGCATAGCCCATCAGCGCGCCCCAGTTGAAGGTCAGGCCCAGCCAGGCCTGGGGCCACCAGGTGATGCGCTTCATGAAAGGGTAGGCGGCGACGAGGGCGAGGGAGGCGACGCCGAGCAGGACGGCGGTCAGGTTCAGGGTCAGCAGGATCAGCAGGCTGATCAGGCTGCACCCCACCACGAAGGCCAGCGCCTGTTTCACCGAGATCCGGCCCGACGGGATCGGCCGCATCGCGGTGCGGGCCACCTGCGCATCGATGTCGCGGTCGACGATGTCGTTGAAGGCGCAGCCCGCCGCCCGCATCAGGCAGGCCCCGAGGGCGAAGCCGAGGAAGAGCCATGCGTCGTAGAGCTCTGGCGTCCTGCGATATTGGGCCAGCGCCAGGGCGATCCCCTGCCAGCCCGGCAGGAGCAGCAGCCAGATGCCGATCGGGCGGTCGAACCGACCCAGCTTCAGCCAGGGTTTCAGGCCTTCCGGCGCGTGACGGTCGACCCAGTTCGTCGGGGCGTCGGGAAGCGGGGCGGAGGTCATGGGCCGGTTGTAGCGGGTTCCTCCCATGACCGGGAGGGGCCGTCGTTACGGATGTATCGTCTCGCCGTGCTGGGTGTAGTCGAGGCCTTCGATCTCCTCCTCCTTCGCCACGCGCAGGCCGGTGGTGAATTTGCAGATCATCAGGATGGCGAATGTGCCGACGGCGCTCCAGGCGATGACGGCGAGCAGGCCGATGGTCTGGTTGAGCAGGTTGGCGCTCGCCGCGACCGGGTTGATGGCGGCGGTGGCGAGGACGCCGGTCAGCAGGGCGCCGACGATGCCGCCGATGCCGTGCACGCCGAAGGCGTCGAGGCTGTCGTCATATTTCAGCGCGCGCTTGAGCCAGACGGCGCCGGCGTAGCAGGCCGGGCCCGAGACGATGCCGATGATGAAGGCCCCCTTGGGGTCGACCAGGCCGGCGGCGGGGGTGATGCCCACGAGGCCCGCGACGAGGCCGGACAGCAGGCCCAGCAGGGTCGGGCGTTTGTGGTCGATCCACTCCACGGCCGTCCAGCCGATGGCGGCGGCGGCGGCGGCGAGGATGGTGTTGAAGGCGGCGACGGCGGCGATGCCGTCGGCGGCCCAGGCCGAGCCGGCATTGAAGCCGAGCCAGCCGACCAGCAGCAGGCCGGCACCGATGGCAGTGAAGGCAAGGTTGTGCGGGGCCATATTGTCCCGGCCATGCCCGTGGCGCGGGCCGAGCACCAGGGCGGCGACGAGGCCGGCGACGCCCGCATTGACGTGAACCACGGCCCCGCCGGCGAAGTCGAGCACGCCCAGCGAGCCCATCCAGCCGCCGCCCCAGACCTGATGGCAGATCGGCGCATAGACGATCAGGTGCCAGAGGAAGAAGAACAGGATCGAGGCCGAGAATTTGATCCGTTCGGCGAAGGCACCGGCGATCAGGGCCGGGGTGATGATGGCGAAGGTCAGCTGGTAGGCGATCCAGAGAAACTCGGGCAGGCCGGGGGCCAGGCTGTGGGCCGTGGACGGGGTGATGCCGTTCAGGAAGGCCGCCTGCAATCCGCCGACAAAGCCGTTGGTCGCCTCGCCGCTTGAGCCGAAGGACAGGCTGTAGCCGACGATGAACCAGAGGACGGTGACGATGGCCATGGCGGCGGTCGAATGGGCGATGGTCGCCAGCACGTTCTTGCGCCGCACCATGCCGCCATAGAACAGGGCCAGACCGGGCAGGGTCATCAGCAGCACGAGGGCCGTCGAGGTCAGGATCCAGGCCGACGAGGCCTCGTTCAGCACCAGCGGAGCCTGATGCGCCAGCAGGGCCGGAGCGGCGGGCGCTGCGGCCAGGGCGGGGCCGGCGATCAGGCCGAGGCCAAGGATAACAAGGGCGGCGAGGCTGCGGAATTTCATGCGCGGGGTCCGAGGCTGGGAGACAGAAGGCTCGGCTCGAACCGCGTTCGGGGCCGCGGATAGGGATAGGAACCTATTGCACCGCAGCAGGCAAATCATTTCGTGTGCGGCGCAATAACTTGCTGTGACGCTGCACAGCAGGGCGCTCAAGACTGACGTTGCGGCACGTCCTGACCGCTGATGTTCGCGCCTGCGGTGACCTGCGGTGACCTGCGGTGACCTGCGCTCGACCTGTGATGAACCAAGGCTTGCCGGAGCAGGGGCTCCGGCGGAGGCATCAATTCAGGCGGAAACCTCCCTAGACGCCGTAGAAATCCCGATACCAGTCGACGAACCGCTTCACCCCGACGTCGATGGGCGTCGAGGGGGCGTAGTCGAGGGCGGCGCGGGTCTCGGTCACATCGGCTTCGGTGCGGGTCATCTCGCCGTCCTGGGTCGGCATGACGTTCAGGATCGCCTTGCGGCCCAGCACCTGTTCCAGCACCTCGATGTAGCGGGCCAGAGGCTCGCGCCGCCCGGCACCGAGGTTCAGGATTCGCCAGGGGGCCACGCCGCTGGTCGCCGGGGAAGGGGCTTCGGCGCTCCACACGGGATCCTTGCCGGGCACGACGTCCAGCGCGGCCACCACGCCGTCGACGATGTCGTCGACATAGGTGAAGTCGCGCTCCATCGTTCCTGCGCCATAGACGTCGATCGGCTGCCCCTCGAGAATGGCCCGTGTGAACTTGAACAGGGCCATGTCCGGCCGGCCCCACGGTCCATAGACGGTGAAGAACCGCAGGCCGGTGCAGGGAATGCCGAAGATGTAGGCATAGGCGTGGGCCATGGCCTCATTGGCGAGCTTGGTCGCGGAATAGACGTTCAACGGATGGGCCACGCCCTGCTGCACCGAGAACGGCAGGGCGGCGTTGGCGCCGAACACCGAACTGGTCGAGGCGAACACCAGATGTTCGGCCTTCACGGCGCGGGCACCCTCCAGAACGGTCAGGAAGCCGACGACGTTGGAGTCGATATAGGTCTCGGGGTTTTCGACGCTGTACCGGATGCCCGCCTGGGCTCCGAGGTGGACGATGCGTCGGGGCGCGTGTTTCGCGAACAGGGCGGTCATGCCGTCGCGATCCGCCAGGTCGAGCGTGTGGTGGATGTAGCCCGGCTGAGTCAGCAGGCGGTCGAGGCGCGCCTGTTTCAGCGCCGGGTCATAATAGTCGTTGAGATTGTCGATGCCGATCACCGTCTCGCCGCGCGCCAGCAAGCGCTGTGCGGTGTGGAAGCCGATGAAGCCGGCTGAACCGGTGACGAGAACGGGGCCCTTGGTGGTCATGGGTTTGCGATAGCGCCGCGCGTGCGGCTCCGCCACCTCATATCGCTGGCTTGCGGCTGATCCTGCCCGAAAGCGGCGGCATTTCGCCGTTCGGGACGCTGTCGAAATTGATCAGGGCGAGGACGTCCGCTGTGCCCGGCGAGCCCCAGGCCACGGCTTCATGGCCGAGGTTGAAGACGCAGGTCAGGGTGTCTTCGCCACGGGTGCGCTCAAAGGCGAGAACCGCGGCGGGGGCGTCGAGGAAGCGCAGGGACCCGAGCCGGAGGGCGGGCTCGCGCTTGCGCAGGGCGATCAGCCGGCGGGTCAGGTTGAGCATGGAGGCCGGGTCCGCGTCCTGAAGGTCGACGGCCAGGGGCGGGTGGCGCGGATCGACCGGCAGCCAGGGCTCGATGGTCGAGAAGCCGGCGTGTGCCGCTTCGGCGCGCCAGGGCATGGGTGTGCGGGCACCGTCACGGCCGAGGGTCCTGGGCCAGTTGGCGATGGCCTCGGGATCGACCAGTCGGTCGAAGGGCACGTTCGCCTGCGGCAGGCCCAGCTCCTCGCCCTGATAGACGAAGACATTGCCGCGCAGGGCCATGAGCAGAAGCATGGCCATGCGGGCGAAGCGGTCCGGGTCGCGGCCCTCGCTCCAGCGCGAGACGGCGCGCGGGGCGTCGTGGTTGGAGAAGGCCCAGGACGGCCAGCCCTGGCCGTGGGCTCCGTCCCAGGCGGCGTTGGCTCTGCGCACGAGGTCCGGGGTCAGGGCGTCCGCATAGAGGTAGGCGAAGCCATAGGCGCTGTTGAGATGGCGATCGTCGGCGGTGAAGGCCTGCATTTCGGGCTCGGCGGCCTCGCCGACGACCTCGGCGACGCTGAAGCGGCCGGGATAGAGGTCCATCAGCCCGCGGACCCGGGCGAGGAAGGCGGGGATCTGCGGCTGCGACTGGTTGTGGACGTGGGCCTGGTAGTCGAACGGCCGGGTGCGTCTGCCCGGGGGCGCGGGCGGATTGTCGGTCAGCTGCGGGTCATGCATGGCGAAATTGATCGCGTCGAAGCGGAATCCATCGACGCCGCGGTCGAGCCAGAAGCGGGCGACGTCCAGCAGGGCGTCCTGGACCTGTCCGTTGTGCAGGTTCAGCTGCGGCTGTTCCGGCAGGAAATTGTGCATGTAGTACTGGCCGCGCCGCGCGTCCCAGGTCCAGGCGGGGCCGGCGAAGACGGACTGCCAGTTGTTCGGCGGCGCGCCGTCAGGCCCGGCTTCTGCCCAGACATACCAGTCGGCCCTGTCGGCTGTGCGCGACTGGCGGCTCTCCGTGAACCAGACGTGCTGGTCCGACGTGTGGGCGAGGACCAGGTCGGTGATGATCTTCAGGCCGAGGGCGTGGGCGCGGGCGATCAGGCGGTCGAAATCGGCCAGGTCTCCGAACACCGGATCGACGTCGCAATAATCGGCGACGTCATAGCCGAAATCCTTCATCGGCGAGGTGAAGAAGGGGCTGAGCCAGACGGCGTCGACGCCGAGCGCGGCGATGTGGTCGAGGTGGTCGGTGATCCCCGCGAGGTCGCCGATGCCGTCGCCGTTGGCATCGGCGAAACTGCGCGGATAGACCTGATAGATGACGGCGCCGCGCCACCAGTCGGTGGAGGAAACGCTCAAAGGGTCTGGAACCTTGTCGGTCACGCGCGGCCTTCTGATTCGATACGACGTCGGGCGATGCGTCGTGACTTTGCAACGCCCGGCCACCGGGCGATAGGGTAGGCGGAAGACGGAGCCCGAAGGATGATCGGAACGATGAGGCGAGCCGGACTGCTGGGCCTGCTGCTGGCGCTGGTCGCGGGGTCGGCCTGGGCCGAGGTGACCCTGACCTTCTATGCCCATCCCGGCGCGCGGGTGCGGGACGGCAATCTTCTGTTCCCCCACGCCTTCGTGCAGGCCTCGGGCACGCTGGAGGATACGGGCGACACCGTGGACTGGGCGGCCGGGTTCACCGCCCGTAATCCGGGGCCGCATCTGCTGTTCGCGCGCGGCGACGGCGTGGTTGAGCTGCCCAACCCCCGCTATGTCGGCGAGGGCAAACCCTATCTGAGGCTGACGGTGAGCGACGCCGCCTATCGCGCTGTGCGGGCGCGCGCGGACTGGTGGAATACGCCGGAGGGCTGGGTCTATGACCTCCAGCGGCGCAACTGCATCACCTTCATCGCCGATCTGGCCCGCGTGGCCGGACTGCAGACGGCCGCCGAGCCGTCGATGAAGCCGGGGACGTTCCTCGAGGCGACAGCGGCGCTCAATCCGGCGGCGGCGATTACGGAACCAGAGGCTGGCCCGACGCCCGGCGGGCGCTGATTTCCGCCTGCACGTCCTCGAGGGCGCGGGCGCGCGCCTCGGCGGAGGGGTGGTTCCACTGGGGATAGCGGACGCGCCAGTTGTACGCCCCGAACCGGCGCCAGAAGGCGGGGGCGATGGCGCTGTCGAAGCCCGCACGGGCGGCGAGGAAGAGGCCGACGCGGTCGGCCTGCCGCTCCGCCCCGCCGGCCGTCGCGGAGAGGGCCGGCACGGTCTGGGTCTCACGGCCCCGCGTCTCGGCCTCGTGCCAGTCCCGGTGTCCGAGGACGTGGTGGGCGAGTTCGTGGCCGAGCACGACGGCAAGCTCGTCATCGGTCGCGGTGAAACCCGCCATGGCTGTGGTGATAAACAGGCGTTTGCCGTCCGCCCGGGCGTTGAGCTCGTCCGACGGATCGAGCTGGATGTCATAGCCGCAGGCCCGTTGCGGCGTGATCGTCGCGGTCCGGTCTGTGCCGCCGCGGCGGAAAACGACCTCGACCGGGCCGCGGGCCAGGGCGAGGTCGAGTTTGCGGATATTAGCCTCGACGCCTTCGAAGGCGGCCGCGCGCCGGTCAACCCCTCTGGCCATGGCCTCGCCGTTGACGCTGAGAAGAAGGTCGTCGCGCCGCAGCCCGGCGAGGTCCGCGGCCGATCCTTCCGGCACGGCCAGGAGGCCCGGCAGGTCGCCGTCCAGTCCGAACCGGGCTTCAGCCAGGGGGCGGAGTTCCGAACTGTACTGGCTCGCCGCATGGACCAGCCATCCGGCCGAGTTGCGCACCGCCGGGCAGAGCTCGGCATTGGCCGTCGAGAGGCGATGGCCAACCGTCGCGACCCGCTGGTCCAGGTCCGTCAGGGCGATCAGACGCTGCTCCGCCGGAGCCGCGATCGCCAGGCCGTCCTCCGGGACGGACGGGCTCGACCCGCAACCGGACAGGGTGGTCGCGGCGAGGGCGAGAAGGGCCGCAAGGGAGGCGGGGGAGCGGCGGTTCAACATCCCGACACCATGCGTCGGGGTCCGGGGCGTGCCAAGCCTTGAAGGGCGCAACCTGCGTCCCCCGGCTGCCCCGTCACGTATCACAGTGGAGCGCAGGGCGAGGTGGCCCGACAGCCAGGAGAAGACAGCGTGAATCGGCTGACAACCCTGAGAGGTATCCCCGGGAATTCATTACATCATGATTGCGTTGCGCTTGTCGTTTCGGCCTGCCGCGCTAGGGTGTTGGCATCAAATATCCTCTCCACGACGGTGGCCCCATGTTTTTCGGTATGAACAGCACCCGCTCCAGCGGAACCTCGATCAGCCTTCTTGATGCGTTTGAAGGGTTTACCGGCGAGACCCAGCGGTTCATCGGCGTCGGCGAGGCCGTAGAGCCGGCAGAGCCGGTCGATAATGGCTCGTTCGGGGCTATCGCCAGCTACCAGGTCTGCGCCTGCTGCGCCCGCTTCCATGGTCCCACGTCCGGCATCGACGGCGGCGGCGGCCCGACCTTCGGCCTGAACGCCGATGACCGGGGCGTGTTCGGCCCCAATGGCAAGCCTTCGCTGAGCTCAACGGACGCCGGCGCGCAGATCACCCGTACGAACCAGAGCTGGTCGTCGGCCTTGGGGACGGCTGCGGTGGTGACCTATGCCTTCCGCGATTCGGTCACGACCATGCCGACCGATACGGCCGGGTTCTCGCAGTTCAACGCCACCCAGATCGCGGCGACGGTCCTGGCGCTCTCCGCCTGGTCGGATGTCGCCAACATCACCTTCCAGCGCGTCCAGGACGCCGGCATCGAATTTTCGAACAACGCCACGATCCTGCTGGGCAACTATGCCAGCGGTCAGGACGGCGCGGCGGCCTTCGCCTATCTGCCGGGCGGCACGCCGGGCGGGACCGGCTTCAGCCAAGTCCAGGGCGACGTCTGGATCAACAGTTCGCTGTCCTACAACGCCCTGCCTGTCCAGCAAGGTTATGGTCAGCTGACCCTGCTGCATGAGCTCGGCCACGCCATCGGCCTGAGCCACCCCGCGGCCTACAACGCCAGCTCCGGGGGCGTGATCACCTATTCGGGCAGCGCCATCTACTACGAGGACTCCCTCCAGTATTCTGTGATGAGCTATTTCAGCGAGCGGGAAACCGGCGCTGACTTCCGCACAGACGGTGCCGGGGTGCGGCGCTATTCGGCCGCGCCGCTGCTCGATGATATTTCGGCCGCCCAGCGCCTGTACGGCGCCAATATGACGACCCGCACGGGCGATACCGTCTATGGCTTCAACTCCAATTCTGGCCAGATCTGGTACACCGCCAACAATGAGCTCAGCGCGCTGGTCTTCTGCGCCTGGGATGCCGGCGGGACCGACACGTTTGATTTCTCGGGCTATCTGAACAACGGCCAGATCATCGACCTGCGCCAGGGCTGCTTCTCGAGCGTCGGCGGCCTGGTCGGCAACGTCTCCATCGCCCTGGGCGCGGTGATCGAGAACGCCATCGGCGGCAGCGGTTCGGACACCTTCCGCGGCAACTCGGCCAACAACCGTTTCACCCCGAACACCGGCACGGACGTCGTCGACGGCGGGCTGGGCACGGATACGGTCGTCTTCTCCGGCGCGCGCAGCGCCTACACTGTCACCTGGAGCGGTCAGACCGGTACGATCACCGGCAACGGCCAGAACGTGACCGTCACCAATGTCGAATTCCTGCAGTTCACCGACCAGACCATCGCGGCGGCGCCGACGGGCGGCATCGTGGTCGGTGGTGACATCACCAGTGAGACCATCAACGGCACCGCCCTGGCGGACGTCATCGGCGGGCTCGGCGGGAACGACGTCATCAACGGCCTGGCGGGCAGCGATACGCTGAATGGCGGCTCGGGCAATGACACGCTGAATGGCGGCGACGACAACGATATGCTGATCGGTGCCCTGGGCAATGATGCGCTCAACGGCGGCGCCGGTATCGACACCGCCGACTATTCCGGCGCGGGTGCCGCGGTAACGGTCAATCTGACCGCCGGCACCGCCAGTGGCGGCGCGGGGGCCGACACCCTGAGCCAGGTCGAGAACGTGACCGGCACGACCTTCGCCGACACCCTGACGGGCGACGGAGCCGCCAACATCCTGCGCGGCGGCGGCGGCGTGGACACCCTCACCGGCGGCGGCGGGGCGGATGAACTCTACGCCGGCGTGCCTGGCCTGGCCGGCGGTGCGCCCGACATCATCAAGGGCAGCGACACGACCAACGGCAGCATCGGCACGGCCGTCTCCCTGACCGGATCCTTCGACCTCGCCGAGAACGCGGCGATTGCCGACTCCACGACCATTCCGCACGCGACGGTCGTGGCCACGACCCACGGCAATGTCGAATACTATCGCGTGACCGTGACGGCGGGCGAGACGGTGAATTTCGACATCGACAACGCCACCTTCGACAGCACGCTGCGCTTGTTCGATGGTGCCGGCGTCGAGCTGGCCAGCAATGACGACAGTGCGTCGGATGGCGGCGAGAGCACGGACTCTGCCCTGAGCCACACCTTCGCGACCGCCGGCACCTATTACATCCAGGTCGGGCGTTGGGTGAGCGGCAGTGCCCCCTTCGTCTCGGGCCCGCCCCCGGCCAACCAGACCTACACCCTGCATGTGTCGAGCCCGAGCCAGCCGGTCACCCCGATCGTCCTGCTCGGTTCGACCCTGAACGGCGATGCCGGAGCGGACCTCCTGACGGGCGGTACCGGTGCGGATACGCTGAACGGCGGTGCGGACGACGACACCCTGAACGGTGCCGGTGGTAATGACACAATCAACGGCGGGGATGGGTCGGACACGGCCGTCTTTACGGGCAACCGCTCGGCCTACACGATCACGGTGTCGGGTGGCGTGAGCACGGTGGTCGGCCCGGACGGAACCGATACGGTGTCCAACGTCGAGCGGCTGCAGTTTGCGGACGGGCTGTATGATGCGGCCGGGGCGCCGATCACGACGGGAGGGCCGATCAACGGGACGTCCGGGGCTGACACCTTGAATGGCACTGCGGGCGCGGACGTCATCAATGGTCTTGACGGCAACGATGTCATCAACGGACTTGCAGGTGATGACGTCCTTAACGGCGGCGCGGGGAACGACACGCTGACGGGAGGAGACGGTTCCGACACGCTAAACGGTGGCGCGGGCGACGATGTCTACAATGTCACCGCCGGCGACACCATCGTGGAAGCTGAGAACGAAGGACTCGATATTGTCTATTCGACAGGATCCTACCAGCTCGGCTCGAACCTGGAGGCCGTCTATCTGGTTGGGACAGGCAACTTCGTCGGGACGGGGAACGACCTTTCAAACTGGATCTATGGCGGCGCCGGTAGCGAGTCGCTGTTCGGCCTGGGCGGAAACGATGTCCTCGACGGCGGTGCCGGCAATGACGAGCTGGCCGGCAATGAGGGCGCCGACTGGCTGCGCGGAGGCGTCGGCAACGACACTCTGATCGGCGGGGCCGGCAACGACACACTGGCCGGCGGCGACGGTACGGATACGGCCGTCTATTCGGGTAACCGCTCCGCCTACACTATCTCGGTTTCGGGCGGCGTGACGACGATCTCGGGCCCCGAGGGCACCGACACGCTCACGACTGTGGAACTACTTCAATTCGCAGACGGCCTGTACAACATCGCCGGCAGTCTGATCATTAACGGCACTGCCAGCGGCGAAACGCTGAATGGCACTGCGAACGCGGACATCATCAATGGTCTCGATGGCAACGATGTCCTCAACGGCCTAGGGGGCGATGACGTCCTTAACGGCGGCGCAGGGAACGACACGCTGACGGGAGGAGACGGTTCCGACACGCTAAACGGTGGCGCGGGCGACGATGTCTACAATGTCACCGCCGGCGACACCGTCGTGGAAGCTGAGAACGAAGGACTCGATATTGTCTATTCGACGGGATCCTACCAGCTCGGCTCGAACCTGGAGGCCGTCTATCTGGTTGGGACAGGCAACTTCGTCGGGACGGGGAACGACCTTTCAAACTGGATCTATGGCGGTGCTGGTAGCGAGTCGCTGTTCGGCCTGGGCGGAAACGATGTCCTCGACGGCGGCGCCGGCAACGACGGGCTGGCCGGCAATGAGGGCGCCGACTGGCTGCGCGGAGGCGTCGGCAACGACACTCTGATCGGCGGGGCCGGCAACGACACACTGGCCGGCGGCGACGGTACGGATACGGCCGTCTATTCGGGTAACCGCTCCGCCTACACTATCTCGGTTTCGGGCGGCGTGACGACGATCTCGGGCCCCGAGGGCGCCGACACGCTCACGACTGTGGAACTACTTCAATTCGCAGACGGCCTGTACAACATCGCCGGCGTCCTGGTCACCACCGGCACCGCCGGGGCCGACACGCTGAACGGCACCGTGGGCGCTGATGTCATCGACGGCCTTGGAGGCAATGACGTAATCAACGGGCTTGGGGGTGATGATGTCATATACGGCGGTGCCGGAAGCGACACGCTGAACGGGGGCGATGGTTCCGACCGGTTGGAAGGCGGGGCGGGCGACGATGTCTACCATGTCACCGCCGGCGACACCGTCGTGGAGTATGAGAACGAGGGGCTCGATATTGTCTATTCGACAGGATCCTGGCAGCTCGGCTCCAATGTGGAGGCCGTGTATCTGCTTGGAGGGGGCACATACGTCGGGATGGGCAATGACCTGTCGAACTGGATCTACGGTGGTGCCGGCAATGAGTCCCTGTTCGGGCTCCGAGGGAACGACGTGCTTGATGGCGGCGCCGGCAATGACGGGCTGGCCGGCAATGAGGGCGACGATTGGCTGCGCGGAGGCATCGGCAACGACACTCTGATCGGCGGGGCCGGCAACGACACGCTGGACGGCGGCGACGGGACGGACACGGCCGTCTATTCGGGCAACCGCTCGGCCTACACCATCACAGTGTCAGGCGGCGTGACCACAGTTTCCGGACCGGAAGGAACCGATAGCTTGACCAACGTGGAACGGCTGCAGTTCGCCGACATGGTCACTGACGCCGCCGGCGCGCCCTCCGCCATGCCGCCGCTCGCGCGGGCTGATGCGCAGGTCTTGCCCGCGATGAACGGCGAGAAGGCCGGCGACGGGCCTGAGGTCCTGCCTGTCGCGCCGGCTGGCGAAATGGCCAAGGACGACGGACCTCAGGTCTTGCCGTTCGCCTCGGTTGACGAGGGCAAGGACTCTGGACCGGAGGTTCTTCCCTTCGCTCCCAACGACTTCGCCAAGGACGCCAGACCCGAAACGCTGCCGGGTGAAACCGACGTCTTCCCGACACTCGTGCGGGATCGGTTTTTCGCGACCGACTTCGCTCCGCGAGACGGCAACATCGCGGCGACCCTCTCCATGTTTGGCGAGCTGGCCGCCGAGGACGACTATCTGTTCGCCGCCGGGAGGGATCCGGATTCCCCCGAGGTCCTGCCGGCCACGGACGACGACTTCGTCCTGACAGACAAGTTCGAGGGCCCGCCCGTCCTGCCGCCTGTTGAGGTTGATTTCGACGGGACCGGCTTCGTCAAGGACATCGAGTTCGCCCAAGGTCTGCTGCATGCGCTGGGGGATCAGAACTTGCAGAACCCTTACATCTCCGCCGACGGCCTCACCGTGTTCGAAGACTGGTCCGGCATTGCCTCCCCAACCAGAAGCGACGTCTGGGGCTAAGGGAGCCGCCACGATTTCAGGGGCGGTTCGGACCATCCTGTCCGAGCCGCCCCGCGCCTCCCAAGCGGAATCAGCGCCCCCCGGTTGCCCTCTGAAGGCGGGCCGGATAGATCTCGTGAGGGGACCCGACATATGGCTATCTTTCCCGTAATCCTCTGCGGCGGCGCGGGAACCCGGCTCTGGCCTGCGTCACGTCCTGCGCGGCCCAAGCAGTTTATCGACCTGGTTTCCGACCTGTCCCTGTTTCAGGAGACTGTTCGGCGGGTCGCGCCGCTGGCGGAGGGCGGCCGGATCGTCGTCGTCGCGGGTCGTGATCATCGCAGATTCCTCGAGACCCAGCTTTCGGCGCTGGGCGTCGAATGCGATCTGATCCTGGAGCCTCTGGGTCGCGACTCGGCACCTGCCATGGCGGCGGCGGCGCTTTGGATCGAGCAGGTCGACCCGGAAGGGACGGCGGTGTTCGTGGCCTCGGACCATTACATTCCGAATCCCTCCGCTTTCAGGAAAGCGGCAATCGAGGCGGTGGTCTCTGCGGAGCGCGGGCGAATCGTGACCTTGGGCCTGGTCCCGACGACGCCGTCTTCGGCCTATGGCTATATCCTGCCGGAGAACGCCGGACTGTCCCGGGTCCGGCGCTTTGTCGAAAAGCCGGATCGGGTCGACGCTCAGCGCTATCTCGCGGAAGGCTACCTCTGGAACAGCGGAAATTTCGTCGTACCGGTGCGGATTCTTCTGGCCGACCTGGAGACCTTCGCTCCGGATGTGATCGCCGCCGTCCGCGCCGCTCTGCCGGAGGGTGGGTCAGGCACGCAGGTGCTCGGCCCAGCCTTCGCCTCGTCGCCGAAGATTTCCATCGACTATGCGGTCATGGAGAAGAGCGACAGGGTCTGGGTCCTGCCCGCCGCATTCGAATGGTCCGATCTTGGCGCTTGGGACGCCGTGGCCGCAACCGGGCTCGGGGCGCGGGGCGAATGGGTCGGCCATGCAAGTGACGGCTGCCTCGTCCGCGCCGCGCCGGGAATGGTGGTTGCTACGGCCGGGGTGTCGAACCTTGCAATCATCGCCGAGCCGGATGCGGTTCTGGTGTGCGACCTGAGCAGGGCGCAGGACGTGAAGGCGCTGGTCGAGGAGCTGGGTTGGCGCAAGCTTGGCGGAGTGGGCCGGGTCGATGTGGAGGCGGTCACGCTGAACCGGCTGTCGCATCAGTTCACCCGTTGGCTGAAGCTCGGCGCCTTGCCGCTTTGGGCAACGCTTGGCGTCAGCGCCGACGGCGGATTCTTTGAGGCGCTGGATGATGAAGGGGCCCCCGTCGGCGATTTCCGACGCGCCCGCGTTCAGGCTCGCCAAGCCTATGTCTTCAGCCTTGCGTCCGAATGGGGCTGGGGCGATGGTTATGCATCGATCGTCCAGCGCGGACTGGCGCGCTTCGAGGCGACCAACCTCAGGCCGGACGGGCTTTACCGAACACGGGTGAGTGGCTCCGGCGCGGCCCTCGACGAAACTCCGTCACTCTACGATCAGGCTTTCGTCCTGCTGGCGACCGCGACGGCCACCGCCGCCGGGATCGATCCCGATGGATGCCGACGAACGGCCGCGCGGGTCCGGGCGTCGCTTGACGCCCTCGCCCTGCCCCAGGGCGGCTGGCGCGAACTGGCCGGGCCCCCGTTCCAAGCCAATGCGCACATGCATCTGCTTGAGGCCGCGCTGGCATGGGAAGCGCTCGAGCCTGACGGGGCCTGGACAGTGATCGCCGATACAGCCGTGGGTCTGGCGAGGGCGTTTTTCATTGATGAGGCTGGGTTCCTCCGAGAGTTCTTCGGGCCCGATTGGCGGCCCGACGGGGGCGAGGCCGGACGGCTGGTCGAACCGGGGCATCAGTTCGAATGGGCTTGGTTGCTGAGCCGATGGGGCCGGCTGCGTGAGGATCGATGGGCGGTGGAGACGGCGAAGCGACTGTTCGCCTCGGGCGAGCGCGGCCTCGATCCGGCGCGTGGAGTGGCGGTCGACGAACTCGGCGATCACCTCCGGCCGGCATCGTTGCGCGCCCGGCTGTGGCCGCAGACCGAGTGGTTGAAAGCCGCGCTAATCCTCGCGGAGGAAGCGAAGGGCGACGAGCAAAACCGGCTGATCGAAAGCGCCGTCGCCGCGCTGCGTGCTCTGACCCTGTATCTCAAGCCACAGGGCCTGTGGCACGACAAACTGGGTGTCGGCGGCCATTTCGCCGCCGAACCCGCGCCAGCGAGCTCACTTTACCACATCGTTGCGGCCTATCGGCAGCTTCGGGAGACCGCCGCCGTTCTGCCGGCGGCGATGATCGGCACGCCCGCGCAGCCGGCGGCCTGACGCGGTCAGTCAGCCTGACGGGATCTGCGGCGTGGTTTGCGAGGCGCGCCGGCCGCCGGGCTCTCGACTGGAAGGTGCGACGGCATTGGCGGGAGTTCCCCGTAGAGGCCGGCAGATCGCGGTCGGCCGGGAGTCCGGTCGGCGCCGATGGCTGAATCACTGCGGTCAATCATCCGTGACGCTCCTCCCAGCGGCGACATTTTCTTACATTCTGGTAATGTTTACGCAACCTGGAACGCATTGAGCTTGGCACCACTGTGCGACAGCGGGGGCGTTTGGATCCGCGCCGGGTTCTTTCGGCCCCGCAGGTGAGTGTCCCGGCACAAGTCCGGGTTGGGCAACCTCAACGGCCCTTTTTGAGACACCGCCGGGCTTCTATAGGGTGCCGCCCCGTTTCCCCGCCCAAGGGACACCTAGGGATAAGCGCTCCGTTTGTTGTACAGAGAGTAATGCTCTCAATGCTTTTCCGAACTCGCTCGAAGGCGATCGCGCCGTTGGTGCCCACTGTTCCGAAGGGAACCGTGGTCTGGGCCGTGGGCGACATTCATGGCCGCATCGACCTGCTTCGACCCATGGTGGAAGCGATTGCTTTAGACCTCGACGCCAGCGCGGCGGATCGAAAGATGGTCGTTTTTCTGGGCGATTATATTGACCGGGGTCAGGACTCCCGGGGTGTGCTCCGGCTGCTCGCCAGCCTATCCGGCACCAAGGGCGTGGAGTGGCGGTTTCTCAAGGGCAACCACGAGCAAGCGATGCTGGGATTTCTCAACGACCCATCGGCGGGCGCGAAGTGGTGCGAGTATGGTGGCGACAGCGCATTGCGCTCTTATGGGCTCCGGCCGCCGGAACTCGCCCATCGCACGGAGGCTTGGGCCCGGGTATCCGCGGACTTGCGACACAAGCTGACGACGTGCGAACAGACCTTTCTCGAGACACTGGAGCTGAGTGTGACTGTGGGGGACTATTTCTTCACCCACGCTGGCGCCCGCCCGGGCGTGGCGCTCGATCGGCAGTCCTGGGAAGACCTGCTCTGGATCCGCCGCTCCTTTCTGGACAGTGCGGTGGAGTTCGAGCGGGTGATCGTGCACGGCCATACGCCGACGGCGACGGTTCACGCCGATCACCGCCGCATCGGGATCGACACCAAGGCCTATGAGTCGGGCCTGTTGACGGCTCTGCGCCTGGAAGGCCCGGAAAGATCCATCATTCAGGCGATCGGCACCGCCGGACGCCGTGTCGGGGCGTCGTTGGCGGGAGAAGACCTCGAAGCGGACGCCGTCGTGATCCGAAGGTCGCGTCTTACGGCCGGCGGCGGCGCACTAGACCCTTTCGGGTGACGTTCTCCCCTTGGGCTTAGAGGGCTGGGTAGACCGCCGCCGCCTCGTCGCGCCATCCCGCCATGCGGTGACGGCATTGAACCCCAAGCGACCGTTAGGCCCAGGTCACTCCGGTTTTGGCTCCGGTCGCCCCGCGCCCTCCAGCAGGGCGCAGCACAGGGCGAAGACGACAGCCAGCGTGGCCGTCCGAAGCGGGTAGTCCACGATTGAATGCAGTAGCAAGACGCCGATACCGATGCTGGCGGCGCGCTGCAGATCCCAGTCTCCAGAAGGCGGCGCTTTCCACGCAGTCCAGCATCGTCGAGCGTACCAGATCAGGAATGCCAGGATCAGGCCGATCCCGAGCCAACCGGCTTCCAGCCAAGTTTCGAGGTAGTCATTGTGGGCCTGGTTGAAGAAGGTGCTGTCGAGTTCCTCCAACGGCTCAACCGAGCGATAGACGGCGTCGAAACTTCCCACACCGGATCCGAGCGGAAGGTAGGTCTGAGCCGTCTCCGCGATGAGGGGCCAACGTTCGAAGCGAACCTCAGGTGCCCCTTCGGTGTCAAATCGCGCCAGGATGGGCGGGAGCGCTAGAACTGCGACGACCGTCAACGCCGCACCGATCGAACCGACCAGCACCAGGAGCCCCGGACCCGGCCGACCGCGTCCCGCGGCAATCCAGGCCGCCAGCAGGCTGATCAACAAGACGGGCGCGAACATGGTGATTCCCGCCCGCGACCGGATCGCGGCCAGGGCAACGACAACCAGCCCTGCAAACAGAGCCCCGAACCAAAGGGTGGCGGTCCGTCGATCCCGCCGCCTGAGTGTCGCCGCGGCGGAAATCAGCGCGAAGGGCAGGGCGACCAGAAGGAAGGACGCCAAGTGATTGCGATTGGCGAAAAAGCCCCTGACCCGGCCCGCCTCAGTCCAGTCCCAAAGGTAGAAACGTTCTCCGCCACTGGCCAGTTGGGCGGCACCGAGCAAAATGCCGGCTATTGTTGCAGCGATGCAGAACTGGACCACCCGCTCTCTCTGAATCGGCGACATGGTCAACACGGCGAGGAGGGCTGCTGCCGGCGGTGCAAGGGCCAAGGCTGACCCCCATGTCCGATCGGGAGCGATACTCAGCGGTACCCAGCCTGGTTGTGTCCCGGTGAGTTCCAAGGCGAGGACCATCTGGTCCCGACCGGGCAGGCCGGCCCATACCGCCGGAGGGAGCGGAATCGCCTGTATCAATGGGATGGCTACGACCACCGCCAACAAGCCGAGCACGAAGCGATGCTCACGCCAAAGGCCGGTGTCGATTACTCGTGCTGTCGCGAGCACCAGAAGCGGCAATGACGCCAGCTCAACAAGCGCCAGTCGGAGGGCATGGCCTTGGCTGGCACCGCCGAAGGCAAAAGAAAAGGCCAGCAAGACCATCGCAGCTACCGCGACGATGTCCCACTGGCCTTTCCAAATATTCTTAGGCACGCGCTATGTCAGTTGTTTGACGAAGTTAGGCGTGACCGCAACCAGTCTTAGTCGCTTTCCGAGGCGTCGTCGGTCGCCACTACGATGGTCGTGACCAGCACGGCGGCACCGATCAGGAGAACGAAGACCGGCACACCAGCGAACTCGGAGCTTGCCTCGGAGCTGGCACCCACACGGTCACCAACGCGGATCCCGGCGGAGTTGTTGGCGGCGGCAGCCTGTCCAGCGACGAGCAGCATGCCCGCAGTTACGGCAGCAATTGTCTTACGCATGCTTTGGTCTCCTAGATCAGTTCTGTGCGGCGGGCTGGCCCGCGAGTTATCGAGGACAATTATAGGGGGTGGAGGTTTTAAAAGCAATACGCGTTCCGGGTTGGGATCAAGGTCTGTGGGCAACCACGTTCTGACCATCAGCCCACGGGGGAAATAGTTATCCGGTCAAACCAGACAACGGTCGGAGAGCGACGATCGTCGGCGCGGGTTTCCAGTCGCAGCCATTGCGCGGAACAGGTGTCCGGGATTTCAAATCGTCCCGACAAGGTCGCCCAGGCGTTCGCTGTCGCACGGGAATGTCCGGCTGGCACATCGGCCAGCACCACCCCGCCGGAGGCGCACGAAAGCGTCCAGGCCATCCGGGCAGTCGGGTTGCCGGTCTCGCTTCTGACCTCGGCGGCAAATCGATATAAACCCGGCGGTAGCGAGGTCAGTTGCTCCGCAATCGTTCCGGTAGCGTAGCCGTCATACTCAACCCGCAACGCGGGGTTGGACGGACGAAGATCGTCGGCGACGATCTCCGCGACAATGCCAGCCTTCGGGAACACCCGCCATTGGAATGGCTCCGGCGCCTCGGAATCATCGAACCCGCCATTGGTTACCGACGCCGAGGCAGGCGGGCGTCCTATCCGTCCCCGGATCGCGCCGAGTGCGGGAAATTGGTTCCCGGCGGCCAGATTCCGATAAATCTGGCTGAGTTCCTCGTTGGAAACCGGGGAGCGGCCCGTTTCCAGCAGAATCGCGAGATTTGCAGCAAGCTGAAGATCCTGTGGAGTCCGATTGAGGCTGTTCAGATAGGCCGCACGCCAAGGCGGTCGAGCCACCAGCAGGTTTGCGATCACCGGAAGGGCTCGCTGGGGGTCTTCCGTTCCCGCGACGGTAAACAGTTCGAAGACTTGGGGGCGAATATCCTCTCGCCGTCTTACAAGGGTGTCAGCATGTGCGAAGGCGGAGGCGTAGTCGCCGCGCCGCAATCTGTGCTCCACCAACCATGCGTGAGCGGGGTCGTCGCGCAGACTCCAGTTTCCAGCCAATGTCAGCAGCTCATCAGCCGGACCGGCACGGCCAGCCCGGGCCTCCGTCAGACCGATGACCCGAAGTGCCCGAACGTCGAATGGCGAGCGGCTCAGGGCGTCCCGACCGAGCGCGGCGGCGTTGTCGATGCGCCCGGCGGCCAGTTCAGACTCGGCAGCCCTGCGCAAAACTAGAGGTGAACTTGGAGCGAGGCGGATCGCAGTCTCGACTGGTGCCCGCTGCGTCAGAGGTTGGAGGGCCATCTGCCAGCCCAGCAAAACCGCGCCGGCGATCAAACCATAGGAGGCGATATCCCTGACGCTGACCCGCCGACGCGAGGTGCCCGGGTTTTCCGCCCCCTTGCTCAAGTGCGCTTGCCCTTTTTGCCAGCCTTCTCGCCAGGTTCGCTCCCATAATGATAGTCGTAGGCGTAGTCATAACCGCCGTAAGACGTCGCCTTGGCGCTGAATTTTGTCAGCACTGCACCGAGCAGGTGCGCGCGGCCCACCTGGAGGCGCCGGAGAGCGCCCCGCGCTTGACCCCGACGTGTGCCACGGGATTCCAGAACGAACAGGACGCCGTTGACAGCGGCGGCCAACATCGGCGCATCCGCGAACCCGAGTACCGGCGGGCCATCGATGACAACGTGGTCGAAGTTGTTGCGGGTTTCGATGAGGAACTGGCGCAGACGTTCTCCGCCCCAGAGCTCCGCCGGGTTGGGCGGCAGAGGGCCACAGGGGATGAAGAACAAATTCTCATGCTTTGTTGGCTGGACCGCCGATGTAAGATCCGCCGAACCGGAGAGAATATTGCTCATGCCGCGCTCGTTCTCAACGCCGATCACACGGTGCATCGAAGGGTTGCGCAGATCGCCGTCGACCAGAAGGACACGCTTGCCGACGCGTGCCAGATTGACAGCCACGGCATATGCGGTCGTCGACTTGCCTTCGGCCGGCCGGGCGCTGGATACAACGAGACTGCTGGGAGCGCCGTCCGGAGTCGAGAACTGCAGCGCCGTTCGGAGAGAATAGTAGGCCTCTGAGAACCCGGATCGTATATCGCCGAGCGCATCGGCGGGGCTCCCTCCCTTGTCGAGGAGGGGGATAACTCCCAAGACCGGGACGCCCAGTTTCCTTTCGACGTCGTCCGGTGTCGCCAGGGTCTCGTCAAGGGCTTCGAGGACGAAGGCCGCCAAGACGCCAAAGCCCAGACCCAAGATGGCTGCAAGCGCCATGTTCAGCAACATGTTCGGCTTGGATGGTTTAAGTGGCGGGGTAGCGACGTCGACAATCGAAATGTTGTTCGTGGTCACGCTACCGGTGACGCCAACCTCCTTGTAGCGCTGAAGCAGGCCCTCATAGAGCGTGCGGGTGGTGTCTAACTCGCGCTGCAGAATGTTGTACTGAATAGACCGATCCCGCAGGTCGAGCACATCACCTGTAAGGCCAGTCACCTGGGCCTGAAGCGACCGCTCCTGGTTGGCTGCGATCTCATACTGGCTGCGGATGGAACTGCGGATGTTGCCGGCGATGGTGCGGATCTGCCCATCGGCTTCGTCGATCCGGGCCTTGAGCTGCACCATTTCCGGATAGTCCGGCTGGTAGATGCTGAGCTTCTGCTCATATTCTGCGTCAAGTAGCGCCCGCTGTTCTGTCAGCCGCTGGATAGTTAGATTTTGGAGCACTTCCGGCAGCGTCATAAGCTCAGACGTGCTGGCCGACCGCCAGCGTTCCTCGGCGGCCACACGTTCGGCCCGGGTACGGGCGAGGGCACTGTTGAGGGCGACCAGGTTGTTGGACGTCAGGGATTCGGTTGCGCTACCTGAAGAGGAGCCTTCGCTGGGCTCACCGACGTTGATGATCTGCTGGTTAGCAGCATAGGCCACCAGTTGGCGTTCGGCAGATTCCAGACGCTCCTTGGTTTGTGCGAGCCGCTCCTCGAGAAACTGGCGGGCGTAGGCCGAACTTTCGAACTTTCGATCGAGGTTGGACTGGATGAAATTCTCGGCAAACCCGTTGGCTATGCGGGCCGCCACGACGGGGTTCGGATTGTCGTAGCCGACGGAGACCAGGCGCGAGCCGCGGACGGGCGATACGCTGAGGTTGTCCTGGATAGCCTTGAGCGCCGCCGCTCGCCGCCGCGCGGCCTGTGCGGCGGCGGTTCCGCCGGCCTCGGGGGCCTCGACGCCGATCGCTTCAAGGGCTTGGTTGGAACTCGCCAGACCCAGGCTTTCGATGACGCGCTCGGCCAGAGAACGACTGCGAAGCAGGCCATACTGGGTCTGGAAGAACTCCTCGCCCTGCATCATGTTTTCGCTCGGGGTGACATCCTCGGAGTCGATGACGCGTGCGGCTTCACGGTCGATCTGCAGGGTCGCCTCGCCGGTGTAGATCGGGGTCATCAGGAGCGTAATCGTGGCACCGACAACGAGCGCGCCAAGGAAGCAGCCAATGATCATCAAGCGGTATTTGAGCGCGAGCCGCCAGTAGGAGGCCAGGTCGACCTCCCGGCGGTCGTCGCCTTGCTCCGCCCAGCCCTGCTCCTCGCCGACGAACGGATCGTGGGGGTCGCCTGCCCGGCTTTGAGAACGCCGACCGCGTGTGTCAGCGAATTGATTGTCGCCCAGCATTCTTTAAGTCCGTCACAGTGTTGCGGCTACGACCGCATGAATTCCATCGGGCTGATATCGCATAGCCTGTGATTGCGCACACAAATTCGCCGGGAGCGGGCCCACTCGACCAAGCCCGAAGCGATCCCGATGAAGAGGCGTCCAGTGCATGCGACGAGTCAGTGTCAGGCGTCAGAAGTACGCGAAAGCTGAGAGCGCCGGAAGGGCCCCGACGACCTCCCGCAGGGCGGAACTGAGCCGAGAGGTATCCACCACGATCACGTCGTCGCCGAGAACCTGTGGATCAGACGCCCTTCCCTGGCGAATGGCGCTCAGGTCGAACAGGGCTACGGAGCGCCTTCCGTCGATGCTCCTGAATACAGCCACCTTGGTCAGGTCGGCGACGCGGGTGGGGCCTTCCGCCATCGCCACGGCCTGAAGGAGGGACGTCGAGCCACGCATCTCATACACGCCCGGCTTGGTAACAGCTCCATCAACCGTGATCTTCTGACTGGCGGCCTCCTTAACGGTGACCGTCACTTGGGGATCGCGCAGATACTGCGCCGCCAGCCGCCCGGCAATGTCGGTCGCCATTTCGCCAACGGTGCGGCCCGCGCCGCGGACAGCGCCGATCAGCGGCAGGTTGATGTTGCCCGACGTATCGACAACCAGCTCCGCAAAGGACAAGTCAGCGACCTGGAACACCCGGACGTCGAGCTTGTCACCCACGCCGATGCGATACTCGGTCGAAGGGGAGATGACGTTCTCGACAGCCTGGAGATCGACCGGCCGCGCCGCCGTCATATTGTCGATGTTCATGCGCGAGCCTCCGCAACCGGAGGTCAGAAGTGCCGCAAGGGCCGAGAGTAGTAAAAGGGCGCGCGTCACGGGTGAAAATACCTCGAAATTTCGACAAATCACTTGGTCCGACACGACTGGACAGACGGCCCGAACCGTGCCGCCCCAAGGCTTCGGAAAGCCTTGTCGAGCACAGGAAGCGAGCGGTCAACCTAGGTTGTGCGTTTCATCGGATCAGAAGAGCTGAATGACAAGACGTCGGCCGCGATCTGTTTCCCGGTGCCCAATCGGAGAGGCTGCGGGAACTGGCCCGCCCAAATCTCTTGGGTAATGGTCTTGGTATTGTTCGTCTCTCCAGACCTTCACGCAATTCACATATCAGAAAGCTAAGGAGCCTGACTCTTTTTGACCAGACTGCGGCTTCGGCCCATGCGGCCTCATCGATCGTCGATCACCCTCCGCTGGCCGGGCGGATGCTGCTTACCGGCTGAATGTTGTATCTATTTGCCAAGTCTTTCCGAGTCTGTCAGACGGCTTGCCTCGCCCAAAAGCCCAAGTTTAGACGAGCCTGCCCGGGTCTCTGGGGATTGATGTGATCGACTATCGAGGGACCTATGACGGGTGTCGCCAGAACCACCCCGGCTGACTTGAACCAAGGCCGAGCGCGACGAGATACAGACGCCAGGTCCGATCGCCGTTTCTGGGATTGCGGCCGCGCCCGTCCGCTGGCCGCGAGTGTCGTCAGGCTTGGAGCTAGTGGTTCCCGCCACCATGATTTTCCATCGAGCCTCATATCTCGTGAACCCCGATGGGTGGACTCAGCCAAACCCAGTTCGTCAGTCTCTAACGGATAAATCCATGCCGCAGGTTTCCGTCATCGTACCGGTCTACAATGCCGAAAAATACGTTTCTGAGACATTGGCGTCGATCGCCGCGCAGACGGTCGGCGACTTCGACGTGCATGTCGTGGATGATTGTTCCACGGACGGCTCTGCGGAGATCATTCAGCGCTTTTGCGCGCGCGACCAGCGTTTTCAATATCATCGGTCCGAGAGCAATTTTGGCGGTCCGGCGGGGCCCCGCAACCTCGGTATTGCCCTCTCAAGCGCCGACTATATCGCTTTCTGCGATGCCGATGACCTTTGGACTCCGCACAAGCTGGAAGTGCAGTTGGGCGTGATGATGGATACCGGAGCCGACGTCGTTTCGGGGGGCGCGCGTGATTTCATCGACGGGGAAGCGCCTGAGCCTTTCGAACGGCCGACAGGGCCTGTGCCTTTGCAAGTGATCTCCCACGGCCAGCTTCTCTTGAAAAACTGGGTCTCCCTTTCGAGCGTCCTAGCACGCCGTTCTATTCTGGTTGCTGTCGGCCCGTTCAATCCAGCGCGATCACACATTGCGGTGGAAGACTTCGACATGTGGCTGCGCATTACCGCGGCGGGAGGGCGCATACTTCGCGTCGGAGCGCCGGTGGTTCACTACCGAAAGGTGCGGACCTCGATTTCGGCGCGCAAGACTATGATGGTCGGAAAAGCACTTAAGGTTATCGGCGAAGACTATGCGAGGCGAGGGAAAGCAGGAAGCTTCGTCCTACTGCGCCCCGTGCACTGGTTTTTGTATCTGTGCACATCAGCCTATATGCGCGGGCTGAGACGCGAACTTTAGTCCCGGATCAGTGACAGGAATTGGACTTACACATGACGACTCGCCACGATTTGAAGCGGATCCTGGTCACAGGTGCTGCCGGCTTTCTCGGAAGCCATCTTTGCGAACGGTTGATTGCCAAGGGACATGACGTACTGGGCGTCGACAACTATTTCACCGGGAGGCGGGCGAACATCGCGCATCTTCTTGGCGAGCCTCGCTTCGAAATGATGCGCCACGACGTGACTTTCCCACTGTTTGTGGAGGTCGACGAGATCTACAATCTAGCCTGTCCTGCGTCGCCGGTTCACTATCAGCATGACCCCGTCCAGACGACCAAGACAAGTGTGCACGGCGCGATCAACATGCTGGGTCTCGCAAAACGCACCGGGGCCAAAATCCTTCAGGCATCGACGTCGGAGGTGTACGGAGATCCGGACCAACACCCGCAGACGGAGGCCTATTGGGGCAATGTGAACCCGATCGGTCCGCGATCTTGCTATGACGAAGGAAAGCGTTGTGCAGAGACGCTATTCTTCGATTATCACCGGCAGAATGGCGTGCGTATCAAGGTGATGCGCATTTTCAATACGTACGGCCCGCGGATGCACCCGGAAGATGGCCGTGTCGTTTCGAACTTCATCATGCAGGCGCTGACCGGAGAACCGATCACCATCTATGGGGATGGGAGTCAGACACGCTCGTTTTGCTACGTCGATGACCTGGTCGGCGGCATGATCAGTTTGATGGAGTCGGCTGACGAAATTACCGGACCGATCAATGTGGGCAATCCAGTCGAATTCACCATCCGGCAGCTTGCGGAGAAGGTTGTCGAAATGGTCGGTTCCGACGCCAAGCTTGTTTTCAAGGACCTCCCGGTGGACGATCCGATGCAGCGGAGGCCTGACATCACCAAGGCGAGAACGCTGCTCGGTTGGGAGCCCAAGATCGGCCTTGAGGCTGGCCTAGGGCATACGATTGATTATTTCCGTGGGCTGGTGAACGAGCGTCAGATCACGTGATCCAGCAGATGAAATCGCGACGGAATGTTCGAGCGGTATCTCACTTGTCGCCGATGATGTCCGTTGTGCGATTCACGGTCATATTTTCTGTGATCGCCGCGCTTTTTACGGCTCTTCTGTTCAGCTATTGGGCGTTTGGTTTTGTCTTGCTGCTCGTGGGGGCCAGTTATATTGCCCTCGGCGGATATGCGGTCGGCACTTCCTTATCAAGATCGCCAACTATTCGGCCTATGTGCACGACGACGACGTTCAATATTGTCGTCTGTGTCATAGCACTGCTTGGCTTGGTCGCGATGTTCTACGACCGCACGTCGCTGCGCGGGATCGATTATGCCAATCTGGGCATGGCCGGCGCGCGGGCGCAGTTCAATAGCGCTGGAGAACGCGGCGGGGTTATCAGCATTTTGGGCAACCTCTTCTCGGCCGCGTTCTACCTGCCGCTGATTAATCTCATTTTTGACTGGGAGCGGTGGGATCGCGGTCGGTTCGCGGTCCTGGCACTTGTCCTCGTCGGCGTGCTTGGACTGACCTACGTCACGGGTGGGCGGACGGTGCTGCTAATCGCGGTCGCAATCGCCGCGGCAGCGATGCTGGGACGCGGCGTGCTCGGCATGCGGCGCCTGCCGCGCTTCTTGAGCACGACCAGCCTGGTTGCCTGCCTCGTTGCCGTAGCGGGAGTGTTCGGCACCGTGTTTGCTCTCCGGGCGAGTGCTTTCGGGGTGTCCAGTGGGGCCACTTATGTTTCACAGTTGTGCTTTCACCTGGCGCAACCGACCACCGAAATCACTGGCCGATGCTCGACCATCGCTTACGCAAGCGGATTTCAGGTCATCGACGAGATCTTGAACTACGGCATGTCTGTGCTGCTCTATACCTTTCACGTCGCTTGGGTCGGTGAAAGCGTTTTCACCACCATCAACCCTGGCGCCTTTACCTCCTTTGAGGGTCCGCAGGCCATGTTTCTCGGGCGGTTTGGGTTCGAGATCGTGGCCACCGACTATGACGGCTATTTCGTTCCCGCCGCGGCCAGTCTGGTATTCGACTTCGGCTTCCTGGAGATGGCGCTCGGCTTCATCATCCTGGGACTGCTTGCCGGGCTTTTCCAGACGAGGATGTTGGCCGGAAACTTTCTCTTTGGACGCGTTGCGTTCTGCTTCTCAGCCGCCGGCCTTCTGATTTGCGTGATGATCAGTCCCCTGAATCTGCCGGTGATGTTGCTCGCGATCATGGCGATCACGGCGATCATCGCGGCCACGTATTTTGCGCGCCTGATCGGCCTGATTCCGTCGGGAAGCTTTATCAGGCATCTTCGTCGCGGGCCGGATCATACTCCCCAAGCTCCAAGATGAAAAACTATCAATCGGTCGGGATCGCACAGATCTACCCTTGGCGTCCTCATGCGTTCCAACGCGACTACCTGTTGTCGCTGGCCCGTGAAGCCGGCGCCCGGACAAGTGAGCTGGTGTGTGACGGCTCATTCGTCCGCTGCTACGACAAACAGTACCAGACACTTGGCCTAGGAACGATCGATCATTGTCTGAAGTGCCGTCTCGGCCGCGGGCGCGAAAAGTCTCACCGGGCATTCAAGGTCGATTGGTCGACGAAGAACGTCCCGGTCGCCGGCGAGGAACAGGCCATAATTTCCAACCGGGCGGCGATTGTCCGCGCCGAGGTCCAAGGAGATCTCGGGACGGAGGCCGGTGGCGATGGGCTCTTGTACGCCTACCGTGCCGGATATCACTCCGCCGTCCGCTGGATCGAGGAATGCAACTTGGATCTCGTCCTCGTGTTCAACGGCCGGATCGACCTGCTCAAGGGCGTGGTCGATGCAGCGGTCGCTTGCGGCGTCGATTTCATGTCGTACGAACGGACGTGGTTCGGCGACGGCGTCATGATGCTGCCGGGCGAAAATTGTCTCGGTCTGGCTCACATCCACACGGCGTGCCAGGCGGTCGGGGCGATGGTGCTGACCGAGGAGGACAGGCTCCGCGCCGAGACGATCATCAATTCCCGCGTCCACCGGATCGGAAGCAATGAGTGGCGTGACTTCCAGAAGCGCGGCGACACCGAATACGCAGATCTGAAAAGTCAGATCGGGCGCCCGCCGAAGGTGCTGGTGCTGCCATCGAGCACCTACGAGATTTGGGGTCATGACGACTGGGGCAACGAATGGGCCGATAATTTCGAGGCGATGGATTATCTCCAGTCGGTCCTCGGCATTCCCTTCGAGGACTTCTTGGTGCGCGGACATCCGATCTGGGCGCAGCGCGTCGGACGGAACTTCGGCGACAAGGCGGACAGCCATTACCGGAACTACTGCGAGCGCCGCGGCATCCGATATGTCGAGCCCAGCTCACTGGTGCATACCTCCGCGCTGATCGAGGCCTCCGAACTGGTTGCGCTGAATGGCGGCAGTTCGGTGATCGAGGCGATCTGGCGCGGAAAGCCGGTCGTCTCGTTGGCCGCGAGCCACTTCCAGCACAGCGGGGTCTGCCCCACCCTTCTCGGCCCGGGCCAGCCGCTGGAAATTCCTGATGACGCCACCCGCCGCCGCCAGATCGTCAAATTCATTCACTCCATGGATCGGGTTACGCCTACGTTCGTGAACCACCTGAAGGCCGTATCCGCGGGTGAGCAGCAGGCATTCGCCGGTGGGGATTTTGCCGACATCGCGCGCCAGCTCCACGCCGACTCGCTGATGCCCAAGGGCAAGAATGAAGCGCCCGCAGGTGCCATGATCGAGCGCAATCCCACCTTGATCGAGAGCGCGCGAAAGCTGTTCAAATACGGAGATTATTGAGTTGGATGAAGACGCTCTTCTCCTCAACCTTGTTGCTGGGAACCGCGACGGTCATCCACGCGCTGCGGATCATCATCCTCTCGTTTCTGCTAGGAAATGCCGCCTTCGGAGCGGTGTCGACCATTATGCTGATGGCCGTCTTCTTCACAGAGTTCGGCGCTCTGGGCTTCTCACAACTCATCTATAACCAGCCACTGTTCAAGCCAGGCCAGGTATCCAGGCAGAGCCGGCGGATCGGACTCTATTTCGTCACCGGCACAGGTTTGCTGATGGCGAGCGCGGTCGTGGTCGCGGGCGTTGTGGCCGTGGTCTCGGAATTCTCGTTCGCGATGATCTTCCTCACTATCTTCTGCGCGGCATCAAACATGCTGGTGCTTTCGGCGTGCAGGTCATCACGGAGCAGCTTCACGCACCCGCTCGGCTACTTCATCAAGGGCGTCATCGTGATCGCGGATATCGTGATCCTCGGGTTTTTCACGCCGCCGATCCCGATGATGGCGTTGTGGGGCGAGGTGATCGCGCTTCCGGTGCTCCTGTTCTACGCGTGGCGCATCGGTGTCCTGAAGCTAAGGTGGACGATCGTTCGAGAAGTCCCGGGGCACCTGAGGGCCAACCTGAAACTCGGTGGGTCCGCGATCGCGTCGGCTGCGTCGGGCATGGTCTTTTTCAACCAGGAACGGCTCTTCGGCGTTGCCGCGTTGACGTTTGAACAACTCGGCGTGCTCACCAAGCTCCTTCTGCCAAAGCTGATCGCCGCGCAGGGCGCATTCCTGCTGGGGGTGCATTTCCACCGCATGGTCGTGGGAATGACCGAAGCGCAACGTATAGGGCTCTTCGCCGGGGCGCGGCGGCTCGAATGGATCGCAATACCAGTGGTCGCGCTCGCCCTAGGGGGCGGCGGCTATGTGCTGGCCCAGCTCGCCGCCCGAGTCTACGATATCCACATCGACTATCCGACCGGGATAGCAGTGACGGTCTTGGCGCTGCTGTTTTTCTTCAATCCGTATTCGATCATGCTTCAAGCGACCAACCGCTACGGTGCGCTCACGCTGGCGAACACGGTCGCCGTTGTAGCGTTCGTCAGCCTTATGGCGATGGCGGGCTCGGGAGGACCCGGCCCTATAGCTTTCTCAGCTGTGTCGGCTTGTCTCTGGTTTCTGGTCATCCGGCTTCTAGTCGCGCGGCATTTTTCGACCCAGGGCCTGCCTGGTGCGCTTACTCCGCCGCCGGCGTGAACAGCGACCAGTCGGCGGGCGTACCCGCAGGAGCAGGGCGCGCTATCGGCCTTCCGATCAAGGTATTCAGAAACTTCGGCGGCAAGCCAAAGCCGGGACGGATGGAGCGCAGGTTCTCCAAACTCAGCACGTCGCCAGCCTGCATATCCTGCACGATGTAGAGTGATCGCCGGAACATTCGGGACCCCTCTTCCGCCGTCGTTCCACCAAAGGTGACCGTGCCCATCGCCTGCCATGCACGGTCGCATTCGTCCCGCAGAGCCCGGAACTCGGCCGGCTCCAGCGAGAAGTCGCTGTCGACCCCGCCGTCGGCACGGGCGAGGGTGAAGTGCTTTTCAATGAGCGGCACCCCCAGTGCGATCGAGGCGACGGCGACACCTGTGCCCATCGTGTGATCCGACAGACCGACCTCGCACCCGAACGTCTCCCGCATTGTGGGAATTGTCGCCAGGTTGGTGTTGGCGGGCTCGGCGGGATAGGTGCTCGTGCACTTGAGCAGGATGAGGTCTTGGGCACCGGCGCGCTTGGCGGCCATCACGGCCTCGCCGACCTCGGCCACCGTCGCCATGCCGGTGGACATGATCATCGGTTTACGAGTCGCCGCGACCCGCTCGATCAGCGGGATGTCGAGAAGTTCGAACGAAGCGATCTTGTAAGCCGGCACGTCGAGAGTCTCGAGGAAATCGACCGCGGTCCAGTCGAACGGCGATGAGAAGCAAGCGATCCCGTGCGATTTCGCTCGCTCCATGATGGGAGCATGCCAGTCCCAAGGCGTATGCGCCTCGTCGTAAAGATCGTAGAGATTGCGACCGTTCCACAGGCTCTTCGGATCATCGATGACGAACCCTGGTGTGCGCAGGTTGAGCGTCATCGTCTCGGCCGTATAGGTCTGAAGCTTGACGGCGTCCGCGCCGGACGCGGCGGCGGCATCGACGATCTCCAGCGCCCGGTCGAGCGACTGATTGTGGTTGCCGGACATCTCGGCGATCAGATAGGGCCGGTGCTTGGGCCCTATGTCCCGGCTGCCAATTTTCATCGATTCATTTCCTGCTTCCGGCCTCTGCCGGAGTTCAACCGGTGCGGCCCGATCCGTGAGCCATCAGCGCGACCGGCTATTAGCCGTCGCGCTGTTGCAGAACAAGCGTGGGTTATGGCCGCGGAATGGCCGAAGCTCGAAACGCAGCTCAAATTTGATGATAGCCCGTCCAGAGAAATAGGCATTTCGAGCAGTGTTCATTGGAAAGCCTGCTCTGCGAGTGGCAACATCTCAATTGACGACGCAATCCACGCCACTGCTCTCTTCCCCAACCCAAGAAACTCCTCTAATCGTCTCGATCACATCCCGGTTGCAGTGTCATCGAGCCAGGTGATCACCGCCTGGCAACGCATCCGGCCGGTCGGTGACGGCTATATTTGGTGGGGCTAAGTAGTGTTAGAAAATTCCAGCATCCTGGTGACCGGCGGCACCGGATCTTTCGGGCACACCTTCGTGCCGATGACCTTGGCCAAATACAATCCCAAACGCATCATTGTTCTCTCCCGGGACGAGATGAAACAATGGGAAATGGCCAAAAAATTCCAAGGCGATGAAAGGGTTCGGTTCTTCATCGGGGACGTCCGGGACAGGGATCGTCTGTACCGCGCGCTGGACGGCGTCGACTATGTCGTGCATGCCGCTGCAACCAAGATTGTTCCGACCGCGGAATACAATCCATTCGAGTGTGTGAAGACGAACATTAACGGGGCCATGAATCTCGTGGACGCCTGCATCGACAGCGGCGTGAAACGGGTCATTGCGCTTTCGACCGACAAGGCCAGCAGTCCCGCCAATCTCTACGGTGCCACCAAACTGGTTTCCGACAAGTTGTTCATTGCCGGCAACTCATATGCCGGCGGAGACGGTCCCCGGTTCGCCGTCGTCAGGTACGGCAATGTCATGGGGTCAAGGGGCTCGGTGATCCCGTTCTTTATGTCGATTAAGAACCAGGGGGTCCTGCCGATCACCGACGAGCGCATGACCCGATTCATGATCTCTCTCAATCAAGGCGTTGAGCTAGTCTGGCACGCGTTTGAGGACATGGAGGGCGGCGAGATCTATGTGAAGAAGATCCCGTCCATGAAGGTGGTGGATGTCGCCAGCGTGATCGCGCCTGAGGCCCGCCAGGAGGTGGTCGGAATTCGACCGGGCGAGAAGCTGCATGAGCAGATGATCAGTGAAGAAGACTCCTACTTCACTTACGAGTACCCTGAGCACTTCAAGATCCTGCCGTCGATCAACAATTGGGGGACGTGCGCCGAGCGAATCAAGGGTGGCGAGAAGGTTTCGCCCGGCTTCAGCTATACGAGCGACAACAATCCGCACTGGATGACTCCAGAGGAATTGCAGGCCTGGATGTACGCACACACGGACAAGATCGGAAGCATTTGATCCATGATTCCGTATGGTCGTCAGGACATCACAGAGGATGATATCGAAGCCGTAGTCGCTACGCTGCGGTCTGATTTCCTTACCCAGGGACCGGCCGTGCCAAGGTTCGAGAAGGTGGTCGCCGACCACGTCGGCGCGGGCCATGCGATTGCTGTAAACAGCGCAACTTCCGCGCTTCACATAGCTTGTCTCGCGCTCGGCCTGGGGCCCGGGGACTGGCTATGGACGTCGCCCATTACCTTCGTGGCGTCAGCAAATTGTGCTCTCTATTGCGGGGCCATGGTCGACTTCGTCGATATTGATCCGCAGACTTACAATCTGAGTGTCGGTGAGCTTGAGCGGAAACTCGAGGCGGCCGAACGTGACGGCCGGCTCCCGAAGATTGTCGTCCCGGTCCATCTTTGCGGCCAGTCATGTGACATGAGCGCGATCGCGGAACTTGCGAAGCGCTTCAGGTTCCGGATTGTCGAGGACGCCTCGCATGCGATTGGGGGAAAATACCGGAACGGCCTAGTGGGGAACTGCCGGTACAGCGACATCACGATCTTCAGCTTCCATCCGGTGAAGATCGTCACGACCGCCGAGGGCGGCATGGCGCTTACGAATGACGATGAACTGGCGGCGAAGATGGCGCTGTTGCGCAGCCACGGCATCACCCGTGACCCAGCGCTTATGAACGTCCAGCCCGACGGACCTTGGTACTACCAACAGACTGACCTCGGGTTCAACTACAGGATGACCGAGATGCAGGCCGCTCTCGGCGTCAGCCAGATGGAGCGGATCGAAGCCTATGTTGCCCGCAGACATGTCCTCGCCCGGCGTTATGACGTGCTTCTGGACGGGCTCCCGGTAGTCAGGCCGCAGCAGGCAGACGACACCTATTCAGCCTACCATTTGTATCCCGTTCGCGTGCCTGAAGCGATCCGCTTGACCGTGTTCCGAAATCTTCGGGAGGCCGGGATCGGAGTGAACGTCCACTATATCCCTGTGCACCTGCAGCCCTATTACAAAGCCATGGGTTTCGACCGCGGTGACTACCCGGCTTCCGAAGGCTACTACGCCGAAGCAATTAGCCTCCCACTGTATCCGGCGATGACAGACGAGCAGCAGGATCAGGTGGTTGCCGCGCTAGAGTCAGCGCTGGGCATATGAATATCGCCGTCATTCCCGCCCGCGGCGGAAGCAAACGCATACCACGCAAGAATGTGAAGGTGTTTTGCGGGAAGCCGATGATCGCCTGGTCGATCGAGGCCGCATTGGAAAGTGGATGCTTTAAGCGCGTGATCGTCTCGACCGACGATGACGAAATCGCCCAGATCGCCGTGGCCCATGGAGCGGATGTTCCCTTTCGCCGGCCGGCGGAGCTTGCAGACGATTTCACACCGACGGTTCCGGTCGTCGCCCATGCCATTCGCTGGCAGCAGGACGCAGGGCCGGTGGAGCGAGCGTGCTGCATCTACGCTACGGCGCCCTTCACGCGGCCCGAAGATTTGCGCGCCGGCCTTGCCCTGCTGGACGAGCAAGCGGCTGATTACGCCTTCACCGCGACCACGTTTGAGTTTCCGATCCAGCGGGCCATCCGCGTGGACGCCTGCCGTCGCGTCTCAATGATCCAGCCGGAACATATGTTGACGCGCTCTCAGGATCTGGAGGAGGCCTTCCACGACGCTGGCCAGTTCTACTGGGGCCGGACAGACGCCTGGCTGGCTGGCCAGCCGATTTTCGGCCCACATTCGGTGGCGCTTGCTTTGGAGCGCCAGCGTGTCCAGGACATCGACACGGTCGAGGACTGGGATCGCGCTGAATTGCTATTCTGCGCTCTCCGGGCGCGATCAGACAAAGGGGATGCCTAAAGTCATGCAACAAGACGATTTCAGGACTGAGCAAGAGTCGTTCTGGGCAGGTGAGTTCGGCTCCGACTACATCGCCAGAAACCAGGGGGACCAGCTGCTTGCCTCCAACCTAGCCTTCTTTTCAAACGTACTCCGCGGAGCACGCAACCCGCAGAGCTGTATCGAGTTCGGCGCCAACATCGGCATGAACCTGAAAGCGCTGAAGCTGCTATACCCCGGGATCGATGCATCGGCGATTGAGATCAATGCCGCCGCCGCAGAGGAACTGGCGAAGGTAATTCCTGCTGATCAAGTATTCAACAAATCTATTCTCGACTTCAAGCCGACCCGAGCCTATGATCTCGCGTTGATAAAGGGTGTTTTGATACACCTTAACCCTGAGGTGCTGCCTGAAGTTTACGACCGGCTCGTGGAGGCCACGGGCCGATACCTGGTCGTCGCCGAGTACTACAACCCGTCGCCCGTCGCGATTCCCTATCGTGGTCACAGTGACAGGTTGTTCAAACGCGACTTTGCTGGTGAGCTCATGGAGCGTCATCCTTCGCTGAAGCTCGTGGACTACGGCTTCGCCTACAGGCGTGACCCGGATTTCCCTCAGGACGACATCACGTGGTTCCTGATGGAAAAACACTGAACTTCGAGGACAAGCAGGCGATGCTCACTTACTGCCGACGTTGCGTCATGCCGGACACCAAGCCGGACCTACACCTCGATGCGGAAGGCGTCTGCAACGCCTGCCGCAGCTACGAGAGCCGCAAGGTGGTCGATTGGGACCAGCGGCATGGCGAGCTGGTCAAGTTGCTCGACAAGTATCGCCGCCCAAGGGGCGAGAACTGGGACTGCATTGTTCCGGTGAGCGGAGGCAAGGACAGCACCTATCAGGTTGTCCGGATGCTGCAGTATGGGCTCAATCCCCTGTGCGTGACCTCGACCACCTGCGATCTCAGTGATCTGGGTCGAACGAACATCGAGAACCTGAAACATCTCGGAGTGGACTACATCGAGGTATCTCCCAACCCTCTCGTCCGCGCGAAGCTGAATCGTGTGGGGCTGCTACAGGTTGGCGATATCTCCTGGCCGGAGCATGTCGGCATCTTCACGATCCCGGTGAGAGCCGCAGTGCAGTTCAATGTCCCCTTGATCGTCTGGGGTGAGAATTCCCAGAACGAGTACGGAGGGCCTGCGTCCGCGGCCGGAGGAAATGTTCTCACTCGCCGTTGGCTGGAGGAATTTGGCGGCCTGCTTGGCATGCGGGTTTCCGATCTGGTCGGACAGGAAGGAATCGAGGACAAGCATCTCATCAACTACTCGTATCCGAGTGATGAGGATCTCGCACGTGTAGGCGTGACGGGGTTGTTTCTGGGGCACTATATTCCATGGGATGGTCTGGCCAACACGCTCATCGCTGCCGCAAACGGCTTCCACTCTTATGAAAAGGTGGTTGAGGGTTCGATGGTGAATTACGAAAATCTCGATAACTACCAAACTGGCATCCATGATTACTTCAAGTATCTGAAATTCGGTTTTGGACGTGCAACGGACTTGGCGTGTCTGCACATCCGGCGCGGCCGCCTGACGCGTCAGGACGGTCTCGACGCGGTGCGCCGCCTGGATGGGAAATTCCCCCGGGAATATCTCGGGAAGTCGCTTGAAGACATCCTTCGTCCGCTCGAGATCACGGTCGATGAATTCATCAGGACTTGCGACAAGTTCACCAATAAGAAGATCTTTAAGCGCGATGTTTCAGGCGCGCTGGTGAAGGATCGCGATGGCAATCTGAGCAAGTTGAACTTCGATAACCCATGAAGGTCGGCGTTCTCGATTACGGCGTAGGCAATCTTGGCTCTGTCCTCAGAGCCGTGGAAGAACTGAACGTGTCGCCAGTCCTGGTGAACCGGGCGGTGGACATGCACCTCAACGATTGCCTGATCCTTCCCGGGGTCGGCAATTTCGTTGACTGCGCGCGCCTGCTTGCAGAGGGCGGATGGATTGATGCGCTTCGCCAGGAAGTGCTCGGTTACAACCGCCCGCTGCTCGGCGTCTGCGTCGGGATGCAACTGCTGGCCGATGTCGGGCTTGAAGGTGCCGGTCCCGAAAATCCTGAAGGCACGGCAGGGCTGGGTTTTATTCCGGGCCGTGTCGAACACCTCGCCCAGTTAGGCTGTTCGTTGCGCCTGCCACACGTGGGCTGGAACGGGATCATTAGCACGGCCCCCAAGGACAGCCTTCTGGCAGGTATACCGGACGGCACGGATTTCTACTTCGTGCATAGCTACGCCTTCGTCGCTGAGGATCCGGCTGACGTTCTTGCGGTCGCCGACTACGGCGTGCCCGTGACCGCGGCGGTGAGGCGTGGCCATGTCTGGGGCACCCAGTTCCACCCCGAGAAGAGTTCGAAGGCAGGCTTTCGACTGCTTCAGAATTTCCTGTCAGGTCCGCAATGCTGAAGGTCCGCGTCATCCCGACCTTGCTGTGGAAGAATTTCGGGCTGGTCAAAGGGGTCGGCTTCGACAGCTGGCGTCGGGTCGGCCCGGTCCTTCCCGCGATCAAGGTCTATAACCAGCGGGAGGTCGATGAACTCATCCTTGTCGATATCGTCGCCCACGATACCGGGGACGATCCGGACTTCGAATCCGTCAACGACTTCGGTCAAGACTGCTTCGTGCCGCTGACTGTCGGCGGCGGCATCACCAATCTGTTGCAAGTTCAGCGCCTGTTGCGGGCGGGAGCCGACAAGGTGAGCATCAATACCGCCGGGTACCACGATCCGGGTTTGGTCACCGAGATTGCGACGAGGTTCGGCACGCAGTGCGTGGTGGCCAGCATCGACGTGAAAGCGCGCCAGGACGGGGGATGGCGTTGCTTCAGCCATGCCGGCGGCAAGGATACCGGCCGTGACGCTATCGAATGGGCGCGGGAGTTGGAAGGTCGGGGCGCGGGCGAAATCCTGATCACGTCCATTGAGCGTGACGGCACGATGGAAGGCTACGACCTTTCACTTGTCGAGAGCGTTGCCAGTGCCGTGCGCATCCCAGTCATCGCCTCGGGCGGTGCCGGCAACTACGAGCATATGGTCGCCGCCGTGACCCAGGCAGGGGCGTCCGCTGTCGCCGCTGCAAGCATCTTCCACTTCACAGAACAGACCCCGGCCGGCGCCAAGGCAGCGTTGGCGGCCGCGGGTATCCCGGTTCGAAAGAGCTTTCAGCGCGCTCAGGATGTCTAGTGATGCGGGTGGGCATTCGGGTTGACGCATCGCTTGCAATCGGAACTGGACATCTTCGCCGCTGTATGACTTTGGCAGCCGCCCTGAGGAGCAAGGGGGCCGACGTAAAGTTTGTCGTCCGACGTCATGACGCCGTCGCGGAAATCGCCCTTCGGTCGCAGAATTTTCCGGTCGTCTGGCTCGAAGTGAAAGCCTCACCGACGGGGCGTCAGGCATCCTCGACGGGGATGCACTCTCACGAACATTGGGCCGGTGTCGGCTGGAGCGACGACGCCGCGGAAACCGTCGGGGTGCTGGCGGGTTTTGATCCGGACTGGGTGATCGTCGACCACTATTCCTTCGATGCCCGCTGGCATGATCAGGTGCGCCAAGGACTCGGCTGCAAGATGATGGCCATTGACGATCTGGCTGACCGACCCCTTTCCGTCGACGTTCTTCTCGACGCCAATTTTGCCGAGGATCACGCCAGGAAATACTCAGGCCGGTTTTTGCGCAAATGCCGTCTCCTCGGCGGCCCCCGATTCGCACTCCTATCCGACCAATACAAAACGGCACCGCGGTACCGGTTTCATCCCGACGTCCGCAGTATCGGCGTCTTCATGGGAGGCACCGACCCGGACGGAGTCAGCGCCCGTGTCCTGCAAGCGTGCCGTGAGGACGCCGGTTTCGAGGGGGCGATCGAGGTGGTTTCGACATCAGCGAATCCACAGCTGGAGCAACTCCGCGACGCCTGCACCGCCTCAGCGGGCACCACCCTGTTGCTGGATCTGCCCGATCTGAGTGCCTTCTATGCGCGTCACGATCTCCAAATCGGCGCAGGTGGAACCGCGACGTACGAACGTTGCTGCATAGGGGCGCCCACAGTTGCGTTGGTCGTCGCATCCAATCAGCTGGCCGTCGTCCCGGCGCTTGCCGCGACCGGGATACTGCGCGCTGCGCGACTCTCTCACGATCCAGATATGGATATTCTGCCCGCGGCTCTGCAGCTCGGAAACGTTGTTCAGGACCTTGTCGCAGATCCCGACGCCCGGCGAGAGTTGTCCGAACGCGGAATGAGCATGGTTGACCCGGCTGGAGCCGATCGTGTCGCGATTTGCCTTCTCGGTGCCTCTCTTGGCCTCAGACGCGCCACACTGGAAGACGGTGTGCGACTCCACGTCTGGCGAAATCATCCCGGCGTTCGAGCCGTTTCCGGGAACGGTGAACCGATCCCGCTCGACGGCCATATGAACTGGCTGGCGCGGAAGATCGCAGCGAACGATTGCCGCCTTTACGTCGCGGAGATCGGCCCGGCCGCGATTGGCAGCATACGGTTCGACCGTTTGGACAACGGCCATCTCGAAGTGTCGCTTTATCTCGACCCGGATCTGCCGGGCCTGGGCCTGGGACCACATCTCCTGCTTGCCGGCGAGCGGGAAGTGGCAGAGGAGTGGTCGGACGCAGCCACATTGGTCGCGTCTGTTATGCCGAGTAACGAGATTTCCGCGAGGTTGTTCCTGAGCTGTGGATACTCCGGCGGCCCTCTTCGCTATAGCAAATCCATCATTCGAGGATAGGTGGCGGCCAGTTTAACGTCCCCGGAAATGAAATGATCTGCGGACCTAAAGCCAATCCAGGTGCCTAGGCAGAACCTTTCACAAGACTCCCATACTCACATCACGGCTTGTATCGCATATCGCCTTTCGGCTAGGGCAAAGATGTGCTGCGAGCAAGATAATGTTGTCCACTGCCAAGATCGTCTACCGCAATGCTTCCGATGGACCTGGAAACAACCTCCAGGAGTCCAGGTCGACCCATTGCCTTCCGCCGCGTCCTTCCCGTCGCATAGGCTTACGGCTGGCCAGGTCAATGATGGGGCTTGCAGCGTTTCTGACATGGTTCGGCATGCTCAGCTTCGCCCGGTATCTCGATGTCGGGCCGGCTCATACGCTTTTCGTGCACTTCGTGGCCCTTGGAGGCCTGTTCGTCTACATCGAGCGTGCCATCGGGCTTCACGATATGGAGCAGGCGGTCAATCTACGGGTGGCCGTCGCCCTAGCCGTCTCCGCCGTGCTGATCGAGGCCCTCATCCTGCTAGTCAGTTTCAACGGCTGGCGCGGCGGCCATTCCATGTTTGTCATCGGCATGGTTGGTGGCGGGATGCTGGCAGTTCGCTCGGGCCTAGTTTTGGGGTGCCGGGCGCTGGTCCGCGCGGGCTTGGTGGCCAAGACGGTCATGGTCGTCGGACCCGACTCCCCGCTTCGCGACGAGGTCCTCGTCGAATTGGACGCTCGTGTGGGCGTGAGGACGGTGGCCATCCACCCCGGCGATGATTTTCAACCGCTGGCCGAAGAGATGGAGACGGGGCCGGTTGACGAGGTTATTCTCGTTGCCCGCGAACCGCTCCAGCTGCAGGCGGTGGTCGATGGGCTTGAGGTGCACGCCGTCGACCTCCTGTTCATCGCGCCGATGCCGGCGGGGCCTGTCGAGCGCCGGCTACGTTTCAGGTCCCCGATCGAGCACGGCCGGGTCCTGCAGGATCGGCGGCAAACCGGGGGCTCGTACCTCATAAAGCGCGCCATAGACGTCGCTCTTTCCGCCACCGCACTTATCGTTCTCTCACCACTGCTGATAGCCATTGCAATCGCGGTCCGTTTGGATTCTCCCGGTCCTGCGTTGTTCAAGCAGATGCGGTTCGGCTATGGCGGTCGCGAGTTTCTCATGTGGAAATTCCGGTCTATGCGGACAGATGCGGCTGACCCTTCCGGCAGCGCCCTGACGAAGCGGAACGACGAGCGCGTCACTCGCTTGGGGGGGGTTCTGCGCTCGAGCAGCCTTGATGAGTTGCCCCAGCTGGTCAATATTCTGATCGGGGAGCTTTCAATCGTCGGCCCGAGGCCGCACCCCTCCGGGGCTAAGGCCGGCGAAGTCCTTTACGACGAGTTGATCAAAAACTTCAAGGCTCGCTACCGGGTCCGTCCGGGGCTGACGGGCCTAGCCCAATGCAGCGGTCTCCGGGGCAATACCGATACCGAGGCCAAGCTGATCGCGCGTTTCGAAAAGGACATGGAGTACGTCGAGACTTGGACGATTCTCCGCGACATCGAGATTATGCTGAAAACGGTCGCACACCTTGTCGGCAGAGAGAACGCGTATTGAGGGCACCGCCCCCAGCAACGTTTCCCGGGCTTTGAAGAATTGAATCCATGTCAAGCGATGTCGCATTCCCCGCGTCGAACGGCCGTCTGATTGTCGTCGGTGTGTCGGGGCTCATCGGCAGGGCCGTCGCCCTGGAAGCAGCCGTCCGGGGTTTGCAGGTGATCTCCGTCGGCAGGGGGCAGAGCGTCGCTGACGTCATAGGTGCGGGCGATGTCGTGCTGAACTGCGCCCTGGATCCCGTCTACAGGGCGGGTCCGTATGATCCGGCGATCGATCTTGAACGTCAGAGCGCCGAGACCGCTCTTCGCGCAGGCGCTCGTGTGGTGATGTTGAGCACCCGAAAGGTTTACGAACCCGAGGTGCAATGGGGGGCCGCGGAGACTGACCCAACCATCGCCGCTGGGCAGGGCTATGGTCCCAACAAGGCGAGGACCGAGGCTTGGCTTCTGGATGCCGCTCAAGGCGACCGGGCGCTGATCGTGCGGCTGAGTAATGTCTTCGGTTTCGAGTTCGTTTCCGGCGCTCAGCCCCGCCCATCCTTCTTCGGCCAAATGCTCTATCGGCTGAAAACGCAGGGCGAGATACTGTTCGACATGTCTCCAGCCACCCGTCGTGATTTCATCGCGGCGGACGCAGTGGCGACGGCGCTTGTCGACGCGATTCTAAAGGACGCCTCTGGCGTGTATAATCTTGGCTCAGGGGCGGCGGCCGTCTGTAATGACATTGCTCGTGCGGTAATTTGCGGTTATGGCACTGGCCGTCTCCATGGGGCTGACGCTGTCCGGGACGAGTTCTTTTTAGACTGTAGAAAGTGGGGCTCTGAGATCGGACCGATCACTGGTCAGGCCGATCTATTGAGCGTTGTCACAACCCTTGGAGAGCGGCTCAGATATGCGTAAGGTTTTGATCACGGGCGGTGCTGGTTTTATCGGTTCGCACATCGTGGATCAGTTCGCAGGTAGTTTGCCGGACTGTAAGATCGTAGTGCTCGATAAGATGACCTATGCGGCTGATTTCCGCAACCTTAGCGAATTGCTGATCACAAATCGGATCGAACTCGCGGTCGGTGATATCTGTGACTATGATCTGTGCGAGCGACTTGTCGAGGGATGTGACCTTGTCATCCATGCGGCGGCCGAAAGTCACGTTGATAACTCGTTCCACAGCTCCCTGCTTTTCACCAACACCAACGTCTTGGGCACGCACACGATCCTAGAAGCATGCCGTTCGAAGAACGTGCCGCGGATCGTCCACATCAGCACCGATGAAGTCTATGGCGAGGTACTATCCGGGGCGGTCGACGAAAGCGCTCAACTGAACCCCACCAATCCGTACTCCGCGTCAAAGGCCGCCGCCGAGATGATCGTGAATGGGTATATTCACTCCTTCAAGCTTCCGGTCGTCATGGTGAGGGCCAACAATGTTTTCGGTACCCGTCAGTACCCTGAGAAACTCATCCCGCGTTGCTGCCTCTCACTGATTCAGGGCAAGAAAATCCCGCTTCACGGGAATGGTAAGAACGTTCGACACTATCTGGCCGCCAAGGATCTGGCCGCCGCGATTGAACTAATCTCCCACGCAGGAGAACTGCACGAAATCTACAACATCGGCTCCCCTGACGAGTTCACGAACATCGAGGTCGCGGGTGCGGTCTGCAATGCGTTTGGTCTCGCATTTGAGGATCATGTCGAGTTCATCAAGGATCGCCCGTTCAATGACCGTCGTTATGCGGTGGTCTGGGACAAGATTACAGCCATGGGCTGGCGACCCAAGTATTCCTTCCGTGATGAAGTCAACGATATCGCCGGATGGTATCGCCGGAATCATCAGCGCTACACCTGAAAGGGGATGGGCGGCAGGAGTTATTGGCTCGGCGCTTTCCTGCCGCCGACCAACTCCTCCACCACGCCGGGATCTGCCAGCGTCGACGTATCCCCCAGCGCGCCCACATCCCCCTCCGCAATCTTCCGCAGGATCCGCCGCATGATCTTGCCTGACCGCGTTTTCGGCAGGCCCGGCGCCCAGTGGATCACGTCCGGCGCGGCGATCGGGCCGATCTCGTTGCGCACGTGGGCGACCAGCGCCCTCTTCAGGTCGTCGTGCGGTTCGACGTCTGCGTTCAGGGTGACGTAGGCGTAGATGCCCTGGCCCTTGATGTCGTGGGGGTAGCCGACGACGGCGGCCTCGGCCACGGCGCCGTGCAGGACCAGGGCGCTCTCGACCTCGGCCGTGCCCATGCGGTGGCCCGAGACGTTGATGACGTCGTCGACCCGACCCGTGATCCAGTAATAGCCGTCCGCGTCGCGGCGGCAGCCGTCGCCGGTGAAGTATTTGCCCGGATAGGCGCTGAAATAGGTGTCGAAGAAGCGCTGGTGGTCGCCCCAGACGGTGCGCATCTGGCCAGGCCAGCTGTCGGTGATGACGAGGTTGCCCGAGGTTGCGCCTTCGAGCACCAGGCCCTCGGCGTCGACCAGCTGCAGCTCGACGCCGGGAAGCGGCTTCGTCGCCGAGCCGGGCTTCAGGTCGGTCGCGCCGGGCAGGGGAGAGACGAGAATGCCCCCGGTTTCGGTCTGCCACCAGGTGTCCACGATCGGGCAGCGGCCCTCGCCGACGACCTCATGATACCAGCGCCAGGCCTCTGGATTGATCGGTTCGCCGACGCTGCCGAGCAGGCGCAGGCTCTTGCGGCTGGTCCCCTTCACCGGCCCGTCGCCCTCGCGCATCAGGGCCCGCAAGGCCGTGGGGGCGGTGTAGAAGATCTCGACCTGGTGTTTGTCGATCACCTGCCAGAAGCGGCTGTAGTCGGGATAGTTGGGCACGCCCTCGAACATCAGGGTCGTCGCGCCATTGGCCAGGGGGCCATAGACGCAATAGCTGTGGCCGGTGACCCAGCCGACATCGGCGGTGCACCAGAAGACCTCGCCCGGGCGGTAGTCGAACACCAGCTCATGCGTCCAGGCGGCCCAGAACAGATAGCCGCCCGTGGTGTGCAGTACGCCCTTGGGTTTGCCCGTCGAGCCCGAGGTGTAGAGGATGAACAGCGGGTCCTCGGCGTTCATCGGCTCGCAGGGGCATTCGGCGCTGACGCCGTGTTTCGCTTCGCCGTAGCGGATGTCGCGGCCCGCGACGATCGGGATGTCGGCGTTGGTATGGGAGATGACCAGCACCGTCTCGACGATGCCCGCGCCCGGTCGTTCCAGCGCCGCATCGACATTGGCCTTCAACGGCACCCGCTTGCCGCCGCGCAGGCCCTCGTCGGCGGTGATGACGACCTTCGAGCCGCAGTCCTCGATCCGGCCCGCGAGACTGTCGGGCGAGAAGCCGCCGAAGACGACGGAATGGACGGCGCCGATGCGGGCGCAGGCCAGCATGGCCACCGCCGCGGCCGGGATCATCGGCAGGTACAGGGTGACGCGGTCACCCTTCACCACGCCCAGCCCCTTGAGCACATTGGCCATGCGGCAGACTTCGGCGTGGAGTTCGCGGTAGGTCAGGCCGCCGGACAGGGTCGGCTCGTCGCCCTCCCAGATGATGGCGGTCTCATCGCCACGTTCGGCCAGATGCCGGTCGAGGCAGTTCCAGGCGACGTTGAGCACGCCGTCGCCGAACCAGCGGATGCGGAAGTCAGCCTTGTCGAACGACACGTCCTTGATCGCGGTCGGCGGGGCGACCCAGTCGAGACGGCGGGCCTGTTCGGCCCAGAAGGCGTCGGGGGTTTCGCGGGCGGCCGTGCGGGCGGCCTCATAGGCCGCGCGGTTCATGCGGGCCCTGCGGGCCCAAGCCGCCGGAACCGGGTAGTTTTCAGGCTCGGTCATTACGTCTTCCTTCGTAGGCATTTGACCACAGCCGGTCGTCCGCCAGAAGGCCAATCAGGCCGTGCCAGTCAGGCGCGCCCGATGGAGGCGTATTTGAAGCCTTGGGCTCGAGCTTCTTCCGGCCGGTAGACGTTTCTCAGATCGACCATGACGGGCTGCTGCATGAGCAGCTTGATGCGATCGAGATCGAGTGCCCGGAACTGGTCCCATTCGGTCAAGATCACCACCACATCGGCGCCCGTCACGGCCTCATAGGGACCGTCCTTGAACTGGACGCCTTCGAGCATCCGGGCCGCCTCATGCATCCCTTCCGGATCGAATGCCTGGACGGTCGCGCCCATGGCGATCAGGGCCGGCGCGATATCCAGCGACGGGGCGTCGCGCATGTCGTCGGTGTTCGGCTTGAACGTCAGGCCCAGCAAGGCCACCGTCTTGCCTTTCATCTCGCCGTCCAGCGACGCCGCGACCTTGCCGGCCATGGCCTTCTTGCGCGCATCGTTGATGGCCACCGTCGTCTCGATCAGGCGGACCGGTGAGCCCGCGTCAGTCGCGGTGCGCACCAGGGCCAGGGTGTCCTTGGGAAAACACGAGCCGCCGTAACCGGGCCCGGCGTGCAGGAATTTGGCGCCGATCCGCTTGTCCAGGCCAATGCCCCGCGCGACCTGCTGCACATCGGCCCCGACGGCCTCACACAGGTCGGCCATCTCGTTGATGAAGGTGATCTTCATCGCCAGGAAGGCGTTGGCAGCATATTTGATCAGTTCCGAGGTGCGCCGGCCGGTGAACAGGATAGGCGTCTCGTTGAGGTTCAGCGGCCGATAGAGTTCGCGCATCACCGCCTGGGCCCGCGCATCGTCGGTGCCCACGACCACCCGGTCGGGTCGTTTGAAGTCCTCGATCGCGGCGCCCTCGCGCAGGAACTCCGGGTTCGAAACCACGGCGAAGTCGGCGTCAGGCCGGCGCTCGCGAATGATCCGCTCGATTTCGTCGCCCGTTCCGACGGGGACGGTGGACTTGGTCACCACGACGGTGAACCCCTCGATCCGGTCGGCGATCTCCGCAGCGGCGGCATGGACGTAGGACAGATCGGCGTGACCATCCCCACGCCGTGACGGCGTGCCCACGGCGATGAACACCGCATCCGCTGCCCGGATCGCCTCGCCCCCGTCCAGGGCGAAGCTCAGCCGGCCGCCGCGCACATTGGCCGCCACCAGATCATCCAGACCCGGTTCAAAGATCGGAATCTCGCCCCGCTCCAGTCGCTCGATCTTGGAGGGGTCCGTGTCCACGCAGGTCACGTCATGGCCGAAGTCGGCGAAACACGCCCCCGAAACCAGGCCCACATAGCCCGTGCCAATCATCGCTACGCGCATTGAAACCTGCCCTTCGTCCAATGGCCTGGGAAGTAGTCTGTGCAGCGGCGCTTGGCTAGATGTCTAAGCTGGGAAGGCTGACCGCACGGAGGCCTGAGAGCCTGGATTGGCGACGCATCAACCTGAACCGAAATGGTTCCCGGTAGAGGTTTTATCAGAGTTCCCGCGCAGGGCCGTCGAGACGGCCCGCTTTAGTCGGGTGTCTGGAGGAGGGTGGCCGCCCGGACGCTGGCAGATGGTCCCGATGTGTCCGGGGTTTTCATGAGGCAGAGCGCTAAGACGTCACGATGCATCCATCTGCCCCTGAGAGACGTAAGATGGTAGTGCGGCCGGTGCCGGCCGCGCCGCGCCAACTGAATGGACGCTGTTCATGAGGCGATGGAAATCAGATTCGAATACTCGAAATGCGGGAGTTGTCTCCGAATACTATCGATCGAAAATCCTTGACTGCGGTCGATTTCGTTGTGCCTAGCGGCACAGTTAATATAAAATTTAGCGAATTTGGAGTGGCCGACCGGTCGGTATGCTTGGTCAGGCTTGGATTAAATTTATGCCGAACCTTACAGGCACGAGCGCGTCGGAAACTCTCGAAGGAGGGGTCGAGGATGACCGTATCGAGGATAGCGAGGGCGGCGCGGACATCCTGCGCGGAAACGGCGGCAACGACACATTGATTGTGACCCGCCTGTCGAGCATGGCCGCAGGCGCTATCGGCATTGAGGGCGGCGACGGCGACGACGTCGTCACCTACCAGGTCTACAACGGCAGCTTGGGCCTGGTGGACGGAGGTTCAGGGAACGACCGCATCGAGATTGACGGAGCCGGCGGTTCGGTGACCATCACCACCGGATCCGGTGTCGATACGATTGTGATCGATGATCTGATGATGGCCGACAGGGGCCCTGTCATCGTTGCGGATTTCATGACGGGTGACGCCGGCGACCGGCTGGACTGGGACGGGTTGCTGGCCGGCTGGGCTACCGGCTGGATGGGCGAAAATCCCTTCCTTTCCGGCCATGCCCGTCTCCTGCAATCTGGCCATGAGACATTGTTTCAGCTGGACCAGGATGGAGGTGGGAACGACTTCGTCACCATCGTGACATTTCAAAACGCCATCGCTGCGCATTTCACAGCGGCTAATATGGGTGGATTTTCCCAGTTTGACGTGCCCCCGCTTGGCGAGATCGCCGTTGTCGGTGTGTTGGGTAACCCGCATAACGGCTTTGGCGGTATTCCAGTAACTTTGCTGGCAAATATGCCTGGTGCCGTTGAAATGCGGTTCGGCAGCACGCTCGAAGAACTGGCTCTTACTGAATGGCGAGACTACAGCGCCCAAACACCCTTCTGGATGAGAACGGGAGGTGGGGAGCGGACCGTTTATGCAGAGTATCGAGACCAGTTCGGCAACGTAACGACTGTAGAGGCCCTAATACCTGCTTTTGATGAAGGTCTAGGCACTGACTATGCGCTGTTACCCAGTACGGCCCTGCAGCCGGTCGGGGATCCGGACATATGGGTTCAGGACTTTTCATTAGGGCATGATGCGTGGGTATCTTACGACTACAATGGCGGAGATCCCAACGGAGCGAACTACTTCTACGCGACGAGCTGGAACGAAACCGGAGGAGTCAATAATGGGGCGTATATCTGGACCGATTCAAGCAGATGGCTGATCGATACACCGGAATCCCCACACTCAGTTCTCGCGCTGCTCACCTATTCGCAGTGGGGCACCTTTCCTGACAATCCTACTATTGATCTAAATGGAACCAGTGTCGAATTCTACCTGCGCGGCGATAGCCTTGATCTCAAAGGTGGCGCTGCATATTTCTGGCTCGTTGATCAGTATGGCCGATATCATCAGCGTGACATCGCGCTCAATATTGGAGACGGTGACTGGGCCGTCAATTCGATCGACATCGGCTACGACACTCTGGGTTGGGAGAATAGTTGGACGCAGGATCCGAATGCCAGCTTGAACTTTACAGCCATCCGGTCTTGGGGGATCGGGTTCGTCGGATTCCCGACCGGGATCGAGCCGACGGGTGTCCTGGCGCTGGACGAGTTCTCGATCACGCGTCGTTCAATGGACATCCAGGGCACTGCCGCCTCGGACACGCTCGCCGGTGGGCGAGGAGATGACTTGCTGTCGGGCGGCGATGGAGCCGACACGCTGGACGGCGGCGAGGGCGACGACGCCCTGCGCGGCGGAGCCGGAGCGGACACTCTCACCGGCGGCGCCGGCTCCGACACGCTGGAAGGCGGCCTAGGCGACGATCGCTATTATGTGAATGCTGGCGACACCCTCTCCGAACAGGAGAACGAGGGCTTCGATATTGTCTATTCGACAGTATCCTATCAGCTCGGCCTGAACATTGAGGCGTTGTACCTGCTCGGTTCTGGCGACTACACCGGGCAAGGGAACGACCTAGCGAATTGGATCTATGGCGACATCGGCAGCGATCAGTTGTTCGGATATGGCGGGACCGATCTGCTCGACGGCGGCGCCGGGAACGACGTGCTTGAAGGCGGTCTGGGCAATGACTGGCTGCGGGGGGGCGCGGGGGCCGATACGCTCATCGGCGGCGAGGGCGACGACACCCTGCAGGGCGGCTTGGGCGATGACGTCTACCACGTCGCCGCCGGCGACCTTGTCGTTGAGGGCGCAGATGAAGGCGTCGATGTCGTGCACAGCGCCATCGACTGGACCCTGTCCGACAATGTCGAGGACCTGCGCCTGCTTGATGGCGCGACCGGACTGACCGGCACAGGCAATAGCCTGGCTAACCGCATCTACGGTGCCGTCAACGCTGATCTCCTGTTCGGCCTCGGCGGCGACGATCTGCTCGAGGGCGGCGACGGCAACGACACGCTGGATGGCGGCGACGATGATGACACGCTGGATGGCGGCGAGGGTGACGACACCCTGCGCGGCGGCGCCGGTGCCGACACGCTCACCGGCGGTGCCGGAGTTGATACCCTGCAAGGCGGCTTGGGCGATGACGTCTACCACGTCGCCGCCGGCGACCTTGTCGTCGAGGGCGAGGATGAAGGCGTCGATGTGATTCACAGCGCCATCGACTGGACCCTGTCCGCCAACGTCGAGGACCTGCGCCTGCTCGACGGTGCGACCGGACTGACCGGCACGGGCAACAGCCTGGCTAACCGCATCTACGGTGCCGTGACCGCTGACTTCCTGTTCGGCCTTGGCGGGAACGACCTGCTTGAGGGCGGCGACGGAGCCGACACGCTGGATGGCGGCGACGATGATGACGCGCTGGATGGCGGCGAGGGTGACGACACCCTGCGCGGCGGCGCCGGAGCCGACACACTCACCGGCGGTGCCGGGATTGATACCCTGCAAGGCGGTCTGGGCGATGACGTCTACCACGTCGCCGCCGGCGACCTTGTCGTTGAGGGCGCAGATGAAGGCGTCGATGTCGTGCACAGCGCCATCGACTGGACCCTGTCCGACAATGTCGAGGACCTGCGCCTGCTTGATGGCGCGACCGGACTGACCGGCACAGGCAATAGCCTGGCTAACCGCATCTACGGTGCCGTGACCGCTGACTTCCTGTTCGGCCTTGGCGGGAACGACCTGCTTGAGGGCGGCGACGGCAACGACACCCTGGACGGCGGTGAGGGTGATGACACCCTGCGCGGCGGCGCTGGAGCCGACACGCTCACCGGCGGTGCCGGAGCCGACACACTCACCGGCGGTGCCGGGATTGATACCCTGCAAGGCGGTCTGGGCGATGACGTCTATCACGTCGCCGCCGGCGACCTTGTCGTCGAGGGCGCGGATGAAGGCGTCGATGTCGTGCACAGCGCCATCGACTGGACCCTGTCCGACAATGTCGAGGACCTGCGCCTGCTTGATGGCGCGACCGGACTGACCGGCACAGGCAATAGCCTGGCTAACCGCATCTACGGTGCCGTGACCGCTGACTTCCTGTTCGGCCTTGGCGGGAACGACCTGCTTGAGGGCGGCGACGGCAACGACACCCTGGACGGCGGTGAGGGTGACGACACCCTGCGCGGCGGCGCCGGTGCCGACACGCTCACCGGCGGTGCCGGAGTTGATACCCTGCAAGGCGGCTTGGGCGATGACGTCTACCACGTCGCCGCCGGCGACCTTGTCGTCGAGGGCGAGGATGAAGGCGTCGATGTGGTTCACAGCGCCATCGACTGGACCCTGTCCGCCAACGTCGAGGACCTGCGCCTGCTCGACGGTGCGACCGGACTGACCGGCACGGGCAACAGCCTGGCTAACCGCATCTACGGTGCCGTGACCGCTGACTTCCTGTTCGGCCTTGGCGGGAACGACCTGCTTGAGGGCGGCGACGGAGCCGACACGCTGGATGGCGGCGACGATGATGACGCGCTGGATGGCGGCGAGGGTGACGACACCCTGCGCGGCGGCGCCGGAGCCGACACACTCACCGGCGGTGCCGGGATTGATACCCTGCAAGGCGGTCTGGGCGATGACGTCTACCACGTCGCCGCCGGCGACCTTGTCGTTGAGGGCGCAGATGAAGGCGTCGATGTCGTGCACAGCGCCATCGACTGGACCCTGTCCGACAACGTCGAGGACCTGCGCCTGCTCAATGGCGCGACCGGACTGACCGGCACAGGCAACCGTCTGGACAACCGGATCTACGGCACCGTCAACGCTGATCTCCTGTTCGGCCTTGGCGGCGACGATCTGCTCGAGGGCGGCGACGGCAACGACACGCTGGACGGCGGTGAGGGTGATGACACCCTGCGCGGCGGCGCTGGAGCCGACACGCTCACCGGCGGTGCCGGAGCCGACACACTCACCGGCGGTGCCGGGATTGATACCCTGCAAGGCGGTCTGGGCGATGACGTCTATCACGTCGCCGCCGGCGACCTTGTCGTCGAGGGCGCGGATGAAGGCGTCGATGTCGTGCACAGCGCCATCGACTGGACCCTGTCCGACAATGTCGAGGACCTGCGCCTGCTTGATGGCGCGACCGGACTGACCGGCACAGGCAATAGCCTGGCTAACCGCATCTACGGTGCCGTGACCGCTGACTTCCTGTTCGGCCTTGGCGGGAACGACCTGCTTGAGGGCGGCGACGGCAACGACACCCTGGACGGCGGTGAGGGTGATGACACCCTGCGCGGCGGCGCCGGTGCCGACACGCTCACCGGCGGTGCCGGAGTTGATACCCTGCAAGGCGGTCTGGGCGATGACGTCTACCACGTCGCCGCCGGCGACCTTGTCGTCGAGGGCGCGGATGAAGGCGTCGATGTGGTTCACAGCGCCATCGACTGGACCCTGTCCGCCAACGTCGAGGACCTGCGCCTGCTCGACGGTGCGACCGGACTGACCGGCACGGGCAACAGCCTGGACAACCGGATCTACGGTGCCGTCAACGCTGATCTCCTGTTCGGCCTCGGCGGCGACGATCTGCTCGAGGGCGGCGACGGCAACGACACGCTGGATGGCGGCGACGATGATGACACGCTGGATGGCGGCGAGGGTGACGACACCCTGCGCGGCGGCGCCGGAGCCGACACACTCACCGGCGGTGCCGGGATTGATACCCTGCAAGGCGGCTTGGGCGATGACGTCTATCACGTCGCCGCCGGCGACCTTGTCGTCGAGGGCGCGGATGAAGGCGTCGATGTCGTGCACAGCGCCATCGACTGGACCCTGTCCGACAATGTCGAGGACCTGCGCCTGCTTGATGGCGCGACCGGACTGACCGGCACAGGCAATAGCCTGGCTAACCGCATCTACGGTGCCGTGACCGCTGACTTCCTGTTCGGCCTTGGCGGGAACGACCTGCTTGAGGGCGGCGACGGCAACGACACCCTGGACGGCGGTGAGGGTGATGACACCCTGCGCGGCGGCGCCGGTGCCGACACGCTCACCGGCGGTGCCGGAGTTGATACCCTGCAAGGCGGCTTGGGCGATGACGTCTACCACGTCGCCGCCGGCGACCTTGTCGTCGAGGGCGAGGATGAAGGCGTCGATGTGGTTCACAGCGCCATCGACTGGACCCTGTCCGCCAACGTCGAGGACCTGCGCCTGCTCGACGGTGCGACCGGACTGACCGGCACGGGCAACAGCCTGGCTAACCGCATCTACGGTGCCGTGACCGCTGACTTCCTGTTCGGCCTTGGCGGGAACGACCTGCTTGAGGGCGGCGACGGAGCCGACACGCTGGATGGCGGCGACGATGATGACGCGCTGGATGGCGGCGAGGGTGACGACACCCTGCGCGGCGGCGCCGGAGCCGACACACTCACCGGCGGTGCCGGGATTGATACCCTGCAAGGCGGTCTGGGCGATGACGTCTACCACGTCGCCGCCGGCGACCTTGTCGTTGAGGGCGCAGATGAAGGCGTCGATGTCGTGCACAGCGCCATCGACTGGACCCTGTCCGACAACGTCGAGGACCTGCGCCTGCTCAATGGCGCGACCGGACTGACCGGCACAGGCAACCGTCTGGACAACCGGATCTACGGCACCGTCAACGCTGATCTCCTGTTCGGCCTTGGCGGCGACGATCTGCTCGAGGGCGGCGACGGCAACGACACGCTGGACGGCGGTGAGGGTGATGACACCCTGCGCGGCGGCGCTGGAGCCGACACGCTCACCGGCGGTGCCGGAGCCGACACACTCACCGGCGGTGCCGGGATTGATACCCTGCAAGGCGGTCTGGGCGATGACGTCTATCACGTCGCCGCCGGCGACCTTGTCGTCGAGGGCGCGGATGAAGGCGTCGATGTCGTGCACAGCGCCATCGACTGGACCCTGTCCGACAATGTCGAGGACCTGCGCCTGCTTGATGGCGCGACCGGACTGACCGGCACAGGCAATAGCCTGGCTAACCGCATCTACGGTGCCGTGACCGCTGACTTCCTGTTCGGCCTTGGCGGGAACGACCTGCTTGAGGGCGGCGACGGCAACGACACCCTGGACGGCGGTGAGGGTGATGACACCCTGCGCGGCGGCGCCGGTGCCGACACGCTCACCGGCGGTGCCGGAGTTGATACCCTGCAAGGCGGTCTGGGCGATGACGTCTACCACGTCGCCGCCGGCGACCTTGTCGTCGAGGGCGCGGATGAAGGCGTCGATGTCGTGCACAGCGCCATCGACTGGACCCTGTCCGACAATGTCGAGGACCTGCGCCTGCTTGATGGCGCGACCGGACTGACCGGCACAGGCAATAGCCTGGCTAACCGCATCTACGGTGCCGTGACCGCTGACTTCCTGTTCGGCCTTGGCGGGAACGACCTGCTTGAGGGCGGCGACGGCAACGACACCCTGGACGGCGGTGAGGGTGATGACACCCTGCGCGGCGGCGCCGGTGCCGACACGCTCACCGGCGGTGCCGGAGTTGATACCCTGCAAGGCGGCTTGGGCGATGACGTCTACCACGTCGCCGCCGGCGACCTTGTCGTCGAGGGCGAGGATGAAGGCGTCGATGTGGTTCACAGCGCCATCGACTGGACCCTGTCCGCCAACGTCGAGGACCTGCGCCTGCTCGACGGTGCGACCGGACTGACCGGCACGGGCAACAGCCTGGACAACCGGATCTACGGTGCCGTCAACGCTGATCTCCTGTTCGGCCTCGGCGGCGACGATCTGCTCGAGGGCGGCGACGGCAACGACACGCTGGATGGCGGCGACGATGATGACACGCTGGATGGCGGCGAGGGTGACGACACCCTGCGCGGCGGCGCCGGAGCCGACACACTCACCGGCGGTGCCGGGATTGATACCCTGCAAGGCGGCTTGGGCGATGACGTCTACCACGTCGCCGCCGGCGACCTTGTCGTTGAGGGCGCGGATGAAGGCGTCGATGTCGTGCACAGCGCCATCGACTGGACCCTGTCCGACAACGTCGAGGACCTGCGCCTGCTCAATGGCGCGACTGGACTGACCGGCACAGGCAACCGTCTGGACAACCGGATCTACGGCACCGGCAACGCTGATCTCCTGTTCGGCCTTGGCGGCGACGATCTGCTCGAGGGCGGCGACGGCAACGACACCCTGGACGGCGGTGAGGGTGATGACACCCTGCGTGGAGGCGCCGGAGCGGACACGCTCACCAGCGGCGCCGGCTCCGACACGCTGGAAGGCGGCCTAGGCGACGATCGCTACTATGTGGATGCTAACGACACCATCTCGGAATTTGAGAACGAGGGCTTTGATATTGTCTATTCGACAGTATCGCATCAACTCGGCTTGAACGTGGAGGCTGTGTACCTGCTCGGTTCTGGCGACTACACCGGGCAAGGGAACGACCTGGCGAATTGGATCTACGGCAACACCGGCAAGGATCTGCTGTTCGGGTATGGCGGGAACGATCTGCTCGATGGCGGCGCCGGGAACGACGTACTGGAAGGAGGTCTGGGCAATGATTGGCTGCGTGGGGCCGCGGGGGCCGATACGCTCATCGGCGGCGACGGGAATGACACTCTGGACGGCGGCGAGGATGCTGACACCCTGCGCGGTGGTGCCGGCACCGATACGCTCATCGGCGGAGACGGGTCTGACACGCTGGAAGGCGGCTCGGGCAACGATATCTACCATGTGACCGCCGGCGACATTGTTGTGGAGAGCGAGAATGAAGGCGTCGATGTGGTTCACAGCGCCATCAGCTGGACCCTCTCCGCCAACGTCGAGGATTTACGCCTGCTCGATGGTGCCACTGGCCTCAGCGGCACTGGAAACAGCCTGGCCAACCACATCTACGGCACCGTGAACGCGGACCTCCTGTTCGGCCTCGATGGCAACGATCTGCTTGAGGGCGGCGCCGGCAATGACACGCTGGACGGCGGTGAGGGCAATGACAGCCTGCGCGGGGACGCTGGGTCGGATACGCTGATCGGCGGCGACGGAGCCGACACGCTGGACGGCGGCGAGGGCGACGACACCCTGCGCGGCGGCGCCGGAGCGGACACGCTCACCGGCGCTGCCGGCTCCGACACGCTTGAAGGCGGCCTAGGCGACGATCGCTACTATGTGGATGCTAACGACACCATCTCGGAATTTGAGAACGAGGGCTTTGATATTGTCTATTCGACAGTATCGCATCAACTCGGCTTGAACGTGGAGGCTGTGTACCTGCTCGGTTCTGGCGACTACACCGGGCAAGGGAACGACCTGGCGAATTGGATCTACGGCAACACCGGCAATGATCTGCTGTTCGGGTATGGCGGGAACGATCTGCTCGATGGCGGCGCCGGGAACGACGTACTGGAAGGCGGTCTGGGCAATGACTGGCTGCGAGGAGCCGCGGGGGCCGATACGCTCAGCGGCGGCGACGGCGCTGACCGGCTGGAAGGCGGCGAGGGCGACGACACCCTGCATGGAGGCGCGGGCACCGACACGCTCACGGGGGACAATGGGTCCGACCGGCTGGAAGGCGGCTCGGGCGACGATGTCTACTATGTCACCGCCGGCGACCTGGTCGTGGAGAGCGAGAATGAAGGCGTCGATGTCGTTTACAGCGCCATCAGCTGGTCACTCTCCGCCAATGTCGAGGATCTGCACCTGCTTGACGGGGCAACCGGGCTGACCGGGTTGGGCAATAGTATGGCCAACCGGATTTACGGCGCCGGGAGCGCTGACTTCCTGTTCGGCTATGGCGGCAACGATCTGCTCGAAGGCGCAGCCGGGAATGACATGCTGGACGGTGGTGCGGGCAATGACACCCTGCGCGGAGGCGCTGGAGCCGATACGCTGCTCGGCGGCGACGGGACTGACACGCTGGAAGGTGGCGAGGCCAACGACATTCTGCATGGAGGAGCCGGAGCTGACACGCTCATCGGCGGCGCCGGGGCCGACACGCTGGAAGGCGGCGCGGGCGATGACCGCTACTATGTGGACGCCGACGACACCATTTCGGAACTGGAGAACGGGGGCCTTGATATTGTCTATTCGACAGTATCCCACCAGCTCGGCTCGAACATGGAGGCTTTATACCTGCTCGGTTCGGACGACTTCACCGGGCTTGGGAACGGCCTGGCAAATTGGATGTACGGCGGCGCCGGCAACGATTTTCTGTTTGGATTTGAGGGGAATGATCTGCTCGACGGCGGTGCCGGTAATGACGTGCTGGATGGCGGCCAGGGCAATGACTCCCTGCGTGGAGGCGAGGGGGACGATCTGTTCATATTCATGGGTGAATTCGGCTCGGACGCCATCCGCGGATTCGTTGCTGGAGTCGGCAGTGATGATCGAGTCGAATTCAGCATCGACGATTTTGCTGATTTTGCAGCTATTCAGGCGGCAAGTATTAGCTATTTCGGCGGAACACTCATTACAATTGGAGCAAATTCAGTTTACCTAATTGACGTTAATATAAACACTCTTACTGCAGACGATTTCTCATTTATCTGATCTAAGAAGAGTGTTATCCGCGGTTTCTGTTAATGTCAGTGGGTGAAATTGTTGGGAGGGACGGCAAGACCCGTACCTGCTTTCGAAACACTCGGATCGGGTGTCTCCCGCCTGCGTCAAGTGACTGCCTCGCCTCGACGTGCCGCCTCGGGGCGAGCCCGGGTCAAGGCCGACGACGAGGCCGAAATACGGGAACAGCGGCAACATCAGTTGCGTCGCCGCGGATGTCAGGACCGCCGCGTCAGTCATGCAGGTCCACATCCTTCCGGTCACGGATGAACAGGAAGCCGACCACCACCGTGACCAGCGCCACCACCACCGGATACCAGAGGCCGTAGTAGATGTTGCCCGTGGCGGCGACCATGGCGAAGGCGGTGGTCGGGAGGAAGCCGCCGAACCAGCCGTTGCCGATGTGATAGGGCAGGGACATGGAGGTGTAGCGGATATTGGTCGGGAACATCTCGACCAGCGCCGCCGCGATCGGGCCGTAGACCATGGTCACATACATCACGAGCACGAACAGGATGCCGACCACGAGCGGCTTGTTGACCAGGGCGCTGTCAGCCTTGGCCGGATAGCCGGCGGACGTCAGGGCCGCGCCGAGACCGGCCTCCCATTCCGTCTTGCGGGCGGCGAAGTCGGGGCGGGAGAGGGACGCGCCGTCGAAACTGGTCACGACCACATCCCCGATGCGGACCTCGGCCGTCGAGCCCGCCGGGGCAGCGACGTTGGCATAGGTGACGCCGGCCTTGGCCAGGTATGACTTGGCCAGATCGCAGGAGCTGTCGAAGACGGTCTTGCCGACGGGGTCGAACTGCAGGGCACAGTCGGCGGGGTCGGCGTGCACGCTGACCGGCGCGCTGGCGGTGGCGGCGGCCAGCTGGGGATTGGCGGCACCCGTCAGGGCGTGGAACAGGGGGAACCAGGTCAGGGCCGCCAGAAGACAGCCCACCAGGATGATCGGCTTGCGGCCGACCTTGTCCGAGAGCCAGCCCCAGAAGACGAAGAAGGGCGTGGCCAGCAGCAGGGCGACGGCGATCAGGATATTGGCCAGCGGCCCGTCCACCTTCAGCGTCTTCTCCAGGAAGAACAGGGCGTAGAACTGGCCCGTGTACCAGACCACCGCCTGACCCGCAGTCAGTCCGACGAGGGCCAGCAGGACCAGTTTCAGGTTCGGCCATTTGCCGAAACTGTCCTTCAGAGGGGTTTTCGATCCCTTGCCCTCGGCCTTCATGCGCGCGAAGGCCGGGCTCTCGGCGAGCTTGAGCCGGATCCACAGGGACACGCCGAGCAGCAGGATCGAAACGAGGAAGGGTATGCGCCAGCCCCAGTCCTTGAAGGCATCCTCGCCCACCGCGGTGCGCACGCCGAGAATGACCAGCAGACTGAGCATCAGGCCGGCCGTCGCCGTGATCTGGATGAAGCTCGTGTAGAAGCCGCGCTTTCCGGGTGGGGCGTGTTCGGCGACATAGGTGGCGGCACCGCCGTACTCGCCGCCGAGCGCCAGACCCTGGACCAGTCGCATGGCGATGAGGATCGCCGGCGCCGCGACGCCGATGGCGGCGTAGGAGGGCAGCAGGCCGACCACGAAGGTGGACAGGCCCATCAGCAGCATGGTCACCAGAAAGGTGTTCTTGCGCCCCCAGAGGTCGCCCAGCCGGCCGAAGACGATGGCCCCGAACGGGCGCACGGCGAAGCCCGCGGCGAAGGCCATCAGGGCGAAGATGTAGCCGGTGGTCTCGTTCACGCCCGAGAAGAACTGGACGGTGATGATCGCCGCCAGCGAGCCGTACAGATAGAAGTCGTACCACTCGATCACGGTCCCGACCGAGGAGGCCAGAATCACCAGACGGTCGTCACGGTCGACGGTGTGCTCCTCGGCGGCGGCGTCTGTCATGCGGTCCCTCCCCGGACTCGTTTGAGGCAGCCTAGACCGGCCTTGTCGAAAGCGCATCGTCCCGTTGACTCTGCCGTCCATCTGTTTCTCGCTGGGGAGGCAGCGGGAGGACGGGATGGCGGACAACGAACTTTACCGGCACCAGCTGATCGAACGGCTGGAGCACGAGAAACGCGCGGCGCAGGCCGAAATCGCCCGCGCCCAGGCGGACGAGGCGCGCGCCCGGGCGCGAGTGTCGGAGAAGGACGCGGCCATCGCCAGCGTCCGCGCCGCCCGGGAGCCCCAGGCCGACGAATGCAAGCGGTGCCGCTTCGAGTTTGGAAGGACCTCGGTCCTGAGACCCATGCCGTCGAAGTCGAAACACGCCCGCTTTCAATGTGCGCTATGCGGTGCCGAGGAGGAGCGGGGCTGAGATGGCGAGCGTCACGGACAAAGCAAAACCCCCGTCGCTTGCGCGACGGGGGCTGTTCTTCTGACCGGAACGGTCGAAAGGTTTAGTCGCTCTCGCTGTCGTCGTCGCTGGCGACAACGACGAGGCCGACGAGCACGGCACCGCCGATGAGCAGGACGGCGATCGGCACGCCGGCGAATTCGCTGGTGTCACCGGCTTCAGCGCCGACGCGGTCGCCGACGCGGACGGTCGAGCTGTTGTTCTGGGCGACGGCTTGGCCTGCGACGAGCAGGAGGCCGGCCGTGATGGCAGCAATGGTTTTCTTCATCAGTCAGTCTCCGGATTGAGTAGCATCTAATGCAATTGCTTAGCCGGGGTTGCAAACAGATTTATGAACCGCCAGCCCGGTTCGCCATTTTGTCCACGGTTTGTCGCCAATCGTTGCGCGGCGGCCGCACTTGAAACGGTCCGTCCCGGGCAGCACTGGCCGACCTGGAAGGCCCGTGGGCACGAGCCAGGAGATTGAAAGTTCAGCGGATTGCGGCGGCGCCGCGGCCACCGGCGAGGGCCTTCACCTCGTCAAGCGACGTCATGGCATTGTCGCCGGGCGTGGTCATCGCCAGCGCGCCGTGGGCTGCGCCGTAATCGACGGCGGTCTGCGGGCCGAGGTCGTTGAGGAACGCCCAGGCCAGGCCCGAGACAAAGCCGTCGCCGCCGCCGACCCGGTCCAGGACCGCGATCTCGCGGATGGGCGTCGCAAAACGTCTTCCCCCGGCCCATAGCACCGTGCCCCACCGATTGACCGATGCCGAGACGGGGTCCCGGAGCGTGGCGGCGAAGACCTTGATGTTGGGCAGGTCTGCTGATGCCCGGGCGACCATGGCGTCGAACGGCGCGGCGTCGGCCGGGTCCGACCGGGCGGCATGGCCGCCGATGCCGAGGCAGCTTTCATAAGCGTATTCATCGCCGACCAGCACATCGGCCAGGCCGGCGATCTCGCGATTGACCCGCCGGGCGGCGTCGGGGTCCGGATGGCTGGACCACAGGCTGGCGCGGTAGTTGAGGTCATAGCTGACCACGACGCCGTGGCGTCTGGCGGCGCGGATGGCGGCCAGGGTCGTTGCGGCGGTGCTCTCCGACAGGGCGGCAAAGATGCCGCCGGTGTGCAGCCAGCGCACCCCCTCATCCCCGAACAGGGCGTCCCAGTCGACCTCGTCCGGACGCATCTGCGAGGCAGCGGAATTGGCCCGGTCCGAGGCACCGAGCGCGCCGCGCACGCCGAAGCCGCGCTCGGTGAAATTCAGCCCCATGCGGGTGTTGCGGCCGATACCGTCCGCCTCGCGCCACAGGATGTGGGACGTATCCACGCCGCCCTGCAGGATCAGGTCCTCGGCAAGGGCCCCCATCTCGTTGCGCGGCAGGGCGGTGACCACCGAGGTCCGCATCCCGAAGGTTTTCCGCAGGCCGCGCGCGACATTGTATTCGCCGCCGCCCTCCCAGACCTGGAAGCTGCGGGCTGTGCGGATGCGGCCTTCGCCCGGGTCAAGCCGCAGCATGACCTCGCCGAGGGCGACGCAGTCCCAGCGGCAGTCTTCGGCCGGTCGAATGGCCAGCAGGTCGGTCATTTCATCAGCGAGGGCAGCCACAGCGAAAGCGCCGGGATGAAGGTGACCAGCATCAGCACGCCGGCGCAAGCCAGCCAGAAGGGCCAGATGGTTTTCAGGGCGCGGGTCATCGGGATTCCGGCAATGGCGCTGCCGACGAACAGGACCGAGCCCACCGGCGGCGTGATCAGGCCGATGCCGCAGTTGAGCAGCAGGATCACGCCGAACTGGACCGGATCGACGTCGAAGGCCTTGGCCACCGGCAGGAAGATCGGGGTGCAGATGATGATCAGCGGTGCCATGTCCATGAAGGTGCCGAGGATCAGCAGGATGACGTTGATCAGCAGCAGGATCAGGATCGGATTGTCGGTCAGGGCCTGCAGAAGGGCGACCATCATGGTCGGCACCTGCAGATAGGCCATCAGCCAGCCGAAGGCCCCGGCGCAGCCGATGATGAACAGCACCATGCCCGAGGTCCGGGCCGCGCCGAGGCAGGCAGCCTTGAAGGCGGTCCAGGTCATGTGGCGGTAGATCAGGCCGGTGACCACGGTGGCGTAGACCACGGCGATGGAGGCGCTCTCCACCGCGGTGAAGACGCCGGCCCGGATGCCGCCGAAGATGATGCCGACCAGCAGCAGACCCGGGATCGCCGCGACCAGCCGGACAGCCACCGCGCGGAAGCCGGGGAAGGCATCGGCGGCGTAGCCACGTTTGCGGGCTACGACATAGGCGGTGACCATCAGGGTCGCGGCCAGCAGCATGGCCGGGATGATGCCGGCGGCGAACAGGTCCGAGATCGACACCCCGCCGCCGGCCGAGGCCGAGTACAGGATCATGTTGTGCGAGGGCGGCACCAGCAGGGCCACCAGGGCCGCTGAGATGGTGACGTTGACGGCGTAGTCGGCGTCATAGCCGCGCTTCTGCATCTGCGGGATCATGGTGCCGCCGATGGCCGACACGTCGGCGATGGCGCTGCCCGATACCCCGCCGAACAGGGTTGAGCCGACGACCGTGACCTGTCCCAGACCTCCGCGCACATGGCCGACCATGGAGGAGGCCAGGGCGATCATCCGGTCGGACAGTCCGCCCTTCATCATCAGTTCGCCGGTGAAGATGAACAGGGGAATGGCCAGCAGGGCCACGGAGGTGATGTCGGACCCCATCTGCTGGAAGACCACGATGGGTGGCAGGGCCAGATAGAGGACCGTGGCCAGCGTCGCGGCCAGCAGGGAGAAGGCGACCGGCACGCCGATGGCCAGAAGGACGGCCAGAAGGCCGAAGAGGATGATGTATTCCATGCTCAGTCCTCCGCCTTTCCGGCGGCATCGGGCGCGCGATAGTCGCCGGTGAGCAGGCGCTCGAGCGCGAACAGAAGAATCAGCGCCCCGCCGAGGCACAGGCCGGCGAATTTCAGGCCCGCGGGCAGAGGCGCGCCGGCCATGACTACGGGCCAGTCATCGATCATCAGGGTTCCGCCGAGGATCATCAGCCCGGCACCCGAGGCAGCGGCGATCAGGCGGGAGACCGACTTCATCAGCCATTGGAGCCGGCCGGGGGCGGCGTCGCGGAAGGTCTGGAAGGCGAAATGGGTCTCGCGCCGGACGGCCACGGCGGCGCCGAACATGACGGCGAAGCTCATCAGCAGCAGGGCGAGGGGTTCGGTCCAGCCGGGGCTGTCGTTCAGCACATAGCGGGCGAAGACCTGCCAGGCCTGGATCAGGGCCATGGCGACGAGAGCGAAGCCTGCGAGCCCCATGGCGAGGCTGGCGAGGCTGTCGAGCGCGCGCGCGCTTCCGCGTCGTGGTTCAGACATTCAACGCCCTCCCTGAGCGCCGTGTTTTTGCGCGGCCGTTCAGGCGACCGCTGCGATCCGTTCGTGGAGCGCGCGCAGGCGCGGCTCGGCGAGATATTTGTCCAGCACCGGCCGGACGGTGGCGGCGAAGGCGGCCTTGTCGACTTCGGCCACCTGGATTCCGGCGGCGATGACGGTGGCGCGGGCCGTGGCCTCGCGCTCATCCCACAGGGCGCGCATCACCGGCACCGAGCGGCGGGCAACGTCGCGGACCAGATCCTGGTCGGCGGCGCTGAGCCGTTCGAGGCTGGCTTTCGACATCAACAGGGCGTCGGGCGAGAAGGAGTGTTCGGTCTGGCTCCAGAACCGGGCGACCTCGAACTGACGGCTGGACTGATAGCTGGGCCAGTTGTTCTCGGCCCCGTCGATCAGATGGGTCTGGAGCGACGAGAAGACCGCGCCGAAGGTCAGGGGCGTGGGGTTGGCCCCCATGGCCCGGATCGAATCGAGGAAGATGTCCGACTGCGGAGCCCGCATCTTCAGGCCGCGCATCTGACCCGGCTCGGTGACCGGATGGCGGACATTGTAGAAGCAGCGCGGGGCGGCGTCGTAATAGGCCAGGCCGACCAGACCCCGTCCCTCGAAGACGTTGAGCAGTTCGGTGCCGATGGCGCCGTCGACCACGGCCCGCACATGGGCGACCGAACGGTAGACATAGGGCAGGGCCAGAAGCCGGGTCTCGGGGAAGGCATTGTTCAGCGCCGCCACGGCGACGCGGCAGATATCGACGGCCTGGAAGCGGGTCAGGCCGATGGAGTCATCCTCATTGCCCAGCTGTCCGGCGGGGAACTGGCGTATGCCGAGGCGGCCGTCGGTGAGGCGACCCAGCTCCTCGCCCATCCATTTGACCGCGGTGACGGTCGGGTAGTCGGCGGGATGGACATCGACGGCGTTGAAGAGGGTCTGGCCGTTGGCGGCCGGGCGCGGGGCGCAGGCGGCCAGGCCGAGGCCGGAAAGACCGGCGAGACCGAGCGTGCGACGGGTCAGGCTCATGCGATGGCTCCTGTCGCCGGGACCGCCAGACAGTCGATCCGGCCGTCGGGTCCGAAATCGGCGGAGGCGGACTGGCCGGCGAGGATGTCGTGCACCCCGGTAGCGGCCCCCGTGGAGACCAGCTGGCCCGCTTCCAGCCGCCGGCCGCGCCGGTGCAGCAGGTTGAGCAGGAAGGCGAGGGAGTCGAGCGGCCCGCCCGGAATCGCCGTCGCACCGCCGCGTCCAACGACGATGTCATTGATCGCCATGGTGCAGGTCAGGCCCGGGAGACGCTCGCGCCAGGCGGCGATCTCGTCACCGAGGATCAGGCCGGCGTTGTTGCCGAAATCCGAGGCGGTGACGGCCGGGCCGTGCTCATTGATGCCCGCGAAGGGACTGCCGGCGATCTCGACCCCGACAAACACGCGCGTCACCAGCGGGGCCACCGTATCGACGGTCCAGTCGTCACGGCCGGGCGCGGTTTCGCCCAGCTCGAGCACATATTCTGCCTCAACTGCTGCGAAGCCGCCCTCGATCACACCGAAGCGGGTCGGGGTGTGGGCAGCCGTCCAGACATTGCGCGAAAAAATGGGTCCGGCCAGCCGACCGGCACCGAACCGCACGTCATGCGGAGTGTTTATCCGGCCCAGTTTCCAGCCCGCGACGCGATCCGGCCAAGCGGAAATCGCCTCGTCCTGGATGGCGTAGGCGGCGGCGAGCGATTCGGGCTGCGGGCCCGGATATCCCTCGAGCGCACGGCCGCCGCGGCGGGCCTCTACAAAGGCGCGCGCGATCGGTGAAGTCGCTGAATTATCGTGTGCGTGGCTCACGCAGCCTCCCTGTTGCGCCAGACATTGCGCAGGAAGGAAACCGGTGTCAATTTGAATCCGGTGACGCCATGATCGAGTGTCCCGGGAACGTCGCGGATCACGGCGACGACGGATAGGATGGAACGCATGACCCTGAACCGCCTCGTCCTCGGCCTGTTCGCCGTCGCGCTCATGGCCCTCGCGCCCCCGGCCGCCAACGCCCAGATCCTCGATTTTCTGCGCCGGGACAGCGCGCCCGGGCCGTCCGCCGCGGAAGCGTCGCTGCCGGCCTTTCCGGGGGCTCTCGGCTGGGCCGCTCAGACACCGGGCGGGCGCGGCGGACGGATCATCCGGGTCACCAATCTCGACGCGGCGGGACCGGGATCGCTGCGCGAGGCCATCGAGGCCGAAGGCCCCCGCATCGTGGTGTTTGAGGTCGGCGGGGTCATCGACCTCGGCCGCCAGACGCTGCGCCTGAGAAACCCCTTCATCACCATCGCCGGCCAGACCGCGCCCTCGCCGGGCGTCACCCTCATTCGCGGCGGCATGGACATCACCGCCCACGACGTCGTGGTCCAGCACATCCGGATCCGGCCGGGCTCGGCCGAGCAGACCTGGATGAGCGGATGGGACGAGGACGGCATCTCCACCATCGGGGCGTACAACGTCATCATCGACCACTGCAGCCTGACCTGGGCCACCGACGAGAACCTGTCGGCGTCCGGCCCGCGCTTCACCGGCGCGACGCCCGAGGAATGGCGGCGGGGCACCAGCCACAACATCACCTTCTCGAACAATCTCAACGGCGAGAGCCTGGCCTATTCGACCCATTCCAAGGGCGAGCATTCCAAGGGGTCGCTGATCCACGACAACGTCACCGGCCTGCTGATCGTCGGCAATCTGTACGCCCACAACTATGAGCGCAGCCCGCTGTTCAAGGGCGGGGTGCACGGGGTGATCGTCAACAACCTGATCTACGATCCCGGTCCGCGCGCCATCCACTACAACCTTGCGCCGGAGGAGTGGGGGACCGTCCCGTTCGAGGTCGGCAAGATGACGGTGATCGGCAATGTGCTGCGCGCCGGTCCTTCGACGCCGACAGAGCATCTGGCCTTCATGATGATCGGCGGGGCCGGCGACGTGGAATACTACGGCCGGGACAATATCGCCGTCGATCAGGTCGGCGAGCCGCTGCGGATGTTCGGGCGATACACCACGAGCAACGCCCGGATCATCCAGACCCGTCGCCCGCCAGTCTGGTGGGAAGGGCTGACTCCGATGCCCGCGGTGGAGGTTCAGCGCGCGGTGCTGTCGCAGGTTGGCGCCCGCCCTTGGGACCGTGACATGCGCGATGTGCTGCTGATCGCCGAAGTGGCCGAAGGCCGGGGCGAGATCATCGACCACGAACGCGAGGTCGGCGGCTATCCGGCCGTGGTCGAGGCGACGCGCAAACCGTTCAATCCGGACGACTGGGATCTGCGCTTCATGACGCCGCTGCGCGACGAGGTGCTGGACCGCCCGGCCACCCGGCGCGGGACGTGACCGCTGACAGGGCGCGCCGCAGGGGCTAAGGACACCGCTCGGCCAGAGAGATGCGCTCAGTGAACGAACCCCGACGGACCGGCGGCAAGCCCGCCACCATCAACGACATCGCCCGGCTGGCCGAGGTGTCGAAGAAGACCGTCTCGCGGGTCATCAACAACTCGCCCTTCGTCAAGGAAGAGACGCGCAAGCGGGTCGAGGCGGTCATCGCCGAGCACGGCTTCACGCCCGATCCGCAGGCGCGCGGCCTGGCCTTCCGGCGGTCGTTCCTGGTCGGGATGATCTATGACAATCCCAGCCCGAACTATGTCGTCAACATGCAGCAGGGCGTGCTGGACGCGGTGCGCGGCGCGGGCCTGGAGCTGGTCGTCCACCCCTGCAACCGGGCCAACGACTCCTTCCTGACGGATGTTCGCAACTTCATCGTCCGCCAGAAGCTGTTCGGCGTGGTGATGCCGCCGTCGGTGTCCGAGGATGACCGGGTCGTGGCCATCCTCAAGGAGGCGGACTGCCCCTATGTCCGGATCGCCTCGGTCTCGCTGGACGACCCGGCCTGTATGGTCGTGACCCACGACAGCCGCGGCGCGGCCCGGGCTGCCCGGCACCTGGCCGAACTGGGACATCGGCGGATCGCCTTCATTTCCGGGCCCGACACCTTCCGCTCATCCCACGAGCGGGGCCGGGGATTCGCCGAGGGTCTGGCCGAACACGGGCTGACCCTGGACCCCGCCTACATCCGCCGCGCGGCCTATACGTTCGAATCCGGCGTCGAGGCCGCGACGGAACTGCTGGCCCTGCCGCAGCGTCCTACCGCCATCTTCGCCGGCAACGACGAGATGGCCATCGGGGTGATGAAGGCCGCGCGCGACGCCGGTCTCGATGTACCCCGCGACCTGTCGATCGTAGGCTTCGACGACCTTCCGATGGCCTCGCGGGTGTGGCCGAACCTGACCACCGTCCGCCTGCCGATCCGCGACATGGGCCGGATGGCCGCCGAGAAACTGACCGCCGGTCTGCGCGGTCTCGACCCGGCCACCCTGGTCCAGCCGGAAGTCGATCCGTCCCTGGTGGTCAGGGATTCCACGGCGGCACCGGGGGGGTAGGGGCAGCACGCCCCGCCGTGCGGCCGGGCCTCAGCCGCCGACCACGTCCCGAACGTACGCCCGGATCGCTTCATCCGTGGCGTTGGCGAAGAAATAGTCCTGGAAGCGTTCGCCGGCGATGGCGGCCTTCAGCAGGTCCTGGTCCACGGTTTTCAGGACGGTCAGCATGTCATGGCAGGTGACGGCCTTGAGGTCTTTCAGGATGCCGCGGTTCTTGCGCATGATTTCGGCCCGCTCCCTCGGATAGCCGAGGCCACGCTCGCCCTCGAACAGCTTGCGATAGCAGTCCTGCAGGTTCAGCTCGGCGGCCCAGCCGAAGCCCTTGGCGTAGGGCATGGCGATGGCGTTGCCGTCGTTGATCTGGCCGAACAGGAAGGCGTCGGTCGGGTCGATGATCAGGCCGCAGGACACGCCCGGCATGGCGTTGGCGGCCAGCATGGAGCCCATGCCGGTTCCGCATCCGGTGACCACGAAATCCGCCGCGCCCGCGTTGATCAGGAGGCCGGTCAGCAGGCCGTTCATCACATAGGTCAGCGACGCCTTATCCTCGGGCGTGTACATGCCGTAGTGGAAGACCTCGTGGCCCAGCGGCCCGGCGACGGCGGTCAGGGCGGCGTGGACGATCTCGCTCTTGGCGGCCTGGCTGTTCTCGATGATGAGGGCGATTTTCATGGACGTTTCTCGAGGCTTGGGGATGAGGCGGACCGCCGTCCGTCGTTTGCATAAGCTTATGACACCGGTTACCTATCCGCACAATCCGCGCCAGACCTCCACACAAACGGGCAAGCTGAAATGAGCGTCTCTTTCGATCTGACGGGCAGGACGGCCATGGTCACCGGCGCCAACACCGGCCTGGGCCAGGCCATCGCCGTGGGCCTGGCCCGGGCCGGGGCTGACATCATCGCCGTGGGCCGGTCGGTCCCGATGGAAACCGCGGCCATGGTCGCGGAGACGGGGCGGGCCCTGCACGCCATCCCCGCCGACCTCTCGTCCGTCGCCCCCCTTGCGGACGTCGTGGCCGAGGCCGTGACGGCCGTCGGGGCGATCGATATTCTGGTGAACAATGCGGGCATCATCCGCCGCAACGACAGTCTCGACTTCACCGAGGAGGACTGGGACGCGGTCATCGACACCAATCTGAAGTCCGCCTTCTTCCTCAGCCAGGCCGTGGCCCGGACCTGGGCCGGTGCGGGGCGGGGCGGCAAGATCATCAACATCTGTTCGATGCTGAGTTTCCAGGGCGGCATCCGCGTGCCGTCCTATACGGCGTCGAAGAGCGGTCTGGCCGGGCTGACCCGTCTGCTGGCCTGCGAGTGGGCGGCCAGGGGCATCAACGTCAACGCCATTGCGCCGGGCTATTTCTCGACCAACAACACCGAGGCCCTGCGCGCCGACGAGACGCGCAATCGCGACATCCTCGCGCGCATCCCGGCGGGCCGCTGGGGCGATCCTTCGGACATCAGCGGCGCGGCGGTCTTTCTGGCTTCGGACGCCGCGGCCTATGTCCACGGCACCGTCCTGGCCGTCGACGGCGGCTGGCTGGCGCGCTGATCAGAGGCTGTTCAGCCAGTCCTCGAGATTGGTGAACCCGTCGCCGTCGCGATCGGCGGCTCCGTCCGCTGCATCGGCGGGGTCCAGACCACGGCTGGCTTCCCAGTCGTCCGGCAGGCCGTCGCCGTCGCGGTCGATCCAAGGTAACCCCGCGTCCAGGTCAGGCCAGCCGCCGGCCTGGGTCTGGCTGTCGATGATGTGGCCGGTGCGGGTGCGGACGCCCTCGATGATGCGGGCGTCGACGGAGTCGCGGATCCGGCCGGCACCGACAAGGGCCAGGACCCGGACCTCGGCCTCGGCCGCCGTTTCCGTCGCCGGGTCCGCCCAGTCCGGCCGGACTGGCAGTCGATAGTCCGGGCGATCGGAATCCTTCACCAGACTCCACGGATCGGCCGGGACTGTCCCGTCCATCGCATTGCCCTCGAACCAGGCGCGGGCCAGCGGGTTGGATTCCTCGAATGCCCACCGGCCGGCGGAGTCCGGCCCGGGGATGTAGGCATTGCCGATGAAGGCATAGGCGGACCGGCTCTCGGTGTCGGCGTTGTAGCCCGCATGGCCGCCGCTCCAGTCGTAGAAGACGTTGGACCGGAACTCGAAACGCGGGCCGTCCGGGTCGACCGCGGGCGGATTGTAGTTGCCCGGACGCGGCATCCGCGCCCGGTGCGCCGCCCACAGATTATGGTGGAAGGTCATGCGCGCGCCGTGACCGCCGCGCACCAGCGAGCCGTAGCCGTGCTCGCCCTTGGCGTGGCCGGAGGCGTTGAGTGATTCCGCGATCAGCGACCACTGCACCGTCACGTCATAGATGCCGCGCTCGGGCGGGCTGTAGCGGCTGCCGACCGAGAGGGTCTCGTCGACCGACCAGGAGGCGGAGATATGGTCGAGGATGATCCGCCGGCCGCGTTCGATAGAGACGGCGTCAGCCTCCGCTCCGCTTTCGTCACCGAGGCGCGATCGCAGGTGACGGACGACCACATCGTCGGCCGCGATGACCAGGGGATGATCGCGCAGGGTGATGCCGCCGCCGGGCGCGGTCTGGCCCGCGATCGTGATCCGCCCGCGCCGGATCGTCAGGGGAGAGGCCAGCTGGATCACGCCGCCGATGTCGAAGACGATCGTGCGCGGGCCGTCCGCCTCGACCGCCGCGCGCAGGCTGCCCGGCCCCGAGTCGCCCGGATGGGTGACGCGCAGCACCCGCCCGCCGCGCCCGCCGAGCGCGAAGCGGCCCGCGCCTTCCGCGCCGGGAAAGGCAAGGACTCCGTCGACGACCTGCGCCGCCGCCGGGTGTGTTTCCAACGACACGCCGATCGCGGTTACGGCGGCAATCGTGGCGACGAGGTGGCGAAGCGGGCTTGCGAAAACACGGATCATCGGGTTAGGCTCATGATTGCTACCGGTGTCAGGACTTATTCCACGTGAAGATGACACCGGTGTCAAACGATTGGGCCAAAGACGCCGGGTCGCAAAAACACATAGACCGGGGCTACCTCGGCGTTCTGTATGCCCATTGGGAGGGAGCATATGTTGCAAGCCATTCAGCCGGGGATGACCCGCACTCTTCGTCGTAGCCTGTTCGCCGGAGCCTCCGGTCTGGCCGTGGCCCTGTCGCTGGGTCTGGGCGTCGGAGCCGCTGCGGCCCAGACCGCGCCGCCGCAGGAAGCAACCGAAATCGATGAGGTCATTGTCACCGGCTTCCGCGCCAGTCTGACCGCCGGCCTCGACGCCAAGCGGCGCGACGCCAACGTCATCGACGTCATCGTCGCCGAGGACATCGCCGACTTCCCCGACCTGAACCTGGCCGAGTCGATCCAGCGCGTTCCGGGGGTCGCCATTGACCGTGACGCCGGCGAGGGCCGTTCGATCACCGTGCGCGGCCTCGGCTCCGACTTCACCCGCACCCGCATCAACGGCATGGAGGCCCAGGCCACTGCCGGCGGCACCGACTCGTCGGGCGGTGCCAACCGCGGTCGCGGCTTCGACTTCAACGTCTTCGCCTCCGAGCTTTTCAGCCGCATCACGGTCCGCAAGACCGCCGCCGCCGAGACCGAAGAGGGCTCGCTGGGCGCCACGGTCGACCTGCAGGCGACCCGCCCGTTTGACTACGACGGCTTCACGATGGCCGCCTCGGTGCAGGGTGGCTACAACGATCTGTCGGAGTCCTGGAGCCCGCGTGCGGCCTTCCTGATCAGCGACCGGTTCGGTGAAAACGACCAGTTCGGTGCCCTCGTTTCGGTGGCCTACAGCGAGCGTGACTCGCTTGAAGAAGGCTTCAGCTCCGTGCGTTGGGCTCCGGCCGCGGCACCCGGTGCCACCAACAGCGGCGGCTTCTGCTCTCCGGTCGGTGTCGCGCCCCAGAACCCCGCCAACAGCGGATCGACGGGAGCCTCCGCGGCCAACTGCGCCACCGGCGTCCTGCGCCCGGCCAACACCGCCGGCAACATTGCCGCCTACAACACGGCCAACCAGGCCAATGTCTTCATTCCGCGCCTGCCGCGCTATGGCCGCCTGAGCCATACCCAGGAACGTCTCGGCGTGACCGGTGCGTTCCAGTGGCGCCCCGCGGACAGCACCACGATCTCGGTCGATGTCCTGTATTCCAAGCTCGACGCGACCCGGCAGGAGGACTTCCTTGAGGCCCTGTCGTTCAGCCGTAACGCGGCGGCCGGCGGCCAGACCCAGGTCCACGTCCGCGAGGCCGTGGTCGAGAACAACATGCTGGTCTACGGCCTGTTCGACAACGTCGACGTCCGGTCGGAGAGCCGCTTCGACGTCCTGTCGACCGAGTTCCTGCAGTGGAGCCTGACGGCCGAGCATGACTTCAGCGACCGCTTGCGCGGCAGCTATTACTACGGTCGTGCGGAGTCGAATTTCGACAACCCGATCCAGACCACGGTGACGCTCGATCGCTCGAACATCGCCGGCTATTCCTGGGACTTCCGCGGCAACCCCGACACCCCGGTGATCAACTACGGCTTCGACGTCACCAGCCCGGCCGGCTGGGAATGGCGCCCGTCGACCGCCGGCGTGCCGCGGTCGGAAATCCGCCTGCGTCCGAACGGCGTGGACACGCTGTTTGAGTCCCTCCAGGCAGACATGGAGTACGACGCCCAAGACTGGCTGACGATCAAGTTCGGCATCAACTGGAAGAGCTATGAATCCAGCTCGTTCGACATGCGCCGTACGGACGAGACGGTGGTCCCGGTGCTGCCGGGCGGCACGACCGTGGCGAACATCACGAACTTGCTGACCGGGTTCGGGGTCAATCTGGTTCCGGGCGGGACATCCACCAGCTGGCTGCGCCCCGACCTCGACGCCATCGCCTCGCTGTTCAACATCTATTGCAACTGCGACACCGGCGTTCCCGGCGGCGACTTCCGTCTGACCAGCATCACCAACGGCAACGCCCGCGGCGGCAACCGCACCATCCAGGAAGAAGATTTCGCCGCCTATCTCCAGGCCGACTTCAACACCATGCTCTGGGACATGCCCTTCCGCGGCAACGTCGGCGTCCGTCAGGTCCAGACCGTGCTCAATGCCGAGGGCTACAGCTCGACCGGCGGCGGCACCCGGGTAACGGGTGAAAATGAGTATATGGACACCCTGCCGTCCATGAACCTGTCGCTGGAGCCGGTCGAGGACCTGATCGTCCGCTTCGGCGTCGCCAAGGTCATGGCGCGGCCGCAGATCGGCAATACCCTGGCCGGCACCAACTATCTGGTCCCGACGACCTCGCTGGCGGCGACCGGTCCGAACTTCACCGCCACGATCGGCAATGTGAAGCTCGAGCCCTTCCGGGCCACAACCTACGACCTCAGCGTCGAATGGTATTTCGCCCCGGAAAGCCTGCTGTCCTTCGCCTATTTCTACAAGGACATCGACAGCTACATCCAGATCCTGCGCCAGGACCTGCCCTATGCCAGCCTGACGACGCTGAACCCCTCGGCCTTCGATCCCGCGTTCTGCACCGGCGCCTGTTCGGCCAGCACCGTCTTCCAGCTGACCGCTGCGGTGAACACCGAGGGCGGGCCGCTGAAGGGCTTCGAGATCAGCTACCAGCAGCCCTTCCGCTTCCTGCCGGGTCCGCTGTCGAACCTCGGCGTCCAGCTGAACTACACACACGTCGAGTCCGAGATCGACTACTGCGCCAACGCCCTGTGCACGGTGTTCCAGACCGAGGACCTGATCAACCTGTCGCCGGCCTCCTGGAACGCCACCCTGTACTACGAAGACGACGCCTTCTCGGCCCGCGTCTCCGCCGCCTCGCGTGACGGCTACATCCAGAACGTCCCGGGCCGGAACGGCAATGCGATCGAAGGCAAGATGGAGACGCTCAACATCGACGCCTCTGCTTCCTGGCAGGTCAGCGAGCAGGTCGAGCTGACCCTCGAAGCCCTGAACCTGACCGACGAGGAGAACCACCAGTTCGTCGGCGACGGCCTCGATCGCGAAAGCACCTCCGTCTTCCACCACACCGGCCGGCAGTATTTCGTCGGTGCCCGCTACCGCTTCTGATCTCTCCTGATCAAGGCGACTTCAACGCCGCCGGTTCTCGGGAACCGGCGGCGTTTTCTTTTGTCAGGCGTGGTGCCCGGCGAGGTCCGTCAGGTCGGCCCAGACGCTCTCGGCTGTCGGGGTCCGACCGGCGCCCCGACCCCGCGCGGTGAAGACCCGGCCGTCTTCGGTGGTGACACGCAGGGCGTTCCATTCGTCCTCGAGGTCGGCGAACAGCGGATCGCCGTCGACGCCGCGAAGGGTGACAGCGATCTCGCCCGTGCGGACATCCAGTCGCGACAGTTGCCGCACCCTGCCCGGCGGAAGCGTCACATCGGGGCCGAGCGTGTCCCGGGCGATGCCCCCGACCGCCAGTCCTTCCTGCAGCGCCTCGTGACCGAGGATGGCCAGCTTGGCGGCGGCGTCGAGGCCCGTCAGGTCGGCCGACGGGTCCGCCTCGGCGAAGCCGGCCGCGCCAGCCGCCGCCAGCGCCTGCCCGAACGGCCGGCCCTCGGCGAGGCGGTTGAGAATGAAGTTGCACGTGCCGTTGAGCACCGCCTCGATCCGCACCACCGCGCCATGATCACGGGCCCGACGGACCGTCTCGATCAGCGGCGCGCCGCCGCCGACGCTGGCGGAATAGAGCAGACGCGCCTCACCTGCCGCGGCCAGCGCGAGGAGGGCTGGCAGGTCTGCGCCGACCGCCTGTTTGTTGGCGCTGACCACATCGACCCCCCGCGCCAGCGCTGCCCGGATCAGGGCCAGGCCGGTGGAGGCGTCCGAGATCGCCTCGACGAGGACATCCGGCTCACGCGCCAGCAGGGCGGCCGGGTCTGACACCGCCAGGCCGGCGGGGATGTCGGTCTCGCGGGCCTTGTCCGGGTCGCGCACGAGGACGCCGACCACCTCGAACCGCCGATCGGTCAGCAGGCGCGGCAGCACGCCGCCGCCGACCACGCCGCATCCGGCCAGCGCCACGCGCAGCACACTCTCCGGCCCGGACCGCGCACGGCCGGGCATCGCCTCGGGGCCGGCGACGAGGGTGACCCCGGCCCCGAGAACGGCTTCGCCGGGCGTGGGCCGATTGGCCACGACGCCGATCGCGTCCAGGGCGCGAGACAGATGAAGGCCGGTCTCCGGACCGCCGCAGGCGACGGCGACGACCCTGCGGCCGCGACGGACTTCCCGATAGACGGCCGACGCCGCCTCGACCGGGTCCGAGCCGTCGAGCTGGAGGAGCGCGACGGGTTCGTCCGTGTACGAAACTGCGGACTGAACCGCTGGCGGTTGGATGGACAGGGGGAGGGGCTGGGCGGTCATGATGGCTCCCCTCACGCGGCTTCAGCGGCGAGCGTAAGCGCCACAGTGCCCAGTGCCGTCGACAGATCGGCCAGCAGGTCATCGGCGTGTTCAAGGCCGATGGACAGGCGCAGCAGGCCATCGGTGATCCCGGCCGTGCGCCGCGCCTCGGGCGTCATGGCGGCATGGGTCATCAGGGCCGGGTGGGCGATCAGGCTTTCGACGCCGCCCAGGGACTCGGCCAGGGTGAAGACCTCGAGCTGATCGACGAACGCCCGCACGGCCGCGATGTCGTGCAGTTCGAAACTGAGCATGGCCCCGAAGCCGGCCTGCTGCCGCGCGGCGACGGCATGGCCCGGATGCGAGGCCAGGCCCGGATAGTGGACCACGCGGACCGCCGGCTGGGCGGCCAGCCATTCGGCGACCCGCTGCGCCGTCGCCTGCTGCCGCTCGATGCGGGCGAACAGGGTGCGGACGCCGCGCAGGGTCAGATACGCATCGAAGGGCGAGCCGGTGACGCCGAGGCAGTTGGCCCACCAGGTCAGCTGCTGGAGATCGGCGGGATCCTTCGCCACCACGCAGCCGCCGACCACGTCGGAATGGCCATTGATGTATTTGGTCGTCGAATGGATCACCAGGTCGGCGCCGAGCGCGAGCGGCTGCTGCAGGGCCGGCGACAGGAAGGTGTTGTCCACCGCCGCCTTGCAGCCGACGGCATGGGCGCGGGCACAGATGTCGGCAACGTCCACCACCCGCATCAGCGGATTGGACGGCGTCTCGATCAGGATCAGTTTCGGCTTCAGGGCGAGGGCCGCGTCCAGGGCCGCGCGATCGTTCTGGTCGACGAACTGCACGTCGAAATGTCCGCGCTTCGCCCGGGCGCACAGCAGGCGATGGGTGCCGCCGTACAGGTCGTGCGGGGCGATCAGCAGATCACCGGGCTCGAGCGAGACCAGGGCCAGATCGACCGCGGCCATGCCGGTCGCGGTGACCACCGCGCCGCAGCCGCCTTCGAGTTTGGCGAGGGTCTCGCCCAGCACATCGCGGGTCGGATTGCCCGAGCGCGTGTAGTCGTAGCGCCGCTTCCCCTCCGGGCCGTCGAAACTGTAGTTCGAGGACAGATAGAGCGGCGGCATCACCGCGCCGTGCGCCGGGTCGCTGTTCACGCCGTGACGGGCGGCGGTCGTACAGGGATGGGCTTGGGCGGGGGCGGTCATGCGGCGATCTCGCTGGGCTGGAGGGCGGTCAGGGGATTGAGGACGTCGTGCAGGACGCGGCCGATCAGCTCGCGCTCCTTCAGGAAGGCGTCGTGGCCGAAGATGGAGGGGGCCTCGATCAGGCGGCGCAGGTTCGGCGCGCGGTCGGCCAGTTCGCGGCTGTCCGCGATCGGCACCAGGGTGTCGGAGCTGAAGCCGACCACCGTCAGGGGGCAGCGCACGGCGCGCGGATCGATGCTGTGCCGGTCCAGCGAGTCCGACAGGCTGATCCAGCGATCAGCGCTGGTGGCGCTGGCGTAGGCTGCGCCCTTGGCGATCAGGTAGTCGCAGACCGGGAAGGGCTCGCCGGCCCCGACGGGCGGCGCTTGGCTGAAGCGCAGGTCGAACTCGTCGGCCGTGCGATAGGTGGTCATGGCCAGTTGGCGGGCGAGGGCGATCCCCTCTGCCTCACGACCGCAGTCGCGTGCGAAGGCCAGCAAGCGGCGCTGCACCCCGCGCACGGCGGTGGCCGACGGATGGGCGCGGTGGGCGGCGGAGATGACGGCCAGCGCGCCGATCCGCTCGGGGAAAAGCGCCGCGAAGGCCAGCCCGATGCAGCCGCCGTAGGAGGCACCGACGAAGGCGTCGATGCGCCGCGCGCCGAGCGCGTCGAGCAGCAGGGCCAGCAGGCGCGCTTGGTCGGCGGTGGTGATGGTGACGCCCGCTGCGTCCCGGCCGGGCAGCAGGTCGAAGGCGAGGACGCGCAGGCGGTTCAGGTCGACCGGCCCGCCGGCCTTGACCACCGAGGGCCACCAGCGTGTCGCGAACCGGCCGCTGGAGATGCCGCCGGCGACCACCACGAGCGGCGCATGATCGGGGCCGGCGAGGCGGCCGACCACCTCGGTTGCGCTCAGGCGCTGGCCGGACTCCAGCCGGAAGTCGTCGGGAATGGGCGCGCGGATGTCGCGTCCGGCGGTCTCTTCAGGGGTATCGATGGACGCCACGGTCCGCTCCGCTTTCGCTCAGCGAAACCGGTGGGGCGAACCAATTCGTGCGTGACAGACCCGTGAAGTCAGCCGGTCCCCGGACGTAGGGGTGCCGTCGCTTCACTCATCTCTCGCGGCTTCCGGGGAGGCCTCGCAGGAGTTGGCACCATCTCCGGGACTGGGAAGTCCCGGAAGGTTGCCCCGGCATCAAAGGGCCTATCCCTCCGCCGGTCTTGATGAGTGCCCTTACGGTGGCGAACACTTTCTGTGGCGTCAATCCCCTTTTGTTGCGGTGCGAAACGGGAGGGGTTCTGCCGTCGCTCCGGCCCCTGTGACGCGTTTGGCGCTTGTCGGCGGACGATGACATAGCCATAGGGGTGTTGGGGTTATTGCGGAGATCCGGAATTGTTTTGCCACGTCGCGCCGCGTCCCCGGAACGCCGAAGCGACCCGCGCCGCCATTCTGGCCGCGGCGCGCGAGCGCTTCGCGCGCGAGAGCTATGACGACGTCGGCATGCGTGACATCGCCGGGGACGTGGGCGTCGATGCCGCCCTGGTGTCCCGGTATTTCGGCTCCAAGGAAGACCTGTTCCTCAAGGTGCTCGACCACTGCGGGGATGGCCCGGACCTGATGGACGGGGATCGCGCCACCTTCGGCGACCGCGTGGCACGCCAGGCCATCTTCGGCAGCGAACATGATGGCCAGCTGGAGCACCTCCTGGTGCTCCTGCGCTCCATCGGTTCAGCCAAGGCCAGCGAACTGGTCCGGCGCACGGCGGATGAAAGTTTCTTCGGCCCGTTCGAGGACTGGATCGGCGGACCCGATGCTGCCGTCCGCGCCCGTCTGGCGGCCGCCTTCATCATGGGTATGGAGGTCAGCCGCGAGATGACGGGGGGACAGACGCTGACACCCGCACAGTGTGAAGCGATGCACGCGCGAATGGCGGTCATCCTTCAGGACATCATTGACGGCTGACGCCGGCTTCGGCGGCCGGGGTTCAGCCCCGAGGCCGGAATTTCCGGATGACGCCCGACCAGGTCATCAGCACCCGTTCGCCCGCCTGGATCTGGCCCCGCACGAAGATCAGGCTCTTGCCCGCGCGGACCACCTCGCCCGTCGCCTCAACCAATTCGCCCACATAAGCGCCGTCGATGAAGGTGGAATCCAGCGACACGGTCACCCCGGACGCCCCCTCCATCTCCTGGTAGGCGGTCTGGAACAGGGCGATGTCGGCGAAGGTCATCAGACAGCCGCCGTGCATCCGGTGACCGGCATTCATGTGTTTGGCCTCGGCACGGAAGGCGCAGCGCATCCGCCCGTCCGGGTCCGGCCTGAAGTAGAACGGCCCGACGACCTGATCGAAGGTGCCGTGCAGGTCGTACATCTGCCAGCCGGCGAATTCGCCCTCCGTCACCGTGACCTTCTGAACCATCGTTCGCACTCCGCCTTACTATCTCTCTCGCAATGCAGCATATAGGCGCGATGAGCGACCCCATCGAAACCGCCATCTTCGAAAAACTGGCGAAGGCCGACCCCAAGGGCGTCGGCGGCAAGAGCATTGAACCGGCCGATGTGGCCAAGGACCTGCAGCCCGAACAGTGGCAGCGGATGCTGCCCAAGGTGCGCCATTGCGCGCTGGCGCTGATGCGTCAGGGCAAGCTGACCATCACCAAGAAGGGCAAGGCGATCGATCCCAACGCCTTCAAGGGCGTCATCCGCCTGCGCCTGCCGACCGAGGCCGAGACCGCCGCGGCGCTGGCGGCCCTGCCGCCGGTCGTCGAGGACGATGACGATTTCGCCTGATCCGGCACCCATGGCATCCTGACGCCATGATGCGGTCCCTGGCAGTTCTGTGCGCCGTTCTGGCCCTCGCCGCCTGCGCCACCCCCGCCATCCAGCCGCCGCTGACGCCGCCGCCCGGGTTCGCGGGTCCGGCCCTTGAGGCGCGGACCTTGCTGATGGATGACGGTGCCCGTCTCCCGCTGGCGCGCTGGGCGCCGGAGGGCGGCGAGCCCTGGGCCGTCATCGTTGGCCTGCACGGCATGAACGATTCACGGGCCTCCTTCCGTCTGGCCGGCCCCTGGTGGGCCGAGCGCGGCATCGAGACCTGGGCCATCGACCAGCGCGGCTTCGGCGAGGCCCCGGGCCGCGGCCTCTGGGCCGGTGAGGCACGGATGACCGAAGACCTGCGCACGGTCGTCGCCCTGGCGCGGGCCCGCCATCCGCGCGCTGTTATCGCGGTCGCGGGCGAGAGCATGGGCGGGGCCGTGACCATCGCCGCCTTCGCCTCTGACCGGCCGCCGGACGCCGACCGCGTCCTCCTGCTGGCCCCGGCTGTCTGGGGCTGGACAGCGCAGGGGCCCGTCAACACCGCCGGACTGTGGATCGCCGCCCGCGCCATGGGCGACCGCGCCGTCGACGCGCCGGAGTGGGCGGTCAAGGTTCGCCCCGCCTCGGACAACCGGCTGGAGCTGTTCCGCAACGGCCGTGATCCCAATAGCATCCTGTCGACCCGGATCGATGCCCTTTACGGCCTGGTTGACCTGATGGAGAGCGCCTCAATGCGGCTCGGTCAGGTGCGGGCACCGACCCTGTTGCTGTACGGAGCCAACGACAGTGTGATCCAGCGGGAACCGATGCGTCAGGCGCTGGAGCGGGCGGGCGACCGGCCCGGTTTCCGCACCGGCTTCTATCCCGACGGCTGGCACATCCTGAACCGCGACCTGCAGGCCGAGGTCATGTACCGCGACGTCGAGGCCTGGCTGCGCGACGCGGCGGCACCGCTGCCGTCGGGGGCGGGGCCGGTGCTGTCGGGGCTGCGCTGACGCGAAACCGCCATGCTTGCCCTGTTAAGCGTCCCGGCGTATCAGCCGCCGAAATAAAAAATACCCCGGGAGACGCCCAAGTGAGCATGACGCTGTTTGATTCCCCGTCCTTCGCGAACCACGAAGGCGTGCACGCGGTCTTTGATGAAAAGACCGGCCTCCGCGCCATTATCGCTGTTCACTCATCCGCGCGCGGCCCGGCCTGCGGCGGCACCCGGATGTGGAACTATGCGTCCAGCGCCGAGGCGCTCGAGGACGTTCTGCGTCTGTCGCGGGGCATGAGCTACAAGAACGCCGTGGCGGACCTGGAAATGGGCGGCGGCAAGTCGGTCATCATCGGCGACAGCCGTACCCAGAAGACCCCCGAGCTGTTCCGCGCCTTCGGCCGCGCCGTCGATACCCTGGGCGGCCTCTACTATGCGGCGGAAGATGTGGGGGTGTCGGTTTCCGACATCGCCGAGGCCCGCAAGGTCACCCCCTATGTGCTGGGTCTGAACGAAGGCCCCGAGGCCTCGGGCGATCCCAGCCCCGTCACCGCCGAGGGCGTCTTCCGCTCGACGCTTCTGGCCGCAAAACGCCTGTGGAAGCAGGACGACCTGACCGGGCTGACCGTCTCGGTCCAGGGCATCGGCCATGTCGGCGGCTATCTGGCCGACAAGCTGTATTCGGCCGGCGCCAAGCTTATCATGACCGACGTCAACACGGCCCTGCTGGCCGAGGTCGCCGCCCGGACGCAGGCCGAGATCGTGGCGCCCGACGCCATCTATGACGTCAAGGCCGACATCTATGCGCCCTGCGCCCTCGGCGCGACGCTGAACCCGCAGACCCTGGACCGGCTGACGGTCAAGGCCGTCGTCGGCGCCGCCAACAACCAGCTGGCCACGCCCGACATCGGCCAGATGCTGTTCGAGCGCGGCGTGCTCTACGCCCCTGATTATGTCGTCAACGGCGGCGGCATCATCAATGTCGCCTCCGAGCTGCGCGCCCGCCAGAGCGGCGGCGCCTATGACGCGGCCTGGGTCGAGACCAAGCTGTCGCGCCTGATGGACACGCTGGAAGAGGTGCTGGAGCGTTCGGTGGCCGAAAAACGCCCGACGCACGAGATCGCCGACGCCATTGCCGAAGCCCGCATCAACGCCGCCCGCGACCTGAAGGCGGAACAGCGCAAGGCCGCCTGACGCGCGGATTCGCGCGCCAGGCGCATACGGAACACTATGGCGCATGCTTCCCGTGCTGATTCGGGCTGAGGCGCCATGACCGCAACCGCCGTGACCTCCTCCAGGGGCCGTCCCTTCGACCCGCTGCTGATCGTGATGGCGGTCGGCTTTGTGGTCGCCGTCGGAGCCCTGGCCTATCCGGCGTTCCGCGCCGATCCGACCAGTGCGCCCGGTCTGGTGCTGATCTTCACCGTCGGGGCCGTGGCCCTGATCGGCCTGTTCGCCTTCGCGCGCGGCGAGTCCCGCAAGCCCCTCGGCGACGCGACGGTCGAGTTGCTCGACGCCATGGCCGAGCCGGCGGCGCTGGTCTGGTCCACCGGACAGGTGCTGGCCTTCAACGGCGCATGGGCCGAGGCCAACGGGGCCACGGTCGCCCTGCCGAAAGGCAAGTCCGCCTCCGCCCTCTATATGGCCTTTGCCCAGGCACGCGCCGGTGAGCAGGGGCGCGCCATCGTGGTCATCGGCGACCGCGAGCAGGAAGTCCTGATCGGCCAGGCCGGGGAGGGACGGTTCCTCGTCCGCGCCGCGCCCGAGGCCGTGCTGCCCGTCGGGACCGCCGTCTCGCCGCGCCACGCCGCGACATCGAACGCCGCCGAGAGCCGTGCCATGGCCGCGGGCGCGCCCTTCGGTTCGGCGGTGATCGCCGCCGAGGACCTGTTCTCCGGCAAGGTGGACGAGCCTAACGCCGCCCTGTCCGTGCTGACCGGCCCTGCCGCGGCCCGCGACGCCGCCTTCGGCCACCTGTTCGACCCGGCCGGCGTGGCCGAGGCGCGGTTGAAGCTGGACGGCGGCTCGTCCGGCCCGATCGAACTGGTCGCGCGGGCGCATCCCGACCGGATGCTGCACCTCTATGTCGCCCCCGAGGGAGATCGCCGCCGCATCTGGCTGTTCGACGTCTCGGCCCAGAAGTCGATGGAGCTGCAGCTGTCGCAGGCCCAGAAGATGCAGGCCGTGGGCCAGCTGGCCGGCGGCGTGGCGCACGACTTTAACAACCTGCTGACCGCCATCCAGCTGCAGCTCTCGGGCCTGCTGGAGCGGCATCCGGTCGGCGATCCCTCCTATGAGGGGCTCAACGAGATCCGCCAGACCGCCATCCGCGCCGCCGACCTGGTGCGCAAGCTGCTGGCCTTCTCGCGCAAGTCGACCGTGCGGCGCGAGCGGCTGGATCTGGGCGAACTGGTCGGGGAGTTTGCCGTCCTGCTGCGCCGCCTGCTGCGCGAGGATGTGCGGCTGGAGACCGATTACGGCCGCGACCTGCCGGTGGTCCTGGCCGACAAGAGCCAGCTGGAGACGGCGGTGATGAACCTCGCCGTCAATGCCCGCGACGCGATGCGCGGCGTGGTCGAACCGGGTGCCGGCGTCGTCACCATCCGCACCGCTCGCCTGACCGCCGAGGAGGCCCGTCTGCTGGGCTGGAGCGCCGCTCCCACCGCCACCGTCGCCCTGATCGAGGTCGCCGACAGCGGGCCGGGCGTACCGCCGGAACTGCTCGACAAGATTTTCGAACCCTTCTTCACCACCAAGGCGGTGAACGAAGGCACGGGCATGGGGCTGGCCACGGTCTACGGCATCGTCGAACAGGCCGGCGGCCACATCAATGTCTCGAACGCGGTCGGCGGCGGCGCGGTGTTCCGCATCTTCCTGCCCGAGGCGGCCGAGGCCGAACTGGCGGCGGTTCCGGTGATCGAAAAGGTCGCCAAGGCCCCGCGCGACCTGTCCGGCGCGGGCCGGATCCTGTTCGTAGAGGACGAGGCCGCCGTGCGCGGCATCGCCGCCCGGCTGCTGCGTCAGCGTGGCTATGAGGTGATCGAGGCCGAGGACGGCGAACAGGCGCTGGAACTGGCGGAACAGCACGCCGGGACCATCGACATGATGATCTCGGACGTCATCATGCCCGGCCTCGACGGCCCGGCCCTGCTCAAGAAGGCCCGCCAATATCTCGGCGACGCCCCCGTCCTGTTCATCTCCGGCTATGCCGAAAGCGACTTCTCCGACCTGCTGCAGGACGAGGTCGGCGTCTCCTTCCTGCCCAAGCCGCTGGACATCAAGACCCTCGCCGAACGCGTGAAGCAGGAGCTCCACGCCGGCTGACGGGGCTGACAGAACCGTAACTTGCCAATCCGCAGAGGGCGCCATCCTGTGGCCCCTCGCGCCATCGGAGCTGAAGTCATGATCAATCGTCGCCGCCTTATGTTCACCGCCGCCGCCGGCGCGGGTCTCGCGGCTTGCGGCCAGGCCCTGGCGCAGACGCCCGCGGCGGCCGCCTCGGCTTCCGCCGCCCTGACCGCCCTGATGGGTGCGATCGTCCAGTCGTTCCTGCTGGAGTCCCCCGAGACCCTGACTTCGCTGGGCATGGACAAGGGGCCGATGGCGGCGATGAAGTCGCGCCTCGACGACCGGTCGCAGGCCAAGATCGATGCCGATCGCGTGGTCTTCCACGGCCAGATGGACCAGCTCAGGGCCATTGACCGGGCGGCGCTGCCGCAGACCGAAGGGGTCTATTACGACGCCCTGCGCTTCTTCGGCGAGACCCAGATCATGGGCGAACGGTTCCCGTACGGGAACGGCGCGCCCTATACGATCTCGCAGCTGACCGGCTCCTACCAGAGCCTGCCGGACTTCCTCGACACCCAGCACGCCATCGAAACCGCCGAGGACGCGGAGGCCTATCTGTCGCGCATCGCGGCCTTCCCCACCGCGCTGGATCAGGAAACGGCGCGCATGCAGGCCGATTTTGCTGCCGGGGCCGTCCCGCCCGACTTCATCATCGACAAGACCCTGCTTCAGCTCGCCAACCTCTATGAGACCCCGGCGGACCGGATGGTCCTGACGACCTCCATCGCGCGTCGTGCGGGCGAGAAGAACCTCGCCGGCGACTGGGGTGCCCGCGCACAGCGGATTGTCGAGGGCGAGGTCTATCCGGCCCTGCGCCGTCAGGCCGACGCCATGCGCGCCCGTCGCGCTGCCGCGAGCCATGACGCGGGTGTCTGGCGTCTGCCGGACGGCGAGGCCTATTACGACTGGGGCATTCGCAGCTACACCACCTCGACCCTGTCGGGTGCCGAGATCCACGATCTGGGCCTGCAACAGGTGGCCGAGCTTTCGGCCCGCGCCGACGGGCTGCTGAAGGCGCAAGGGTTGACCCAGGGCACTGTCGGCGAGCGCATTTCCGCCCTCGGCAAGGATCCTTCGCAGCTCTATCCGAACACCGACGCGGGCAAGGAACAGCTGCTGGCGGACCTCAACGCCCAGATGGCCGATATGGCGACCCGCCTGCCGCAGTATTTCGGCCGCATCCCCGCCGCGCCTGTCGAAATCCGGCGGGTGCCGACCTTCATCGAGGCGGGCGCGCCCGGCGGCTACTACAACTCCCCGGCGCTCGATGGATCGCGGCCCGGTGCCTACTACATCAACCTGCGCGACACCGCCGAATGGCCGCGGATGCAGCTGCCGACCCTGACCTATCACGAGGCGTCGCCGGGCCATCACCACCAGATCGCCCTGCAGCAGGAACAGCCGGGTCGGCCCCTGCTGATGCAGGTCCTGGGCTTCTCGGCCTATTCCGAGGGCTGGGCCCTGTATTCGGAACAGCTGGCGGACGAGATGGGCGTCTATGAGAACAATCCGATCGGCCAGATCGGCTATCTGCAGTCGCTGCTGTTCCGCGCCACCCGTCTGGTCGCCGACTCCGGCCTGCACCACAAACGCTGGAGCCGCGAACAGACCATCCGCTACATGGTCGATACCTTGGGCGACTCCGAAACCGCGGTCACCACCGAGGTCGAACGCTACTGCGTCTGGCCCGGCCAGGCGTCCAGCTACAAGGTCGGCCACAACAAATGGGTCGAGCTGCGTGCCCGCGCCCAGGCCGCGCTCGGCGACCGGTTCGACATCAGGGCCTTCCATGATGCGGGCATGAATGCGGGCGGCGTGCCCCTGACCGTGCTCGACAAGATCATGACCGACTGGATCGCGGCCCAGCGGGCCTGACCACGACATGATACGCCCGGCCCCGCCTGCGCGGGGCCCGGAGCCGGACCTTGCTGCCAGAGGATATTCGATGATCGACCGCCGCCGCCTGATGCTGTCCTCCGCCGGCCTCGGCCTGATGGCTGCTCTACCCGCCGCCGCACAGGCCCCGGCCATGTCCCCGGCAGACGCGCGGCTCGACGCCATGCTGACGCGCTGGTTCGAGGAGAATGTCGACCTCTCGCCGGAGTATGCGACCAACCTCGGCCTCGACCGGGGTGCCCGCGCGGCGTTGTCGGGTCAGCTGCGCCAGGCCGGGATCGCGGACGCCGAGGCGGACCGCGTCCGCGCCCGCGCCCGCTGGGCCGAGATCCGGACGGTGTCGGACGAGGGCCTGTCGGATCAGGCCAAGGTATCGCTGGCCGTCTATCGGTTCACGGCGGAGGGCGCGGCCCGGGCCGCGGACATCCCCTATGGCGGCGGCATCGGCCCCTATGTCGTGACCCAACGGTCGGGGGCCTATTTCTCGGTCCCGGACTTCATGGCCAACCAGCACCGGGTCGAGACCGAGGCCGATGCAGCGGCCTTCATCGCGCGGCTGTCCGCCTTCGCCACCGTGCTGGATCAGGAAAGCGAGCGGATTGCGGCCGATGCCGCCCTCGGCGTCATGCTGCCGTCCTTCCTGATGGACAAGACCCTGACCCAGCTGCGGACGCTGCGGGATACGCCGGCCTATGACATGGCCATGCTTCAGGCGCTGATCCGCAAGACGGACGAGCGGAACATGGGCGGCGACTGGGGTGCCCAGGCCGCCAGCGTGATCGACGCCGAGATCAAGCCGGCCCTGTCCCGGCAGATCGCGGTCTTCGAGGCCCAGCGGCCGCATGCGACCGAAGACGCCGGGGCGTGGAAACTGCCCCAGGGCGACACCGTCTATGCGCTCGCCCTGCGCGCCTTCACCACCACCGACTACAGCGCCCAGGACATCCACGACATCGGCCTGCAACAGGTCGCCGCCATCCAGGCCGAGATCGATACGATCCTGAAGGGGATGGGCATGACCGAGGGCTCGGTCGGCGCGCGCATCAAGACCCTCAGCGAGGACCCGCAGCACCTGTGGCCGAATACGGACGAGGCCAAGGTCGAACTGATCGGCTCGCTGAACCGGCAGATGGCCGAACTGGAGCCGATGCTGCCGCGGGTGTTCAACACCCTGCCGGGCGCGAAGGTCGAGATCCGCCGCGTGCCGCCCTCGATCGAACTGGGCGCGCCGGGCGGCTACTACCAGGCGGCCTCGCTGGATGGGACGCGGCCGGGCGCCTATTACATCAACCTGTCGAACACGGCGAACTGGCCCAAATGGGGTCTGCCGACCCTGACCTATCACGAGGCGATTCCGGGCCACCATTTCCAGATCACTGTCGCGCGCGAGGCCGGCAGCCTGCCGATCTACCGCCGCGTCGCGGGCAACTCCGCCTTCAACGAGGGCTGGGCCCTCTATGCCGAGCGTGTCGCCGCCGACGATCTGGATGTCTATGCCGGCAACCCGCTGGGTCGCGTCGGCTACCTGCAATCCTATCTGTTCCGCGCGGTCCGGCTGGTGGTCGATACCGGCCTGCACCACAAGCGCTGGAGCCGCGATCAGGCCATCCGCTACATGATCGAGGAATGCGGCGAACCGCCGGAGTCGGCCGAGAAGGAAATCGACCGCTACTGCGTCTCGATCGGCCAGGCCTGTTCCTACAAGCTGGGCCAGACGGTCATCGCCCGGTTGCGGGCCGAGGCGGAGGCGCGTCCGGGCTTCGACCTCAAGGCCTTCCACGATCGCGTGCTGCTGAACGGCTCCGTGCCGCTGGCGGTGCTGGAAGGCCTCATGCGGGCCTGATCGCCCGCGCCTCCACGATCGTCGGATCGGCATCGGCCTGGGCCGCCAGCCACTCGCGGAAGCGCGCGATCTTGGGCGAGCGCCGCCGGCCCTCGGGCCAGACCAGATAGTAGCCGGTGTGGAAAGACACCGTCTGGGTGAAGGGTCGCACCAGCAGGCCGTTGCGAAGCTCGCGCGCGAACAGGATGGGCGATGCGAGGGCGACGCCCTGGTCGCCGAGCGCCGCGGCGACTTCCAGCACCTGATAGTCGGCGGTCAGCCGGCTCATGGGCTGGGTCCCGCCGCTGACGCCCGCCGCCGCGAACCATGCGGCCCATTCCTTCTCCATGCCGATGCGCGGCGCATCCAGCAGGTCGGCGGGCTCCGCCAGCTTCAACCGCTCGGCCATGGCGGGGCTGCACACGGGGGTGAAGACGCTGGGCATGAGCTGCTGGCTCTCCATGCCCGGCCAGTCGCCCGAGCCCGAGCGGATGCCGATGTCGAACCCCTCACGCGACAGGTCGAGCAGGTTGGGGTTGGTGTCCAGCCGCACCGCCAGGCCCGGATTGGCGACCTGGAATCCGCCCAGACGGGGTGCCAGCCACTGGGCCGCGAGGGAGGCGAGGGTGGTGATCGACAGGATGTGCTCGTCGGCCTCGGTCAGGTCGCTGACGGCCCGCCGCAACAGGGTCATGGCTTCGGTCGCGGCCCGCGACAGGCGTTCGCCGCCCTCGGTCGGCTGGACCTCGCGGGGCAGGCGTCGGAACAGGCTCTGGCCGAGCCGGCCCTCCAGCGCCTTGATCTGCCAGCTGACGGCGGCCTGGGTCATGCCCAGCTCTTCAGCCGCGCGGGTGAAGCTCTTCAGGCGGGCGGCAGCCTCGAACACCCGGATGGAGGCGAGGGGGATGCCAGCGAGAGGATCAGCCATAAGGTACCCTTGTGATTTGAGCCGATCATCTGGTTTGTCGGCCCGTCCCGTCAAGCCTAGATATCGGGCCTCACAGCAACACCAACACAGGAGGTCGTGATGGAAAACATGCACGGCGCCCACAGGGAAGATTCGTCGGGCTGGCTCAGCGCCATTGCCGGTGTAGCGGCCCGCATCAAGCGCCGGCCCGTGGTCCGGTCGCGCGGACTGGTGGTCACGCCCTGGAGTGGACGGTCGCCCGCCGGCTGGTCCGCCTGACAATTTCCCGAAACCCCGTACGTGGAGGCCCCGATGGAAGAACTGCACCACACCCATAAGGAAACCCCATGGGGATGGGCTGAGGTCCTGAAGGACTGGCGGCGTAGCCGGACGCGGCAGCGTCTGCGGACACCGCCGCGCACGGTGGCACCCCGCAGCCGCTGACGGCTGCCTGAATCCGGTCCGTCGCAGGAGACCACCCTTCCCCCGCCCGTGACCGTCGGCCCCCCCGGGTCGTGGCCCGAACCTCGGAGCCTCCTGCTCCCGGGGTTCGGGTCGAGCCGTGTCCGGGCCCTCCGCAGCGGCTTGTCAGGTCGGGCCCCCCGCGCGAGTGTGCGGGCCTCGATCCCGGGGAACAGACATGCTCAGCCGCCGCCGCCTTCTGACTTCCGCCGCCGGCGGACTAGGCCTCCTTGCGCTCCCCGCCCTTGCCAGGGCCGGAGTCCTTCCGGGACAGGACGATGTCCGCTCCCGGGCGCGCACCCTGTACGACCTCATGTTCGAGGGGGTTCTGGAAGCCTCCCCCATGGGAGCCACAAGCCTGGGGCTGGATACCGCCGAGCACGCGGGGCTCAAGGCCAGGCTCGACAGCCGGAGCTATGCCGACCGTCTGAACATCTTCAAGCCGATGGTCGAGGCGCGTCCCGCGCTGGCGGCCATCAATGCCTCCGGCCTGACCGGCCGTGACCGGTCCGACTACGACAGCGTGGTCTGGATGGCTGACCGATCGGCTGAGATCGCCGCCTTCCCGTTCGGGGGCGTGGACAGCTACGGCTACCCCTGTCCCTATGTGGTCAGCCAGTTGACCGGCCTGTACCAGGCGGTCCCCGACTTCCTCGACAGTCAGCATTCCGTGGCCACGGCGGCCGACGCCGAGGCCTATCTCTCGCGGCTCGAGAGCTTCGCCGAGGGGATGAACCACGAGACCGACCGTGCGGCCAGGGACGCGGCGGACCACGGCGTGATCCCGCCCGACTTTGTGCTCAACAAGGCCCTGACCCAGCTTCGCGCCCTGCGCCGCGACACGGGCGAGAGTGCCGGCCTCGTCCGGTCCCTGGTCCGCAAGACGACGGAGGCCGGGATCGCCGGAGACTGGGCGCGCCGCGCGACGGCGCTCGTCGACGGCCCGGTCGCCGCCGCCCTCGATCGTCAGATCGCGCAGCTGGAGCGCCAGCTCCCGAATGCGGCGCATGACGCGGGCATCGGTGCCCGTCCGCACGGCGAGGCGTATTACAACCTCTGCCTCCGGTTCCAGACCTCGACGGGCCTGACCCCGGCCGAGGCGCATCAGGTGGGACTGGAACAGGTTGCCCGGATCCAGGCCCTGGCCGATCCGCTGCTGCGCCAGCGCGGCTATACCGAGGGCTCGGTCGGGGCGCGGCTGACCGCCTTCGGCCGGGAGCCGGAGTATCTCTATGCGAACACCGATGATGGCCGGGCCGCGCTGCTGGCCGATCTCAATCGTCAGGTTGCGGCGATCGAGGCGCGTCTGCCGCAGATGTTCGACCGCCTGCCGCGGGCGCGGGTCGAGGTGCGCCGGGTGCCGCCGTCCATCGAGCTGGGCGCGCCGCGCGGCTACGCCCAGGGGCCGTCGCTGGATGGCTCGCGGCCGGGCGCCTACTACATCAATCTCGTCGACACGCAGATCTGGCCGCGCTGGGCGCTGCCGACGCTGACCTATCACGAGAGCCTGCCGGGCCATCACCTTCAGGGCGCGCTGGCGCTGGAGGCGACGGATACGCCGCTGCTGCTCAAGTCGATGGGCTTCAACGCCTATGGCGAGGGCTGGGGCCTGTATGCCGAGCAGCTGGCCGACGAGCTGGGCATGTATGACGACTTCCCGGAAGGACGGTTGGGTTACCACCAGTCGTTCCTGTACCGGGCCGCACGGATCGTCATCGACACGGGCATCCACGCCATGGGCTGGAGCCGTGAACAGGCCATCCGCTACATGATCGAGACGGTCGGCCTGGCGCCGACAGCCGCCGAGAGCGAGATCGAACGCTACTGCGTCTGGCCGGGGCAGGCCTGCGGCTACAAGATCGGCCACACCGAGATTGACCGCCTCCGAACCGTTGCCCGCGAGCGCACCGGCGACCGGTTCGACATCAAGAGCTTCCACGCGGCGGTGCTCGACGGCGGGGCCATGCCGCTGGAGGTACTCGGCCGGGTCGTTGATCAGTGGGCGGCGGCGCGACTGGCCTGACCCCGTCGGCTCTGGCGACGGATGGGCCGGCCTCCGGTCGTTTGATCCCTGAAGCGGTGATGGAGCGGGCCATGCAGATCGACAGGCGCAGCGTTCTGGCAGGAGCGGCGGCGCTGGTCGCCGCACCGGCGAGCGGCCGGGCCCAATCTCCTGACTATAGCGCGGCGGCGGCCTACTCCGCCGGGCGACGCGGGGTCTCCTTGCTGGTGATGCAGGGTGGTCGGGTTCTGTTCGAGGACTATCCCCGGTCCAGCGCCGGCGCGACTCATGAACTGGCCAGCGGGACCAAGAGTTTCTGCGGAATCCTGGCCGCTGCCATGGTGCAGGACGGTCTTCTGTCCCTCGACGAACCCTGTGCGGACACCCTCGGCGAATGGCGTTAAGACCCGGTCAGGCGAGGGGCGACCATCCGGACCCTGTTGAGCCTGTCGTCCGGCGTCGGCGGAGTTTCGATCGGACGGCCGGGGACCTATGCCGCCTCGGTCGCCCAGCCCTTCGCCGGCGCACCCGGTGTCTTCCGCTACGGGCCCGCGCCCTTTCAGGTGTTCGGCGAGATCGTGCGCCGGAAGCTCTCGGCGTCGGGGCGGCCCGACGACGTCCTGACCTTTATGGAGGAGCGGCTGCTGGGTCCCGCCGGCGTGTCCCACGGGCCCTGGCGGCGGCAGGCCGGTCAACCCAACATGCCGTCGGGCGCGCAGTTCGACGCCCGCAACTGGGCCCGCTTCGGGGCCTTTGTGCAGGGGAGATGTCGGGTCAACGGTCAGGCGATTGTGGACCCGGCGGCGCTGGCCGACTGCTTCCGCCCGACCCCCGCCAATCCCGGCTACGGCCTGACCTGGTGGTTGCTGCGTCCGGGTCTGGTCCCGCCGAGCCCCCGTTCGCCCATCGATTCCTCGGTCTCCGCCCTCGCGGGCCTGCCGACGGTGAATATGGCGGCCGGCGCGGGCGATCAGCGCCTGTACCTGATCCCGGATCGTGATCTGGTCATCGTGCGTCAGGCGGACGGCATTCTCGCGAGGCTGGCCGGCGGCGGCACGGACTGGTCGGATGCGGCCTTCCTGCGGCTGGTGCTCAGCTGACGGTCCAGCCGTCCGCCTCGCGCAGGGCGTTGTGGATGGCGGTGGCCGCCACCGCCGCCTCCGCCGAGGCCACGGCGATCTGGTTCAGGCCGCGCACGACGTCGCCGGCGGCATAGAGACCCTTCACGCTTGTGGCCTGTTGCGGATCCACGAACAGCCGGCCGTCCTCGCCAATCCGGGCGTCCAGCGCCCGCGCCAGCGTCGCGTTGGCCGAGGTCCCGAGGGCCGAATAGACCAGATCGAACGTTCGGGAGACGCCGCCCCAGCCGAGCGCCGTCACCCGGTCACCTTCCAGCTGGACGTTGTCGATCGGCGCGCGGATCAGCTCGATCCCCAACCGCGCCAGCTCGTCCTGTCTGGTCAGGGTTTCCGGCGAACCGGTGTGGATCAGGGTGACGCGATCGGAATAGGTGCGCAGGAAGGCGGCTTCGCGGACGCCCTTGTCGTCGTCGCCGATCACCGCCACCGCCTTGTCGATCGCTTCAAAGCCGTCGCAGATCGGACAGATGCGGACCAGCGACCGCTCAATCGCCCGTTCGACGCCCGGCAGGTCGGGATGATGGTCGATGACGCCCGTGGCCAGCAGGACGGCCCGTACCTTGACCTCACGGCCGTTGAGCCGGGCGATGAAGCCGTCGCCGTCGTGCGTCAGGCGCTCGACGCGCCCAGCCTCGATGACCGCGCCGTACTCCGTCGCCTGATCCGTCATCCGCTTCAGGATGGCTTCGCCGGTGATCCCCTGTGGAAAGCCGGGCATGTTGTGGCTCACCGGGATCCAGCAGGCGCGTGGCGCGCCACCATTGGCCACCAGCACCCGCCGCCGGAACCGGGCCAGATAGGTCGCCGCTGTCAGGCCTGCCGGCCCCGCGCCGACGATCAGGACTTCGGGATCGTCGCTCATCGGTGCCAAGGTCACTTCCCGTCCAGGCGGAGGCAATCAGTCAGGGCCGGTCGCGGGCGTTCGCGCCCTTTTCGCGGTCTCCGCATCGTCCAGCACCCGCCGCATGAGCGCCGCGTCGATCAGCACCGGCGCTTCGCAAAAGGCGAGGATCCAGCGCTGAACCAGCTTGCTCGTTTCACTATCCAAAAGAGATGTCCCCACACATGGTTCCGGACACTCGAACAGCCCTGTGGCCGGTCGGTTCACCTTCACCTTGGGCGACTTTTTCGGGGCAGGGTTAACCTGCACGCCGCCGCCCTTTGCACCGGCCCCCATGCCCCGCTATACCGCCCGCCACATTCCCCATTCCCAAGCAGAGGCGCGAACCCGCATGACCAGGATCAAGGTCGCCAATCCCATCGTGGACATCGACGGCGACGAGATGACCCGCATCATCTGGCAGTGGATCAAGGACAAGCTGGTCCACCCCTTCCTGGACGTCGAACTCGACTACTATGACCTGTCGATGGAGAACCGCGACGCCACCGACGACAAGGTCACGGTGGATGCGGCCCATGCCATCCAGAAGCATGGCGTCGGCGTCAAATGCGCCACCATCACCCCCGACGAGGCCCGCGTGGCCGAGTTCGGCCTGAAGAAGATGTGGAAGTCGCCGAACGGCACGATCCGCAACATCCTCGGCGGCGTGGTCTTCCGCGAGCCGATCATCTGCTCGAACGTGCCGCGTCTGGTGCCGGGCTGGACCCAGCCCATCGTCGTCGGCCGTCACGCCTTCGGCGACCAGTACAAGGCCACCGACTTCCTCGTCCCCGGCCCCGGCAAGCTGATGATAACCTTCACCGGCGACGACGGTCAGGTCATCGAGCACGAGGTGTTCCAGTTCCCGTCGGCCGGTGTGGCCATGGGGATGTACAACCTCGATGACTCGATCACCGAGTTCGCCCGCGCCAGCTTCGCCTTCGGTCTGGGCCGCAATTTCCCGGTCTATCTGTCGACCAAGAACACCATCCTGAAAGCCTATGACGGCCGCTTCAAGGACATCTTCCAGGACGTCTTCGACAAGGAATTCGCCGACCAGTTCAAGGCGGCGGGCCTGACCTATGAGCACCGTCTGATCGACGACATGGTGGCCGCGGCGATCAAGTGGTCGGGCGGTTTCGTCTGGGCGTGCAAGAACTACGACGGCGACGTCCAGTCCGACGTGGTGGCGCAGGGCTTCGGCTCGCTGGGCCTGATGACCTCCGTGCTGATGACCCCGGACGGCAAGATCCTCGAGTCGGAAGCCGCCCACGGCACGGTCACCCGCCACTACCGTCAGCACCAGAAGGGCGAGGCGACCTCGACCAACTCCATCGCCTCGATCTACGCCTGGACGCGCGGCTTCTCGCACCGCGCCAAGCTGGACGGTAACGCCGAGCTGGCGACCTTCGCCGAGACCCTGGAACGGGTCGTCGTCGATACCGTCGAGGCCGGCTTCATGACCAAGGACCTGGCGCTCCTGGTCGGCGACCAGCAGGGCTGGCTGACCACCGAGGGCTTCCTCGACAAGGTCGCCGAGAACCTGACCGTCGCGATGGGCAAGTCGTAGGCGCTACCGCTCGCCCCGCGGCAAACAGGACCGCGTCGGGTCGGGAAGGCGGAGCCTTCTGACCGCGGCCCCTAAAAGTGAGGCCCGCCGGATTCGCGTCCGGCGGGCCTTTCATTTGAGCCTGTCGCGCGTTCGTGCATTGATGTTCTGTCACGAGGGAAAGACGGTCTTGAACGCGCCATCCGACGACCCCCATCAGCCGGTCTGGGCCCGGAACCAGAAGCGTCGACGCGACGGCGGGGGGCTGCTCGGCAGGCTGCTCGGCTTCATCGTCCTGACGTCGGCCCTCATCTTCTTCGCCGCGCCCGCGGTCGCCTTCTTCGGCATCCGTTCGGCGGCCGAGGCCAGCGACGTCGCCAGTCTGACGCAGCTGATCGACTACCCCGCCGTGCGCCAGTCCCTGAGGCCCCAGCTTGACGGCAATCCGGCGGCGTCCGCCCCCGCGCCGACGTTCATGGAAGACCCCATCGGTGCCGTTCGACGCCAGATCGAACAGGCGACGGCGCCGCGCACCCCGGATGTCGACGCCTATCTGACCCCCGCCGCCCTCGCGGCCCTGACCCGGGGTGAGGGACGCTACGCCTCGCAGCATGTCGACGGCGGCCTGCCGTCGCCTGACAATACCAACACCGTTGGTCCGATACCGAAGCCGGTCTACTGGAGCATCAACCGGGCCCGGATGAGCGTCGCCGACGAGGGCGGGTCCGAAACGGTGTTCACCTTCGAACGCAAGGGGCCGTTCGAGTGGAAGCTGGTCCATGTTGGCCTGCCCGACGGTGTCGCGCCGGTGCCGGCACCTGTGACAGCGCCGCCGGTTCCGATGGTCGGCAAGAGCGGAGCGCGAGGCGGCTGACGGTGGCCCCCCTTGGCGGCCCTCCGCGACTCGGGCAACCGTAGCGGCAAGGAGGCGTTACGACGCCAGAGGGTTGCATGAAGAAGTCACTGATTGTCGGCGTCGCCGCCGGGGCGCTGGTCCTGTTCGGAATCGCCTGGGCCGCTTCGCCTGTGCTTGCGGCACAGGCCCTGATCCGGGCGGCCAAGGCCGGCGATGAAGCGAAGATCGAGAAGCTGGTCGACTTCCCGTCGCTGCGGGAAAGCCTGAAGGCCGAGCTCAATGCCGAACTGATGGCACGGATGAGCCGCGACCCGCGCGTGGCCGACAGCGGCCTTGGCGGTCTCGGCATGATGCTGGCGCCGATGATCCTGTCCGGGGCGGTCGATGCGGTGGTCACGCCGCAGGTGGTCGCCCACATGGTCACCACGGCCGAGGCCCCCGATCCCACGCGCCGCCCCGCGCCCGAACCGGCCGGGGACGAGGCCGATGGCAACGACATCCATCAGGCCTGGGGCTATCGCAGCCTTGACGAATTCGCCGTCACCCTGACCGACCGGGACCAGCCGGACGACCACCTGGCCCTGATCCTTGAGCGCCGCGGCCTGTTCGACTGGAAGCTGGCGGCGGTGGACCTGCAGACGGGCCCGGCCGCCTAGCCGGCCAGCGCGGTCCGCACAGCGGCCAGACCCTCTTCCGCCTTCGACCCGTCGGGCGCGCCGCCCTGGGCGAAGTCCGGCTTGCCGCCGGCGCCCTGGCCGCCCATGGCGATCACGGCGACGCGGGCGAGGTCGGCCGCATTGACCTTTCCGGCCATGTCCGAGGTCACGGCGACGGTGATGGCCGCCTTGCCTTCGGTCACGCCGATCAGGGCCACGACGCCCGAGCCGACCTGTTTGCGGAAGTCCTCGGCCACGCCGCGCAGACCCTTGCCGTCGACGCCGTCGAGGACGCGGGCGATCAGTTTGACGCCGTTGATTTCCTCGGGCGCGGTGTTGGCGGAGCCGCCGCCACCACCGAGGGCCAGCTGCTTCTTCAGCTCAGCAACCTGTTTCTCGAGCGCGCGGCGGTCGGCGGTCAGGGTCTCGACGCGAGCGGTGACGTCGGCGACCTGGACCTTGAAGCCCTGGGCCAGCGACTTCGCCACGCCGGCCTGGGCCAGCAGGAACTGACGGGCGGCTTCGCCGGTCAGGGCCTCGATGCGGCGCACGCCGGCGGCGATGCCTGTCTCCGACACGATCTTGAACAGGGCGATGTCGCCGGTGCGGGCGACGTGGGTGCCGCCGCACAGTTCGACCGAATAGGGCTTGTCGGCCTGGGCGAGGTCGCGACCCAGCGTCAGGACGCGGACCTCGTCGCCGTATTTCTCGCCGAACAGGGCGACGGCGCCCGCGGCGATGGCCTCCTGCGGGCCCATCATCTTCGTCTCGGCGGGCAGGTTCTGGCGGATGACGGCATTCACCTCATCCTCCATCCGGGCCAGTTCGTCCTCGGTGACGGGGGCGTTGTGGCTGAAGTCGAAACGGAGGCGTTCGGCATCGACCATCTGGCCCTTCTGGGCGACGTGGCCGCCGAGGACATTGGCCAGGGCCTTGTGCAGCAGGTGGGCGGCGGAGTGGTTGGCGCGGGTGGTCAGGCGGGCCTGGGCGCTGGAGCGCAGCTGCGCCCGGGCACCGATGGCGAGTGTGCCCGAGGTCACCTCGATGCGGTGGGCAAACAGGTCGCCGGCGTGCTTCTGGACGTCGAGAACCGTGGCCGAGCCCTGCTGGCCCGAGGCGTCGGTCCATTCGATCTCGCCCTTGTCGCCGGCCTGGCCGCCGCCTTCGCCGTAGAAGGGGGTCTGGTCGAACAGGATTTCGGCGGTCTGGCCGGCCGACAGGTCATCGACGGAGGCACCGTCGCGCACGATGGCGAGGACCTCGCCCGACCCGTCGACGGCGTCATAGCCGGTGAAGACGGTGGGGCCGAGGCGGTCGCGCAGGGCCAGCCATTCGCCGGTCGAGGCGGTCTGGCCCGAGCCGGTCCAGTGCTCGCGGCTACGGGCCTTCTGCTCGTTCATGGCGGCGTCGAAGGCGTCGGTGTCGACGGTGAAGCCGCGGCGGCGGGCCTCGTCCTGGGTCAGGTCGAGCGGGAAGCCGTAGGTGTCATAGAGGGTGAAGGCCGTCTGGCCGGACAGCACGCCGCCCTCGCCGAGGTCGCGCGAGGCGTCCTCGAGCAGCCCCATGCCGCGGCCGAGGGTGGTGCGGAAGCGGATCTCTTCCTGTTTCAGCGTGTCCTCGACGAAGGCCTGGGCACGTTTCAGCTCGGGGAAGGCCTCGCCCATTTCGGAGACGAGGGTCGGCACCAGCCGGTGCATCAGCGGATCCGCGGCGCCCAGCAGGTGTGCGTGGCGCATGGCGCGGCGCATGATGCGGCGCAGGACGTAGCCGCGGCCCTCGTTCGACGGGGTCACGCCGTCCGCGATCAGGAAGGACGAGCTGCGCAGGTGGTCGGCGATTACCCGGTGGCTGGCCGCCATGGTGCCGTTCGGGTCGGTCGCGGTGGCATCGGCAGAGGCCGCGATCAGGGTCTGGAACAGGTCGGTGTCGAACACCGAGTTCTTGCCCTGCAGCACCGAGGCGATCCGCTCCAGGCCCATGCCGGTGTCGACGCTGGGCTTGGGAAGGGAGCGGACGATCTCGTCATTCTCCTTCTCGAACTGCATGAAGACGTTGTTCCAGATCTCAACGAACCGGTCGCCGTCCTCATCGGGCGAACCGGGAGGGCCGCCGGGGACGTGGTCGCCGTAGTCCCAGAAGATCTCGGTACAGGGCCCGCAGGGGCCGTTGTCGCCCATGGCCCAGAAATTGTCGGAGCCGGCGATGCGGATGATCTTGTCGTCGCCGAAGCCGGTGACCTTCTTCCAGATCGCCGCGGCCTCATCGTCATCGATATAGACGGTGACCAGAAGGCGTTTGGCGTCGAGGCCGAAATCCTTGGTGACCAGGTTCCAGGCGCGATCGATCGCGTGTTCCTTGAAATAGTCGCCGAACGAGAAATTCCCCAGCATCTCGAAGAAGGTCAGGTGCCGGGCGGTGTAGCCGACATTGTCCAGATCGTTGTGCTTGCCGCCGGCGCGGACGCATTTCTGCGAGCTGGTGGCGCGCGGGTAGGGCGGTGTCGAGGCGCCGGTGAAATAGTCCTTGAACGGCACCATCCCCGCGTTGACGAACAGCAGGGTGGGGTCGTTCTGCGGCACCAGCGGCGCGGAGTGGACCTTCTCGTGCCCATCGGCGGCGAAATAGTCGAGGAAGGTCGAGCGGATCTGTTTGAGGCTGGACATGACGGTGCGCGTTCGGTCGAGGGGAGAAACGGGGAACGCGCGTCATATAGGGGTTTCAGCGCCAATGCATCACCTGCCCGTGATCCCAGGGGAACGGGTGGCCGCGGGCGGACAGATCGCCGCACGGACGGGCGTCGCGGGTCGCCGGGGTGTAGGATGCGCGCATGTGCGCGCTTGAAGTCTGGTTTGACGGTGACTGCCCCCTGTGTCGGCGCGAGATCGCCGTGATGCGGAGACTCGACCGGCGCGGTGCCATCCTCTTCACCGATGTGGCGAACGGGCAGGGGACCTGTCCGATTGACCGGGCCGAACTGCTGGCCCGGTTCCATGCGCGGGAGGACGGGGCGATGCTCTCGGGGGCGGCGGCCTTTGCCGCCATGTGGCGCGCCATCCCCCTGTTGCGGCCCCTGGGTCTGGCAGCGCGAAACCGGACGGTGCTGGGGTTGCTGGAGCGGCTGTACGTCGCCTTCCTGCGGGTCCGGCCGGCGCTGACGCGTCGGCTCCGGCGATAAAAAAGGGCCGCCCGGTCCGGGTGGAGACCAGGCGGCCCGCTCCGTCCGGCCCGGCCCCGCGGGGGTCGGAGGCGGGTCGCGGGACCCGGCCGGAGAAGTGTCGGAATTCAGAAAATACCGTCCGAAGCGTTCAATGCCTTCGCATCGGATCCGAAGGCACCGTGCGAAGCGTTCGGGGCGGAGGTGCTGTCGCTCCACCTCCGCCGTCGTCCGACGGCAGAGGGGGAGGGGACGGTCAGATCAGCCCTCGAGGTCCTGACCTTCGTCGGGTTCGGGGGTGCCCAGCAGCTCTTCGGCGATCTTGGTGGTCGAGGCGCGCACGGCCTTTTCGATCGAGTCGGCGATGTCCGGATTGGCCTTGAGGAAGGCGCGCACATTCTCGCGGCCCTGGCCGATTCGCTGGCTGTCGTAGGAGAACCAGCTGCCCGACTTCTCGACGATGCCGGCCTTGACGCCCAGGTCGATGATCTCGCCGAGTTTGGAGATGCCCTCGCCGTACATGATGTCGAAGATGACCTCGCGGAACGGCGGGGCGACCTTGTTCTTGACGACCTTCACCCGGGTGGTGTTGCCGACGACTTCGTCGCGGTCCTTGATCGCGCCGGTGCGGCGGATGTCGAGGCGGACCGAGGCGTAGAATTTCAGCGCATTGCCGCCCGTCGTCGTCTCCGGCGAGCCGTACATGACGCCGATCTTGTGACGGATCTGGTTGATGAACAGGACAATGCACTGCGACTTGTTGATCGAGGCGGTCAGCTTGCGCAGCGCCTGGCTCATCAGACGGGCCTGCAGGCCGGGCAGGCTGTCGCCCATCTCGCCCTCGATCTCGGCGCGCGGCGTCAAGGCGGCGACGGAGTCGACAACCACGATGTCCACGGCACCCGAGCGCACCAGGGTGTCGACGATCTCAAGCGCCTGTTCACCCGTGTCGGGCTGGGACACCAGCAGGTCGTCGAGGTTGACGCCCAGCTTCTGGGCATAGCCCGGGTCGAGCGCATGCTCGGCGTCGACGAAGGCGGCGGTGCCGCCGGCCTTCTGGATCTCGGCCACGGTGTGCAGGGCCAGGGTGGTCTTGCCCGAGCTTTCCGGCCCGAACACCTCGATCACCCGGCCGCGCGGCAGGCCGCCGATACCCAGCGCCATGTCGAGGCCCAGCGAGCCGGTCGAGACCGAAGGAATGGCCTCGGTCACGCCGTTCTTGCCGAGCTTCATGACGGAGCCCTTGCCGAAGGCACGGTCGATCTGGGCGATCGCCGCCTCCAGGGCCCGCTGTTTGTCGCCGTCGTCCCGCGTCACCAATTTCAGATTCGCCTGAGCTGCCACCTTGCCACTCTCCCTTGCCATGATTCCCGTTTGGTACTCTGGGGGAGAGGCCCGCCTTCGGTCCGATGACCGTGACCCACTCCCTTTGTGAGCGGCACTATGTGCACGGTTTGTTCCGGTTGGCAATTTGTTCTTTTCCGGGTGATCTTGGGATGCGTCCGTTTCTGACGTAGGGTCTGCATGGCGCAGGTCGGTGCCCTGGCGTCGGTCAGGGCTGCCGTCAGTTGGCCGGCGCGGCGGGCTGGAGTTCGCCGGTCGCGATGTCGAACCGCCATGCTGACAGGGACATATGGCCGGCCCTCTCCGCGTCCCGTATCCAGGGGAAGGTCCGCAGATTGGTGAGCGAGAGCTGGAGCACGGCGTCCTCGATCGCCGCCTCGAACGCCTCGCCGGACCCCTGCTCGGGCATGGGCCACATGACCGGTTCGGCGATGTCCACCCACGGCCCCAGGAAGTCTGGGGCGTTTCGCAGGGGGCCATGGATCATCGCGTGAATGCCGTCGCAGCGCGCATGCCCCAGCAGGACGATGCGTCGGACCTTGAGGATCTTCACCGCATATTCGAGCGCCGCGCTGGTCCCGTGACAGCCTCCATCGGGCGCATATTCCGGGACCAGGCCCGCCACATTGCGGATGACGAACAGATCGCCGGGCTCGGCGTCGAAGATCGTCTGCGGATCGACCCGGGCGTCAGAACAGGCGATCACGGCCGTGGTCGGCTGCTGGCGCCGGCGGGCGAGCTAGGCATAACGCAGCGCCTGGCCCGGCCAGACCGAGGTGCGAAAGCGCCGATAGCCCGCGAGCAGGGGGTCCTGGGGGGTCACCGGGGAGCCGCGATCAGACCCGGATGTCAAAGGTGTGCCGGGTGGGACGGCGGGCGGTCGTGTCGTCGACGATCGCCCGCGGGGACTCGACCGGGCGGCCTGTCGGCGAACTCTGATGGGCCGCCACCCGGCATGTCGTCTGCGTGTGCTCGACCGCCACGCCCTGGGCGATCGGCAGGGATATCGAACTGATCCTCATTGCCGCACTCGTTCGCTGGAGATCAGGTCATAGGGCGAGGGATCGAGGTCCAGCAGACGGCAGAGGCGCAGAATCACGTCGCGCTCCTCGGCGTCGAAACCGCCGTCCGCTTCCGCGACCGAACAGGCCGTATCGATCAGCAGGTGCGACGGCCCCGACTGACCCCGGAGCGCCGCGACCGCGGCTTCCGCCGCAGCCTCACCATCCTCGATGTCGAGATCGAACCGCAGGTTCAGGGCCTCAAAGCCGACCGTCACCTCATGCAGTCCGAAGAAGCGAATGCTCGGGGACTGACTCATCCGGTCGATCATCCGCCTGCGTTCCTGGGTGGTGACCCAGCCGTCGGCCTGGGCGACGAGCGCGCAGGCGGCGACGACCGCATCCATCTGGGCGACGTCGCCCATGGTCCAGACGTCATCCGGATCGACCGGGCGGCGTTCCCGATGGGTGGTGTTGGTTGAAGGCATGGGGGCTCCCTTCGTCTCGCCGGCCAGGCGGCGATCACGGGTTGGCATGGTTGAAGGGGCCGGGGCCGGAGGCAGCGCGAGCCGCCGGCCCCGGCGAGATCAGTGCGACTTCGACGGATTTTGACGGTCGTCGAAGGCGACGAGCCGGTCCCTGATCGCAAGCTTCTTCTTCTTGATGCTCGCCACGGCCCGGTCGTCCGGCTGCAGCCGTGCACGTTCGTCCCTCAGCGCCATTTCCAGCAGGGCGTGAAATCCCCGCAACCGGCGCGCCAACACGATAGACATCGAGCCTCTCCTTCTCTCAAGGGGAGCGCTCGACGGCGAGACCATCGGTTCGAGGGGACAAACAAGCCGGACCCGTCATCGAGCGCACCCGATGCGGTCCGACATCACGATCACAGTGATCGTCAGAGGGGCCCGGGCCGCAAAACGAGAGTGCACACGAGGCCCGTCCGCCACCAATCAGAAGTCCTGATAGGCCCCATAATGACCCGTCATGCGGGGAGGGGGCCTCGTTCCAGCGCCCGCAATACTTCCTGCGCGAGAAGGCTGGCCGGCCCGCCGGCACCCCGGTTTGAAACCAGGGCGATCTCGCTGTCGGCCAGCAGCGGGAGCGGTCGCTCCAGCACCACGAGGTCGCGGGGCGCCATGGCCGCGGGAAGCACGCCGACGCCTAGGCCGGCGCGCAGGGCCGCCATCTGACCGGCGAGACTGGGCGAGGTGAAGGCCGCGCGAAAGGCGATGCCCGCATCCGCGAGCGCGCCCAGGGCCCGTTTCCGATAGATGTCAGGCGCAGGGGCGATGATCAGCGGCAGCGGCGACGCCTCGATGATCGACGCGTCCAGCGCCACCCAGACCAGGGGCTCGCTCCAGACCCGCACGCCCAGTTCGGGGCCGACCGGCTCACGTTTGATCAGCGCCAGATCAAGCATGCCGCGCGACATCTGGTCGAGCAGGTTGGCGGTGTAGTCGCAGGTCACCGACAGCTTGATGCGGGGATGGCTGCGCGCGAATGCGCCCAGAATTCCCGGAAGGTGCATGGTCGCGATGTCCTCGGGCGCGCCGAGGCGAACCTCGCCCTCCAGATCCCCGTCACCCAGCGTCGACACGATCTCATCGTTCAACCGCAACAGTCGCCGGGCTTGCGGCAGCAGGGCAGCGCCCTCCGTCGTCAGACCGAAGCCCTTGCCGCCCCGATCAAACAGCGGTGACCGCAACTGACCCTCAAGGCGGCGGATTTGCAGGCTGACAGCCGGCTGTGTCCGGCCGAGCACGGCCGCCGTGCGGGTGAAACTGCCTGTCTCGACGACCGTCACGAAGGCCCGCAACAGGTCGATGTCCAGATTGACCAGCCGATCGGCCATACCATTAGCGTCCGTTATAGCCTGCATCACATCAATAAACTGGATGCGCGGGCTCGTCGAGTTCACTCGGACCGACCTTCAGCGGACCGGTTGACGCATGCCTGACTTTTCCACCAGCCTGGCGCTTCTCACCTCGCCGGCCATCCTGTTCTTTTTCATCGGCGCGGCGGCCGCCTTCGCCCGCTCGGACCTGGCCATTCCGGAGCCGGTCGCCAAGGGTCTGTCGCTCTATCTGATGCTGTGCATCGGCTTCAAGGGCGGGGTGGAGGCGCGCGCGGCGGGCTTCAACGGGGACTTCCTGGCGGCAGGGGCGATCGGCATCGCCCTCAGCGCCCTGATGCCGCTGATGGCCTTCGTCATCCTGAAGCGCGTTCGCAGGCTCGACCGTCCGACCCTGTGCGCGCTGGCGGCGACCTACGGGTCCGTTTCGGTCGTGACCTTCGCCGCCGGACAGCAGCACCTCGCCGCCATCGGTCTGACGTCGGGAGGGTATATGGCCGCCGTCCTTGCCCTGATGGAGACCCCCGCCATCCTCACGGCCCTTGTCCTGCTGAACGGCGCGGGTCGTGGCGAGCCGGGGCGGCGACGGACGATCCTCCGGGAGGTGTTTGTCGGCGCCGCCTCGGTGATGCTGCTGGGCAGCTTCCTGGTCGGCCTGATTTCCGGCGAGGCCGGCATGACCCGACTGGACCTGTTTGTCGGTCCCTTGTTCCAGGGTGCCCTGTGCTTCTTCCTGCTCGACATCGGCCTGACCGCCGCCCGGCGTTTGATGGAGGGGGGACGAAAGTTGACGCCGGCCGTGGTCGCATTCGCCCTCGGCTTTCCCTTGCTCTCGGCAGGCGTCGCGCTGGGGCTGGCCCAACTTGCCGGGCTGGACGCCGGGAATACGGCGCTCCTGACCATTCTGGCCGGATCGGCGTCCTACATTGCCGTTCCCGCGGCCATGCGACTGGCGGCCCCCGAAGCGGACGCCGGCGTCTTTGTGACGGCGTCCCTGGCGATTACCTTCCCGTTCAATCTGACCCTCGGGATCGCTCTCTATACGGCTGCAGCGGTCTGGCTGTCGGCGTGACCCTGCCGCCGGCCCGGCTTTTCGGGCGTCGCTGAAGACCCTGCCGCCGCCGATCGCGGTGACCCTGCCGGAAGGAAATGATCCTCAAGCTTCGCCATGCGTTCAGACCGCATGACAAAACCCTCCAAGCCCGCCGTCCTCTCCATCCGCAACGCCAGACTGGCGGATGTAAACGCCATCTCCGCCCTTGTGGCCAAGGTCTACAAGGACATGCCGGCCTATACGCCGGGCATGTTGCGCGGCCAGATCGCCGCCTTCCCGGACGGCCAGTTCGTGGTCGAATATGCCGACGAAATCGTCGGCTACGCCGCCGGCTTCCGCATCGACGAGAAGACGGCCATGGCACCGCATACCTGGACCCAGATCACCGGCGGCGGCTATGCCGCGCGGCACGATCCGGTCGGGGACTGGTTCTACGGCATGGAGGTGTGCGTCGATCCGGACCGGCGGCGCCTGAGGATCGGTCAGCGGCTGTATGACGCGCGGCGCGATCTGTGCGAGGCCGAGAACCTGCGCGGCATCGTCTTCGGCGGGCGGATGCCGGGGCTGGCGCGACGCAAGGCGGCCTATCCGGACGCCCGCGAGTATCTGGACGCGGTGACGGCGCGCAAGCTGAACGATCCGGTGATCGGCTTCCACATGCGCGGCGGGTTCGAGCCGATCGGGGTGCTGGAGAACTATTTGACCTCGGACACGGCCTCGATGGGCCATGCGGCGCATATGGTCTGGCGCAATCCCTATCATGCCGAGACGCACGGCCGGGGGGCGGCCTTCGCGGTCAAGGAGACGGTGCGGGTGGCGACCGTGCAGCTGCAGGCCCGCAAGGTCGCCAGCTTCGAGGAGTTCATCTCCAACATCGAATATTTCGTCGATGTGACCTCGGACTATCGCTCGGACTTCGTGGTGTTTCCGGAGCTGTTCACCCTGCAGCTGCTGTCGCTCGAGAAGAAGAAGCTGACACCGGTCGAGTCGATCGAGGCTCTGACCCGCTACACGCCGCGCTTCGTCGAGGCGATGCGCAAGATGGCGGTCGAGTACAACATCAACATCATCGGCGGCTCCCACCCGACCCAGACCGGGGACGGGGACATCCAGAATGTCGCCTATGTCTTCCTGCGCGACGGCTCGGTGCATGAGCAGGAGAAGATCCACCCGACGCCGAACGAACGGCACTGGTGGAACATCAAGGGCGGCGACCGGGTGAACGCCATTCCCACCGACTGTGGGCCGATCGGGGTGCTGATCTGCTACGACTCCGAGTTCCCTGAACTGGCGCGGCGGCTGGTCGACGAAGGGGCGCGGCTGCTGTTCGTGCCGTTCTGCACCGACAACCGGCAGGGCTATCTGCGGGTACGCTACTGCTCGCAGGCGCGGGCCATCGAGAACCAGTGCTACGTCATCCTGTCGGGCAATGTCGGCAATCTGCCGAACGTCGAGAACATGGACATCCAGTACGCCCAGTCCTGCATCCTGACGCCCTGCGACTTCCCGTTCGCACGGGACGGGGTGGCGGCCGAGGCGTCCGAGAATGTGGAGACGGTGACGGTGGCCGACCTCGACCTGTCGGACCTGGCCTGGGCCAAGTCGCAGGGCACGGTGCGGAACCTCCGCGACCGGCGGTTCGATCTGTACAAGACGGTGTGGGCCGACGGGGGCTGAGGCTTCAGGGGCCCAGGTTCTGGCCGGGCGCGGCCCGGTCCACCATCGGGGTCAAGGTCACCAATCAGTGCCCGTTTTCCTGCGAACGGGGACTTTGGGGGCATCTCCCTGGCTCGCGGGTCGAACTGGACGAGGACGCAATCGGCCCGATGTCGCGAAGGCGGGCGTGAAATCGTCAAGATGCGTTCGCCGCGTCAGAAAGAAGTCCTGCCGCAGATGTCGGCGGGATTCGCAGCAAGCAGATATCTCCCGGTCCAGGTCTCAGCGAGAAGACCGTCGGGATGCGCCGTGCGCAGGCTCTCGAGAAGATTGGCACGCACAAAGTTGCAGGCGCGAATTGTATGGCCGTTGAGGCCGAAATCCAGAACTCGGCTGCGAAACCACGCCCCCGCCCTACGGCCTAAAGGTCGTATGGTGTGCCATTCCGCAACCTCCTAACGGTAATACCTGAAATGGGGGTCCTGCTGTTTCGTTCCCGGTTTCAGACTGAATGAACAAGTGCCTGCTCGCAGGGCGGCAAGCTCCATACGGTTCTGGAGCAAGTAAGCGTTGAGCAATTGTTATATCAGCGATCTTTAACCGTACTATAAAAAAACAAAACAAGTAACGGTATCAACCGAGGAAACGTAAATGGAATCTATGACTTTAGGCCAGTACGAACTGGTGTATAATGCGTTCTCGTTCAGTATTGCCACGATGGCCGCGGCCACGCTTTTCTTCTGGCTCAGCCGTGACACTGTAGCGCCCCAGTACAGGGCAGCGCTGGTGATTTCGGGCCTCGTGACTTTCATCGCGGCCTACCACTACTGGAGAATTTTCGGCAGCTGGTCCGCAGCCTTTGTGGTCGATGCGGGTGCCGGAACGGTCGCGGCGTCCGGTCAGAAGTTCAACGATGCCTATCGCTACGTTGACTGGCTTCTGACTGTGCCCCTGCTGCTCGTCGAACTGATCCTGGTCATGGGTCTGTCGCGGGCTGCGACGATCTCGAAGGGCGTTCGACTGGGCGTGCTCGCAGCGCTCATGGTCGCCCTGGGCTATCCGGGCGAGATCGCCACCGACATGAGCACCCGTCTGTTGTGGGGTGCCCTCTCGATGGTTCCGTTCCTCTTCATCCTGTTCGAACTGTTCGTCGGGCTGCGGGGATCGATCAAGAGCCAGCCCGAGGAAGCGCGCGGCCTCGTCAATCTGGCGATCATCGTGACGGTTCTGTCCTGGAGCTTCTACCCGGTCGTGTACTTTGCCCCGCTTCTGTTGGGTTCCGGGAATGCGAACATCGCCACGATGAGCGGAGATGCGGCCATGATCGTTCAGGTCGGCTACACGATCGCCGACATTGTCGCGAAAGCCGCCTTCGGTGTGCTCATCTTCATGATCGCATCAGCCAAGAGCCAGGAATGGCGCAACAAGAACGCCGCAGTAAGCCAGGCGTAAACCGGCTTGTATCTGCCGGGAAACTTGGAACGGGTTGCCTGTGGCCACCCGTTTTCTTTATCGCCAGCGCGGTTGAGTCCTTGCGTCCCGACTCCTGCCTGACTGAACGGAAACAGTGACATGATCCTTGCACTCCTTCTTCAAGCGCCCGTGGTCGAAGCGAAACAGATTGATCCTGCCGGGCAGGTTCAGATGCTGGACGAAGTGATCGTCACTGCACGCCGGACGGAAACGCCGGTGGAAGACGTGCCCGGGAGCGTTGAGGCTCTGGACGCGGCGGCTGTAAGCCAGGCGGGACTTTTCCGGGCGTCCGATCTCGCGGGACTGTCCGCCAGTCTTACCGAGCGTTCCATCTTCGGATCCTCGGCCCCCCAGTTCTTCATCCGCGGCATCGGCTCGAACGATGTGAACCCGAGCGCGAATCCCGGGGTCGCGGTCTATCTCGACCAGGGGTTCATCGCGTCGCCCCTGGCCCAGAACGTCGCCCTGTTCGACCTCTCCGGGGCCGAGATCCTGAAGGGGCCGCAGGGCACCCTGTTTGGGCGAAACGCCACCGGCGGGGCCCTGATTTTCAAAACCAGGCCGCCCGGCACCATGCCCGGCCTCGACCTCAGCGCCGGCGTCGGTTCGTTCGGGCTCCAGACCTTTGACGTCGCGGCGGACACCGGCCGGCTGGGACCGATCCTCGCGCGCGTCGCCGCCACCTATCGCAAGTCGGACGGCTACACTGACAACACCCTCACCGGCGGCGAAGAGAACGGTATCGAGACCTTCGCCATACGGCTGCGCGCGGACACGGATACGGCGGGGCCGTGGAGCGCCGGCCTCATCCTCGACTATGCCAATGATCGTTCGGCCATGACGGCCCATGAGGGCCTCGGCCTGTTTGCCCCGGAGGGCTTTGCCACCCCGCCACCGGCCGGGCCGGTGTTCATCCCCTGCGCTCCGCAACGGGTCCTCGCGGGCGAGTGTCTCAACCTTCTGGGTTACCGCTATTCCGCTGATCCCTTCTCGGAAGGCTTTGACCGCGACAGCCGCGAACATCTGGATACGGGCGGGGCGGTGCTGACCCTGCGCCGCGAGGGCCCTGTCGAAGCGACCTCGATCACCTCCTGGCGGTTCGCGGACCGGGATGTCCGTGAAGACACCGACGCAAGCCCGCTGGATCTGGTGGCCCTCGATTTCGACAACTCCAGCCGGGTCTTCACCCAGGAGTTTCTGTTCGGCGGACGGCAGGGCCGGTTTGACTGGCGTGCCGGTGCGTTTGGACTGGATGAGACCCTCCGCACGACCAACCGGTTCTCGACCCTCGGCACCCTGCGCGCAGCCGGGGTCGGCTTTATCGACGATCCGTTCCTGTTTGCGTTCGGGCCGTTCCGACTGGCCCAGACCTACACCCTCGACACCCGGTCCGTTGCCCTGTTCGCGGAAACGGACTTCAGCGCCACCGACCGCCTTTTCCTCACCGCCGGTGCCCGTGTGACCCGGGAACGCACGTCTTTCGAAACCGAGACCCGCTTTGAGGAGGTCACAGCCAATCCGGTCCTCTCGCCGGAGCGGAGCGGCGAGCAGACGGATGACGCCATTTCGTGGCGTCTGGCCGCCCGCTATGAGCTGGCACCGCACCGGGTCGCCTATGTCAGTGTCAATCGCGGCTTCAAGTCCGGGAGCTTCAACGGCGGGGCGCTCTTCCCGACCGACACCATCGGCCCTGTGGCACCCGAGTTTGTGACCGCCTGGGAGGCGGGTTCCACATGGCGGTTCACGGACGGGCTCGCGGTCAATGCCGCCGCCTTCTTGTACGATTATTCGGACCTGCAGGACTTCACCCTGCGCGCCACCCCGCCCCCGGCCCGCCAGGTGCTGGACAGCGCGGACGCCGAGATGAAGGGCGTTGATGTCACGCTTCGGGCGGCCCTGCCCTGGAATCTCAATCTGCGGCTGAGCACGTCCTGGCTTGATGCGACCTTCACCGACTTTGTCGACGCCAACGGGGTCGACCGGTCTGGCAATCGACTGACCGCATCACCGGAGTTTTCGGCGGTTGCCGCCCTGTCTTGGCAGGGCTCCCTGGGCGGGGACTGGACCGTCGGGGCTGACCTCGGTGCCAACTATCGGAGTGCCATATTCTTCGACAACACCAACGACCCCCTGTTGCAGTCGAACGCACGCACACTGGTGGATGCGGCCATCACCGTCGGTCATACCCGATCCGGCGTGTCCGCGACCTTCGCCGTGCGCAACCTCACTGACGAGGTCGTGGTTTCCGATGCGCTCCCCATCACCAACTACGGGTTCATCCAGCGTACGTTTGCGCCCCCGCGCGCCTTCTTCTTCACAGTGAGATCGGCCTTCCAGTAACGGCTTGCGAGCGACATGGTCAGGCCGTCCTGGCCGCGACCATGGGCTCCATGACCTGGGCTGCGACCGACAGGCCGGTGCCGATCAGAAGGGCCGCCGTCGCCGCGATCAGCAGGGGGCGGGACAGGCCCTGTCCGGGGCTCAGCGGCCGGACCAGCATCAGCACCAGCAGGCCGAGCAGGACCAGCACGCCGGGCAGGTCCATGCCGATGCCGAGGAAGACGGTGTGGGCCTGACCCATGATCCAGGCGCTCCCGAGCACGGCGGCGACGGCGGCCGGGGCCAGCGACCGGGGGCGGGTCAGGCCGGGGTCGAGGACGGCGGCCAGGGCGGCGGCGAACGCGGCCAGCAGGCCTGTCCAGACGAACAGGAAGGCGGCTTCGGGCGCGAGGGCCTGCGCCGCCGTGGCGAGGATCAGGATCAGGCCGATCAGGCCCGTCCAGCCGCCCCAGGTCGAGCGGGCGGCGAGGCCGGGGAACAGCGACAGGCCGACGGCGAGGACGGCGGCCCCGATCACGACCGGGTTTATCCCGCCGAGGACCAGGGCGGCCACGGCGGCGACGGCGATGGTGCCCGCGACGATGCGGCGGTCCAGACGCGTCCTTCCGCCGAACAGGGCCAATGCCACGGCCAGCACGGTCAGGGCCGCGCCGGCCTCCATCCACGGCAGGCGGGCCAGCAGGGTATAGTAGGCGTCGGCGCTCTCGGCCCGGCCCGACAGTGGCCCGGCCAGCAGGCGCACCAGCTGCGTCAGGACCAGCCCCGTCGACAGGAACCAGAGGCCGTCGACCGCGCCGCGTCCGGCGTCGGCGAAGGTCAGGCCGGCCTGCGATCGTGCACGCCAGACGGCGACGCCGAAGCCGAGGCAGGCCAGCCCCAGCAGGCCCCAGCCGATGACCGGCGCATGGCCGACGATGACGCGGCCGAACAGGTCAGCATAGACGATGTTTTCCGTTGCGGCGGGCAGGGCGGGTGCGCGCAGCAGGGCGTCGGCCGTCTCCAGCGCCTGCGCGCCGATATGCTGGACGCTGCCCTGGTCGAGTGCGTCGGGGGTCGAGACGGGGGCGTGATACTGTTCAGGGCGGCCGATGAAGGCGAGATTGACCCCCTGGACGCCGCGGTCCTTGGGAATGGTGAAGTCGGTGCCGTTGGGCATGGCCTCATAGACGAACACTGCCAGCGAATTGGACGAGACGCCGCCGGTCGCCCGGGTCCCCGCGCGGGCGAACAGGCCGATCGTTTCCGCATTTCCGCGCCCGGTCTCGAACATCATGGCCCGGCCGCCGCCGCCGCGCGCCTCGAGATTGACCACGGCCCCGATGCGGTCGCGCAGGGGATGGCCGCCCCAGAAGGCGCGCGCACCGTCGAGGTTCAGCTCCTCGCCGTCGGTCAGGATGACAACCAGGGTGCGGTCGGCGGAGCCGCGGGCACGGATGGCGCGGACGGCCTCAAGAATGGCGGCCACACCGGTGCTGTCGTCGGCCGCGCCAGCGGAGTCCGGCACGGTGTCATAGTGCGCCATCAGGGCGACCGCCGGCAGGCGCGGGTCGCGCCCGGGCAGGACACCGATCAGATTGGTCAGCTCCACCCCGGCGGCCGAACCGCCTTCCCGCTCCAGCCGGCGCACCGCCGCGGGCGAGAGCGCCCCGGTCTGGGTCGAGGTCTGGAGGCCCAGCGCCGCCATCCGCTGCAACAGCAGGGCACCGACCCGCGCATGGTCGGCCGACCCGACCGGATGGGGCCGCTGCGCGATTGCACGGACATCGGCCATGGCGCGTTCGGCGGAGAATGTCGTGGCCGGGGCGCCGGTCCCGACGGGCGCCGGAACCTGCAAGGTCAGCACCGCAATCAGCAGCGCCGCCGCCAATGAGCCGACCAGCCAGAGCAACCGCATGAGTCATCCTCCCCGATGAAAGGGCACGCTAGCGGGCCGGGGGGCGTTCGTCATCCTCCGGTGGATCGGTCAGGGTCGGGCACTGCTGCGGACCTCACCGGTGCCGGAGCCTGTCGACCCTGCCTGTGCGAGAAGCCGACCATCGCCGTATGCGCCGTCCAACCGGCCCGTTCGCGCCCATTCCAGCACAGCCTCGTAGTAGCCGGGTGCGTAGCCGAGCGATGTGCGGCTGCCGTCAGGTGCGGTTTCGAACCGGACGATGCCATGATCGGTGTCCGGAAACTCAAGCAGGGTGATGGGCCGCCCATGGGCGGACAGGTCGATCAGTCGCCGCCGCGTGGCGTCTGGCGGTGCCACCGTATCGTCTTCCGCCTGGATCCAGAGCATGGGCGTGTCCAGGACTGCCAGCACTGTCAGGGGGTCATAGTCCCACGATGGCCCGTTTTCGAGCTGGGGGGCCATGGCCATGATTTGCTCGTTGGGAGCATTGAGCAGCAGGCCGGTGAACTCGCCCTTGATGTCCGCGAACCAGGGTTCAGCGCGGTATCGGGCGCGAACGGCCTCCAGACCCCCGAATCCGACGGTGCCATGCGAGGCGACGAAAGCGCCGGTGACGTCGGTAATCTCCCGCGCCTGCTCCAGAACCTCCGGGCCCCACCCCTTGGCCTCGAGTTCCTGAGCCACCTGGTCGCTGTCCTCGGACAGGACGCCATAGGCCAGGCCGAAGCCGACGATGACGAAGTCGACGGGTGTCCGGGCGGCGGCGAGCGGTGCCACCCAGCCGCCCTGACTGGCACCGTGAAGGCCGACCCGGCTCGCCCGGACCCCGGCCAGCCGACGGGCTTCCACGACTGCCGCGGCGGCGTCCTCGGCGAGGATGTGGAAGTCCTGGGTGTAGTGGCCCTCCGATCCGCCTGAGCCCCGCTTGGCGTACACGAAGACGCCGACACCCGAGGCCGGTGCGAACCGCTGGAAGGCGTTGAAGTCGAGGGCGTTCGAACCTTCCGATCCGTGCACCTCGACCATGACGGGCACGGGGCCGTCGCCGCGTGGCAAGATCAGCCGCCCCTTTAGCCGGGTTCCGCCCTGACCGATGAAGCTCGTCTCCTGCACATCCAGCATCAGGCGGGAGCCGGGCTGGCCCTCAAAGACGATCCGGCCCTCGCTGCAGGCCCCCAGTTGCGGTTGCGGGCCTTCGATCCGACCGGTCGATCCCAGGGTGCTGACCCAGCGCCCTTCGGCGTCGGCCGTCATCCGGGCGGTCGATCCGTCGAGCCGGCGCCACCGCAGACCCTCATTCTCGAGCGGTGCGACATCCACCCAGCCGCCGTCGCCCAGACCATAGACGCCGACATGGCAGGTCACGGCCGGATCGGGCCGGTCATCGACGTCGGACCCCGGAAGCTGGGCCACGGCGGGCAGGGCGAAGGCGTATGCGGCGATGGCCACGGAGGCGGCGAGCAAGGATTTCGACACAGGTTTTCCGATCCAGCAGGGTTTCGTTTCGCCGAACGCCATTGCCGGTGGCGCGGCGGCTCGCTAGGCCCAACTTCGCGAATGGTGCCAGGGTTTCGCGAACGGGACGACATGGACGGCAGGTCGAAAGAGAGAGGCGAGGCGACGCCGCTGCGGCGTTGGACGATTGACTTCGCCATCCTGACCGCGATCGGCCTTTTGATGGGGTTCCTCGGACCCTTCGACTCGGACAGCGCACCCGTCGCGGTGCGTTATGTCTACTGGATGATATGCGTCGTCGGCGGCGGGCTGATCGGTGTCGGGGCGGACGAACTGCTTCGTCGATACGTGATGAGACCTTGGGCGAGGATGGCGGCGGTCTCTGTGCTGATGACGCCTCCGGTTACCCTGCTGGTGCTGGTCACCCAGCATCTTCTCGTGGATCAGCCGGTTACCTGGCCAGCCTACAGGTGGCTGCTCTGGCAGGTATGGCCCATCATGCTGGCGGTGATGGCGGTCCGGGCGCTGGTCTGGAGGCGCGCGCCCGTCATCGTCGAGACGCGAACCGTCATTGCCCCGCCGTTACCCGAAGCCGAGGCGACCTTCAGGCGGCGGCTGTCGGCGAAACGTCGCGGGGCGCGGCTGATCGCGATCGAGGCGCACGACCACTATCTGAAGGTCCATACCGACGCCGGCGCGGAACTGATCACGCTGCGGTTCGCCGATGCGCTGGACGAACTGGTCCTGGCGCACGGTTGGCGGGTCCATCGTTCCTGGTGGGTAGCTGCGGACGCGGTGGAGGATGTGCAGTGGCGGCGCGGTGTAGGCGAAATGCGCCTTGCCGGCGGGCTGACGGCCCCGGTGAGCCGGACCTATGGACCGGTCTTGAAACGCGCGGGCTGGTTCTAGGCGTCGGCCGCGCACCCCTTGAGGGCCTTCGGCGCGTGCGCTTTCGATGCGGCGACCGGCGACGGCCGCCGCCTCAGGCCACCCGCCTCAGCGCCGCCTGGGATTTGACGAACAGGCCCTTGCGGCCGGCGACCGGGCGGAAGGCGATGCTGTCGTTTTCCGGCTGTTCGTCGGGTCCGAGGAACAGGCAGCCGTCGTCGACCAGCCGCCGCTCGAGGTTGTCGAACATCTCGCCGCGACGGGCCGGGTCGGCGTCGCCGAGCACATGACGGCAGAAGATGATGTCGAACTGGTGGGCGTCGGCGGGGGGGTCGACCAGATTGGCGCGGGCGAAATGGACCATGGCCCGCAACTCGGCCCTGGCGATCCAGGCGTCCTCGGCCTGGTCGAAATGGCGCAGCATGGTCTCGGCCTTGAGGCCGCGCTGGATTTCGAAGCCGGTGTAGGCGCCGGAGCGGGCCTTTTCGAGCGCGCGCTGGGACAGGTCGGTGGCGACGATCTCGACGGCGACGCCTGCCTCCTGGGCGGCGATGGCGAGGGACCAGGCCTCCTGGCCGGTCGAGCAGCCGGCCGACCAGATCTTGACCGGCTGGCTGCCCCGGGCCTTGCCGAGCGCGGGCAGCAGTTCCTTGCCGAAGGTGTCGAAACTGGCCCGGTCGCGCCGGAACCAGGTCTCGGGATTCAACAGGGCCTCGATCACGGCCCAGCCCAGGCTGGCCACCGGCTTGGCCCATAGCGAGCCCAGCATGGCGTCGACCGTCTCAAACCCCTCGCGCCGGGCCACGGGGCCCAGGCGGTGCTCGGCCAGCTTCATCCGGTCGCGCGTCAGCCGGAAGCCCGCGCGCGAGCTCATCAGGGACTGCAGGCGATCGAAATCCTCGGGGCTCATGGGGTCAGACGGCCCCCACTTCAGCGAATTTCGAGGTCAGGATCTCGCCGTCGAACGGCTTCATCACATAGTCGTCCGCGCCGGCCGACAGGGCCTCGGCGATGCGTTCGGCGCGGGTCTCGATGGTGCAGAACAGAACCTTCGGGGCCATGCCGCCGGGCAGGGCGCGCAGGCGGCGCAGGAAGGTCATGCCGTCCATCACCGGCATCGACCAGTCCAGCAGGATGACTTCCGGAATGACCCCGCCGCAGAAGGCGAGCGCCTCGGAGCCGTCGGCGGCCTCGTCGACCTCGAAGCCGAGTCCCTCGACGATGCGGCGCGCGACCTTCCGGATGATCCGGCTGTCGTCGACGATCAGACAGGTTCTGGGGGTCAAAATCCGGGTTCCGAAACTGGGGCGCACAACGCCCGCGTGTACATGCCGCCTATAATCGGCCTGAGCCGGTTAATGACTCCTTGGGAAACCGGCTTAAGGGTCAGATTGGCATGTGGACGGTCAGCACGACCCGCCCCTCTTCGGCCTGCACATCCAGCGACCCGCCGGCGTCGTGGGCGGTCAGCCAGAGCCAGTAGGGCTGGATCCACTGGCCGGGCAGACCTTCCGTGAGCGGCTGGCCCGCCAGGCCGGCGACGGCCTCGCCTTTCAGACGGGCGCGGGCACCCTCGGCGCGACCCTCGATGATCAGGGTGGCACCGTCGGCTCGCGTCGTGATGGTCGCCACCCCGCCGGACGGTAGGGCGGCCATGGTCAGATAGGCCAGGTTCACCAGCGCCCGTGACTGGGCCTTGGACCAGGTCGTGTCCGCGACCGCCCACTCCAGCGTGGCACGCCCGCCGTCGGTCAGGCCGGAAACCAGTTCGCCCAGCTCGACGCCCGAGAACCGCTCGGACGAGGTCGCGGCGCCGAAGGCCACCCGGGCGAAGGCGACCAGGGCCACCATCTTCTTCGCGCTGGCTTCGATCAGCCCCATGGCGTCGTCGCGCATGTCCTGGGCGGTCGGGTCCTTCAGCAGGTCGAGACCGGAACTGATCGCGCCCGCCGGGCTGATGAAGTCGTGGCACAGTTTGCCGGCGACCAGGGCCGCCAAGGCCTGGCCGTCGGGGAGGGGAGAGGCGGGGGCAGTGTCAGTCATCGGGCCTTGCGCGCAACAGTCGGAAGCTGGTCGGACGCTGACCTGATTTGCCGGTTCGCGAAACCGGTTCGATGCTCTAATCGGGCGGGCATGAGTAAACGACTGACCGCCGACCTCGCGTCCGGCACCCTGACCGAGGCGCTGGCGGACATCGCCGAGGACGCCGCCCGGGTCATCCTGCCTTACTGGCGCAACGGTGTGGTGGCGGAGTCCAAGGCCGACGACAGCCCGGTCACGCTCGCCGACCAGGAGGCCGAGGCCCTGATCCTGACCCGGTTGGCGACCCTCTATCCCGGGATCCAGACCGTGGCCGAAGAGGCCGTCGCCGCCGACGGCGCGCCCGCGTCAGCCAATGACTGGTTCTGGTTGATCGATCCGCTGGACGGCACCCGCGGCTTCGTCGAGGGCCGGGAAGCCTTCACCGTCAATATTGCCCTGATCCACAAGGGTACCCCGGTCGCCGGGGTGGTCACCGCCCCTGCGACCGCCACCACCTGGCGCAGCGGAGCGCCCGGCGCAGGCGCGTTCCGTCGCCGGTTCGGCGATGTCTGGCAGGCCATCAAGGTGCGCAACCGCCCCGCCTCGCCTCTGGCGGTGATGAGCCATTCCATGACCGATGTGGAGGCCGAGCGGCTCGCCTCGCGCCACGGCTGCGTCCAGTGGCAGGGCATGGATTCGTCGCTGAAATTCTGTCTGATCGCCGAGGGGCGGTTTGACGCCTATCCCCGCACCGGCCCGACGTCCGAATGGGACACGGCGGCGGGGCAGGCCGTGCTGGAAGCCGCCGGTGGCCGCGTCATGGCCGAGGACGGCCAGCCGCTGCGCTACGGCAAGCCAGGCTTCGGCAACGGTGGTTTTGTGGCGCTGGGAGGCTGAGGCGGGTCAGAGGCCGTTGGCGCGCATACCTCTGGGCAGCAGATAGGCTCTCATCTCCGGCCAATCCACACGGCCGTCGCTGCCCGTATCCATGAGGCGCACCCACAGGGAATTGCTCGCCTCTTCCGCAACGCGATCCCCGTCCGCGTTCTGACGTCCCCGTTCCGCGATGGGCGCTTCGGACAGATCGATATAGCCGTCCCCGTTGCGGTCGGTGAGCTCAAAGCTGCGACGGTACTGGCGTTCCAGTTCAGCTGGGTCATTGCTGACGAAATGGGTTGAACTGCCGATCGTCACCCGTGCTTCCGGGCTCAGCGACGAGGTCGGATCGCCCAGAAGCACCAAGGTCGTTGCCAGTACGGTCAGCATTGAAAATCTCCCATTGCGCAATCACAGGCTGCGCTTGGGAGGTTAACAGGATCATAAGTCGCAGATACGCGGCAATCCGCCTCGAGTTAGCTGGTGCTAGGCCGCGGCCGCCTGAATCTGCAGCAGCGCCGCCCGCTGGACCAGCGCCGTCGCACCCCATTCGCGGGCGGTTTCCATGGCCTCGGCCAGCATCATGCCGACGGCGCGAGGTTCGCAGGTGGTCAGCCGCGCCTTGGCCAGGGCCAGATGCGCCATGCCGATCTGGTCGGCGACCCATTCCAGCGGCTGGGCCCCGGCGGACTGGGCGAGGCCGCGGCGGACGACGGCCTCCAGTCCGGTCAGGCCTTCGACGTCGCCCATGGCCTCGGCCAGGGCCGTCTCGGCCGCCAGCCGGCGTTCCCGGGCCAGGGCACCGAGGATCAGGCCGGGCTCGCGGGTCAGGGATTCCGCCTCCGTCAGTCGCGACAGCGGCGTCTCGGCGTCGCCGGGGGCCAGCTGCACGGCGACCCAGTCCAGCGGGCTGTGATCGGGGGTGAACTGGTCGGCGGCGGCGGCGAACAGGGCCTGGCCCTGGGCCGTGGCGGCCTCGTCCTTCGCCAGACGCGCCAGGGCCATCAATCCGGCGCCGGCGAGGGCGAGCGCGCGCGCCCGGGTCAGGGGGCGGTAGTCGGGCGAGGCGGATTCGACCAGAACCCGCAGGTCGCGTCCGGCCTGATCCAGCAGCCGGCCGTCACGGCGGGCCACGCCGGCGTCGAGCCCGAGGGCGGCCCGGTCCAGTCTCAGATCATCGCCGACGGTCGGCGGCAGGGCCTTCGCCCCGTGCAGGGCGGCATCCAGCAGGGCGGCGGCGTCCAGCATGGCCGCCGGCTCGCCGGACAGTCGCGCCCGCCGCGCCGTCAGCCGGGCGTGCAGGGCCGCGGCGGCCGAGCGGGTCGCCGGACGGTCCGCCGTGAGGGATTGCACATCCGCCAGCGCGGCGGTCAGCTTCTCGGGGCCGCCGAACAGGTCGAAGCGCAGGAGGTGAATCTCGCCCGATTCAATCGCAGCCGCCGCCGTCTGGTCGGGGGTGGCCGTATGGCGCGCGGCGTCCGAGGCCGCGCCCGCTGCCCGGTCAAGGCTGGTCCGGCTTCCGGTGCGCCGGGCGTGCTCGCGCCACAGGGCCGAAGCCCGCATCCAGCTGTCGAAGGGATGGGTGCAGGACACCCGCCCGGCCTCGACGCACAGGGACTGGGCTTCGGTCGCGACCAGATCGGCGCCGACCAGCTCCAGCCAGCCCAGATCGTCGCTCTCGCGTGCCTTTTCGAACAGCTTTCTCAAGTCCCGGCCGAATTCGAACATGGGGGCTGGCGCTCCGGTCGTCCCGCTTCGGGACCAATACGCGTCCCGTGGACGATACCTAGCAAACGCGACGCCGCGCCGGAGGTTCGGTCTGATGTCACGGGCCGATTTCGCTCCCGGATCAGGCCCGGGGCGCTGCAAGGTTCCCCATCGGGGAGCGAGGACCTATGGTGGGTCAACTAACGGGGGGCGGGCATGCTTTCGAAAACCTCTGCCACCAGGCCAGGTCAGCCGGTTGGCCCCCGACGGGCGGGCGTCTTGTCGACATTGGCCATCGCGGTTCTGCCATGTCTGGTTCTGGCCGACGCAGCGGCCGCCCGGTCGCTGTCGGGCATTTCAGTCCATGCGGCCACCCGGGGTGAGCTCTTGACCAAGGTCGGAGAAGTCGCGGAGCCGGCCATCCCGACCGGGGCGCAGCCTGTGCTCCCCCTGCCGGCCGGCCGCACCGGACGGAGCTATAGTCGCAGGTTGACCGGCTTAGGTGGAACACCGCCCCACCGGTTCGCCCTCGAAAGCGGCAGCCTGCCGGCCGGCCTGACCCTGTCAGAGGACGGCGTGGTTTCCGGCACACCGACCGGGTCTGGAGATTGGAGCTTCACCGCCCGGGTCGTGGACAGCGGCGGCCAGTCCGCGACCCAGTTCTATCATTTGAGGATCGTCAGCTCCGCGCCCCCGCGTCGCTGAATCCGCGGCGACCCGGGACCTGCAGGCCTACCCCCGCTCCTTCGTCTTCGTGAACGCCACCTGCGGGAAGCGCTCCATCACATAGCCGGTCTCCCAGCTGGACTTGGCGAGGAAGACCGGGTCGTCGTCGATGTCGCGGGCCATCTGGCCGCGGTATTTGCCCATGAAGTCCTCGAGGTCGGACTTGGTCCCGCCGATCCAGCGGGCTTCGGCCCAGGGCGAGGGCTCGAAGATGACCTCCAGTCCGTATTCCTCGCCCAGACGGTCGGCCATGACCTCGAACTGCAGCTGGCCGACGGCACCGACGATGAAGTCCGAGCCCATTTCGGGGCGGAACAGCTGGGTCACGCCCTCCTCGGCCAGGCCGTCCAGCGCCTTCTTCAGGTGTTTGGCCTTGAGCGGATCCTTGACCCGGACGCGCTGGAGGATTTCCGGGGCGAAATTCGGCAGGCCGGCGAAGCGGATCAGACCGCTCTCGGACAGGCTGTCGCCGACGCGCAGGACGCCGTGGTTGGGGATGCCGATGACGTCACCGGCATAGGCGTCCTCGGCCAGTTCGCGATCGCTGGCGAAGAACATGATGGGGGCGTTCACCGACAGCTGTTTGCCGGTGTTCTGGACCTTCAGCTTCATGCCGCGCTGGAACTTGCCCGAGGCCATGCGGAACATGGCGATGCGGTCGCGGTGGTTGGGGTCCATGTTCGCCTGGACCTTGAAGACGAAGCCCGTGACCTCGGCCTCGCCGGGCGCGACCGTCAGGGGGACCGGCTCGGCGGCGTTGCGGGTGCCGGCGGGGGCGGCCTTGTGGGCCTTCATGGTTTTCGGAGGGGGCGCCCATTCGCCGATGGCGGCCAGCAGTTCGTCGATGCCGAAATGGCGCAGGGCCGAGCCCCATAGCACGGGGGTCATATGACCCTCGAGGAAGGACTGGCGGTCGAACGCGGGATAGCCGCCCTCGACCAGTTCCCGTGCCTCCAGCAGGGCCTCATGCTCGCCGGCCTCGAAATACTGACCGGCTTCGGACAGCGGCAGGGCGTCAGGGTGGGGCACGTCCTCGGCGGCGCCCGCGGGCTTGCGGGCGTAGGGTTGGAACCGGCCCGTGCCCATCTCGACCATGCCGCGCAGGCGGTTGCCGCTCTGCGCCGGCCACCAGATCGGGGCGGGGTCCAGCTGCAGGCGCGAGGCGATCTCGTCCAGCAGGGCCATCGGGTCCTGGGCCTCGCGGTCCAGCTTGTTGATGAAGGTGATGATCGGGATGTCGCGCAGGCGGCAGACCTCGAACAGCTTCAGCGTCTGCGGCTCGATGCCCTTGGCGGCGTCCAGCACCATGATGGCGCAGTCGGCGGCGGTCAGGGTGCGGTAGGTGTCTTCCGAGAAGTCCTCGTGCCCGGGCGTGTCGAGGAGGTTGAACATCTTTGCCCCCCCGTCTTTTGTCGTGTGCTCGAACGTCATCACCGAGGCGGAGACGGAGATGCCGCGCTCCTTCTCAATCTTCATCCAGTCCGACTGGGTGCGCCGGTTCTCGCCGCGCGCGCGCACGGCACCGGCCGCGCGGATGGCTCCCCCCGCCAGCAGGATATGCTCGGTCAGGGTGGTCTTGCCCGCATCGGGGTGCGCGATGATGGCGAAGGTCCTGCGGCGCAGGGCCTCCTGTTCGAGAGTGAGTTTCGACATGGTGGCGGGGGTTAGCGCGGACGGGGCCGAAAGTCACCCGTCGGCGATGGGACCGGGTCAGGGTGTGGCAGCCGGGCGGTCGCCTTGTCGGCGAGACCGGCCCGGGATTCAGTCTCCGTCTGCGGGTTCGCCCGGGGCTGGGGGCTCCGTCGCTTCCGCCGCCGCGTCCGCGTCCGGCGGCGCATCGACGTCCAGCGGCTCCAGCCCGGCCTTCTGGCGCGCCTCGGCCAGCAGGGTCCTGACGGGTGCCAGACCGTCGCCGCCGTGCGGATTGTTGGCCAGCGGGGCCAGAACAAGGACGGCCTCCAGATACCGCTCCTTGTACATGAGGAGCTGCGCCGCCTCGAACGCCGTGGTCCCGATCTGGGGGGCCAGGCGCCAGGCGGACTCGGCGATGGTCACGTCATTGTCGGAGGGAAAGCCCGCCGCGCCGCGGCGATTGTCCAGCAGCGCCAGATAGATGCGGTAGTCGAGCGGATCGGCCTGATAGGCCGCCGCCAGATGGGTCCGGGCCTGTCGGGTGAGCGCCAGTCTGGCCGCATCATCCTCGGTGGCATCGGCCTGTTCGTCCAGGACGACCCCCATCAGCCACTGCGCCTCGGCGTCCTCCGGCCAGGCGGCCAGCACCGGCTCGAGCGTCCGGCGGGCGCCGTCGAGGTCTTCGGTCTCCCGCTGGAGCTTGGCGAGAACCACGGCCGGCAGCCGGTCTTCGGGATTACGGGTCGCGGACGCCTGCGCCCGGGCCACCAGGGCCGGCCCGTCGTCGCCGAGCGGGCGCGCGGATCGCAGGTCCAGCCACACGACATCGCCGGTGCTGCGCGGCAGGCTGGTGACGGTCACCTCGGCCTGGGGCAGAGCCTGCTGCAGCGTATAGACGGTGATGCCACGCGACAGATAAGAGCGCATTTCGCGTCCGAGTTCATCGGGGGTGCGGCCGATATGGGTCGCAAGGGCGTCGATGGGTTCCTCGCCGCGCGAGACGGCATTCAGATAGGCGGACATCTGGGCCCGCCTCGCCGGGTCGCCCAGCAAATAGTGCGTCAGCAACCAGGCCTGGGCGTAGTAGGCGGCGCCGCGCCGCGCGGAGTTGCCCGTCAGGCGCGACCGCAGCACGTCCTCCATCGGCACCCAGCCGTTGGTGTCCTGAAGGGAATAGAGCCGTCCAAGCCGATACATGCCGTAGCGGACGCGGCTGATGCCCATTTCCGAGGGCGCGAAATATTCGGCGAACCCTTCCACGAACCAGCCCGGATAGGCGGCGTTGTTATACTGGAACAGGTAGTGGTGGCCGTATTCGTGGAACAGCGTGTTGTCGCTTTCCTCATTGTCGGTGTCGACCACGGCGAAGATCCGGTCGTCGGTGCGGCTGTAGAAGCCCGAGACGCCCTCGCGCATTGACGGCCAGATCTGGCGCATGTCGGCCCGGCCGTCGGCGAGGTAGATCCACAGTTTCGGCGCGACGACGTCGTCCTGTTCCGGCGGCATGAACATCGCCAGCATCGTGTGGAAGCGTTCGACCTTGCGGGCGTATTCCGAGATCGAGCCGCGGCTTGTGTCGCCGATGATGACGAAATGCTCGGTCTCTGCGCGGAGCCATTCCGCACGCGCGGGCGCGGCCACGAAGCTCGTCAGCGCCACAACGGCCAGCAGGGCCGCTTTCGCTATCGCCTGAATACGCATCACCCCGTTCCCCCAACCTTGGGGCGAGAGCCTATCCGCTGTGGATGCCGGTGTTCAAGCGTCGTCGTCAGGCGGCCATGCGCATCCAGACCGCGCGGTCGGCGGCGAGAGCGTTCAGCTGGCCCTTGGCGGCACGCGTCTTCAGCTGGCGCATGATGGTGTCGGGCAGGGCGCAGAACTGCGGCTCGACGAGGGTCGGATCACAGCCCGCGGCCGGGGCGGCGAACAGGGCGGCGTTCACCTCCGGCGACCGGTCGTGGATCAGCCAGGCCAGACGGCGCGCCCGCTGCGGGTCATTCAGATGCAGCAGCGGGTCCTCGGAAAACAGTTCGCAACCGAGTTCCAGTACATAGTCGAGCTCAAGGCTCTCAAAGCGGCGCGCGTCGCCGGGCGTGACCGGGGCGGCCTCATCCAGATCGAACACCACGTCGTTGAGAAGAAAGAGCATCGACAACACCCACCATCGCTCCGGGCTCATTGCGGCCCGTTGAAGCTGACCATAGGCGCCTCCGCTTGAGGTTCCGTGTGCGAACGCAGTTAAGGATTTCGCACTGGCGGCGGGGGACGGTCACAGGTGGTTAGGGGTGATTGGTGGTTGGTGATTGGTGACAGGCCGCCAGCCGGGGCGTGGCGTGGCGTGGCGCGGCCTTTGCCGCCCTTCCGCCGCCAGTGATGCGACCAGCCACCAATCACCAACCACCAATCACCCATCACTCGCCGCCCCCCGCCACCTTCTCCGTTATAAAGTGCCGCCCCTCGCGGTCCTCGATCTCGACGACCCAGAGGTCGGGGTCGTAGCCGGCCTGGCGCTGGATATAGGCGTCGAGCTCGCTCTCGAATTCGCTCTCGACCGGCTGCATCCACAGCCGCTCGCCGTCGGGTCCGAAGGCCTCACTATAGAGTCGGGCGCGGCGGCTGGAGGTGTCGAAGGCCTTGACGATGACCGTCCCGGCGCGGGCGTCGCCCTTGCGCGCGACGGTGGCGAAGGCCCCGCCCAGCTCGGCGCGGCGGATCAGGGCGGACACCCAAAGGTCGCTCGAAAGAAGCACTTTGATAACCCTGCTCGGAAACCGGACCGGAACGCGTGATGCGTAGTGTGCGGTCCCATGACGATAGGCCAGACCGCCTCGAAGACCAAAGCCGTCCTGCTGGCCGCCGCTGTGCTGGCCTTGCCCGACGTCGCCCGGGCCGGGGCCGCCGACACCTATTATGAGCGGGCCTTCGTGGTCGCCGCCGACGCGCGCTGCAACCTGTTCGCCCCCCATATCGACGCGGCCCTGAAAGCGGCCACGGCCCAGGCCCGCGGCGCCGCCCTGCGTTCGGGGGCGGGCGAGTCCGACCTCGCCGCCGCCGCCGGCCGCGCCCGTGCGCGCGCGGCCACAGTCTCCTGCTCGGATCCCCAGTTGGCCACGGTCCGCGCGCGGGTCGACGGCGCCTTTGCCGGCTGGCTGCGCACGCCGCGCATGGTCTTCCCGGGCACCCGTCGTTCGTGGGTCGCGAACCGCGTTAGCTCAACCGACGCCAACTGGCGGCTGCAGCAGATGTCCATGGTCGGTGCCTCGCCGGTGGCCTTCGGCTATGCGGGCAAGGGCGATACACCCGGCCTGACGGCGGTGGTCAGCTTCGTCGGCCGCTCGCGTCCCTATGCGGCGCGCATCGTTCTGCGGGACCCGGTCCGGGCGTCGCGTCCCTGGCTGGCCGGCGACGGTCTGGTTCCGGTCTCGGCCCGCGCCAGCCTTTGGGCCACGGGCGTTAGCGCCGCCGATCCGACCCTGCTGGCCGAGGAACGCCGCGCCGGCGAGGCCTGGCGCTTCCCTGCGGCGACCGCCACCGCGCTGGAGCGTCTGGACCCGCGCGAAACCTTCGCCATCGAGTTCCATTTCCGCGACGGCAGCGTGGCGACCGCGAAATTCGAGGCCGGCGACTTCACGGCGGGCCGGGCGTTCCTTGCGATGGGCATGCTCTAGGTCGACCCGCTAATAGGGTGCCGGCACATTGCACCAGGCGGACACCAGCAGACCGGTATCCGGATCGTAGACGACATTCACAACCGAGCAGCCGCCGTGAACGAATTGCGGAAGCCGGCCGGTTTCGCTGACCACGATCCCTGCGGGACGATCGACGACAGCCGTCGAGACCAGAACGCCGACGATGCGCCGCCCGACGAATTTACGGTCGCCTTCCGGTGAGTCTTCGAACGTCGTGAACGGCAGATCCTCTTCGGAGCGCAGGGTCAGAAGAGCGTAGTGCCGAACGTACCGGTCTAGTGGCAGCGCCCGATCCGGGACTGAGGGCTGCGCACCGGGCGGATTTCGGGGAGCCCAAAGTCCCGCCGAAATCCTGGCAGTCAGAAGTGTCTCGAGTTTGCCAACGTCTTCTGCGCCCGGAACCGGTGCGCCATGATTGCCGAGAGGGGTGGCGATCGCAGCAAAGGTCGCCGCACCCGCCAGACCCATCAGGACCAGCGCGCCGCGCATCGGCTAGCCCCCGCTCTTCATCGGCATCTGGATGATCTCGGCACCGCCCTCCGGTGCGGGCGCGCGGGCGATCAGGGCGACCGGCAGGCGCACCGTCACGGCCGTGCCCTCGCCGAGCGTGCTGTCGATGCTCATCCGGCCGCCGTGCAGTTCGGCGAAGGCGCGGACCAGTGACAGGCCGAGGCCGGTGCCCTGCCGGCGCTGTTCCATCTCGCCGGCCTGTTCGAACGGCCGGCCCAGACGGCGCACGTCCTCGGGGGCGATGCCGACGCCGGTGTCGGCGACGATGACTTCCAGGTAGGGGCCGATGGCCTCGACCGTGACAGTGATCGACCCGCCCTTCGGCGTGAATTTCACCGCATTGGACAGCAGGTTCAGGGCGATCTGTTTCAGGGCGCGCTTGTCGGCCGAGACCTCGACCGGATCGCCGGGCAGGATGCTGGACAGGCTGACGCCCTTGTCGTCGGCGTTGACGCGGACGAGCGCCATGGCGGCCGAGACCACTTCGCGGGCGTCGAACCGCTCCAGCGTCAGGGCGTAGCGTTCGGCCTCGATCTTGGTCACGTCGAGCACGTCGTTGATCAGGTCCAGCAGATGGCCGCCGGCCTGGTGGATGTTCTCGGCGTATTCGCTGTACCGGTCGGGCAGTGGGCCGAAGATGCGCTGGCGCATGATGTCCGAGAAACCGAGCACGGCGTTCAGGGGCGTGCGCAGTTCGTGGCTCATATTGGCAAGGAAGCGCGTCTTGCCGGCCTCGCGCGCCTCGGCCTCGGAGCGGGCGATCTCCAGACCCAGTTCGCGGGCATACTGGGCGGTGGCGTCGAAGACCTGGGCGATCAGGCGCGGGCCTGACGGGTCGTCCAGTCGCCGCACGATCAGCTGCACCCGGCGGTCCAGCGCCATGCGCGGCGCGAACAGGGCGGTGCCGTCATGGCCCTTCAGGGCGCGTTCGATGGCGTCCAGAAGCCGGGGCCGGTCCGGCGCATGCACCGCAGCCACGAGCCCCGTCTCGAACAGGGGGTCGACCGGCAGCGAGACGGGCGGCGCGCCATAGGCGGCGAGGACGCGTCCCGACGGTTCGAGCACCAGCGTCAGTCCGGGCTGGGCGGCCAGCAGGGTCTCGACCCGCGCCGTCTCGGCCTCGGCCGCCGTCAGCCGGGCCTCCCGCTGCCGCCATGACAGACGCACCGCCAGGGCGGCGGCGGCGGCGGTCAACAAGGCCGAGATGGCCGCCAGACCGGGCAGGTGCGGGCCAGGGGTGACCCAGGCCGACAGCAGGCCGGCGACGGCCGCCACGCCGACCGCAAGGGCGCCGACCTGCACCGGTCGAGGCCCGCCGAGGGCGATCCCCGCCGCCAGTGGAAGGAAGACAAAGCCGCTCAGCGGCCCGGTCAGGCCGCCCGACAGAGCGGCGGTCAGCACGGCGGCGAGGCTCCAGACGCCGAGCTGGGTCATGCGCTCCCGGGGGCCGTCGTAACGCAGCAGACCCAGACCGCTGAGCCCGGGCACCACCATCGCCAGGACGCCATAGAACAGCGGGCCGTCGACGCCCCCGAGCCAGCGTCCGCCCAGCGCCAGCAGGGCCGCCGCCACCGCCCAGCCCGCATGCCACGCAGCCAGCGACGGCCGATCGCTCAACGGAGCGTCGGGCAGGGGCTTCGGGTCAGGGCGGGCGGACTGGATCAAGGGCGGGTCGTGGCGGGCCGGACAGGACGCCGCCGGCTCTTTCAGCCTAGCCTTCCGGGTGAGTCGTCCAAAGCCCGCACCCGTTCCAGGCGACTGGCAGCAGGGGCTTGCGACCTCTTTTCCGGGGAAAGGACAGACGGTTGTCGTTAACGCCGGTCCGGCCTATCTGGCGCCCATGACCGACACCCCCTCCATCGATGACGTCCTGGCCGAACTGGTGGAGGAGTTCGATCTGCTCGGCGACTGGGAAGGGCGGATCGAATACGTGATCGAGCTGGGCAAGGGCCTGGCGCCGTTGCCGGACGAAGCGCGGACCGAGGCCCACAAGGTGCCGGGCTGCGCCGCCCAGGTCTGGCTGGCCGTGCGGCGCGAGGGCGATCGCCTCGCCTTTGATGCCGACAGCGACAGCGCCCTGTCCAAGGGCAACATCGCCCTGCTGCTGCGGCTGTATTCGGGTCGGATGCCGGCCGAGATTCTCGGTTTCGACGCGCGCGCCGCGCTCGATCGTCTGGGCCTGCCGTCGGCCCTGACCCGTCAGCGCGCCAATGGTTTGAACGCCATGGTCGGCCGGATCAGGGATGCTGCTGCGGCGGCCTGAGCGCCGGGCTCAGTAGTAGGTGCCGCGCACCGTCATGGTCGGGCGCTCGCCGGGCTGTTCCGACACCTCGACCGCCAGACCGTATTCGTCCGGATAGGGGCTGAGCCGCTCCCAGCGCCGGGGGTTTTCCGGCGGGCTGGTCCAGTAGCGTTCATCGCGGAAGGCGCGGCGGCCGAGGTCGGCCAGTTCGTTGGCGCTGGCCCGGCTCGAGGAGATGGTGCAGCTGGCCTCATAGGCCGCACGCTCGCCGCGTTCCACGGTGCCTTCCTCGATCTTGACCCGCCAGACGCCATCGTTGGACACCATGGTGATCTCGGACGCCCACTCATCCAGCGGTGCCGTGTCGTTGACGGGGCGGCGGAACTCGAGCGTGCGGGCGGCCCGGATCGACCGCTCGAGGGTCTGGGCGCGATTGGCGTAGGGCAGGCAGACTTCGGTCAGCAGACCCGCCGGCACGGTCTCCTGGGCTGCGACCGGGGCGGCCATGAACACCAGGCCGGCAAACAAACTCGATACTGCGACTGACTTCACCGTCATCCCCGGGGCTCGACGGCTATCGGGAGCCCGTCACCTGAACGCGATAGCGCGCCCCGAGGGGGCGCGCTTTCATCTTCATCCTACGGCTGAATAATCGCCGGAGAAAGTTACGAGCCTGTAACGTTGGCCCTCCCGCGTTCCGTCGCGGCTCCGGTGTTCAGCCGATGCGGTAGTGGGCGGCCAGGGCCGTGAGGCCCTCCAGCAGCCGAAGCTTGCCCTCGCGGCGGCGCAAGCCCAGGTCCCGTTCGGCCGCCTGCAGGGCCGAGGCGCGGATGCAGATGGCCTCGACCATGGGCCGGGCGACGCCGCAGGCGGACAGGGCGGCCTCGACGCGCCGGGCTGCAGCCATGGCCGGATCGCCCGGCTCTGCCCGGACAGCTGACCCGCCACCGGCGCGGGGCAGGGCATCCCAGCGCAGGGTGAGCGACGGCCCGCGCGCCGCCATCTCGGCGTCGAGCCCCAGACGGGCGGCCGCCGCGACCTGGGCGACGCCGAGCCAGGGGTGTCCGTCGGCGGTCCTGCGCTGCGCCAGCCAGGCCACCGCCGACTGCCCCAGGTTGGCGCGGCGTTGCACCGCCCGGCCGTCGCCCAGCATCACGGTGCGGGTTCCTTCGAGCAGGCCGGGCCGGCCGGGTTCGGGCGGGGCCTGCCGCTCCAGCGCGGCGGCGCGGGCGACCCAGCCGCCGCCGGGGCGCCGTCTCAGGCCCGGATCTTCCACCAGTTCGCGGAACCCGGCCTCGTCCACGATCTGGACGACCCGGCCGCGACGGTCCCCGCCGGGTCTGAGGCCGTAGCCCCCCGCGACCGCCTCGATCCAGCCGCCGCGCCGGGCGAGCACCCGCCGGGCCCGCGCCACCGCGCCCGGGCCTGTGGCTGGGCCGGTCATGCCGGCAGCTCGCAGGCCGGCGCTTCAAGAAGCTGGTTCACGCACAGTTCCAGCCGGTCCAGCAGGGCGTCGACGGTCGGATGATCGCGCCCGTCCTCGGCCCAGCGACAGGCCGCGGCCGCCGTCGCCCGGTTCAGGCCAAAGGCATGCGCCACCCGGTCCAGCGGCCAGCCGAAGGTGACATAGGCGGTGTACAGCGCCAGCCAGCGCGCCCGGCAGACCCGCCCCTTGAGCCGCACGGGTGCCGTCATCCTCTCCACGCTGATCCCCGTCGCCGCGGCGACCAGCTGCAGCGCCAGTCCGGCGCGAATGCGGTCCGCGTCGGCGACCGGCACGCGGTAAACCTCGACCATGTGAAACTCCCATCATCCCAGGGCGTCGGTCATTGAGGCTTGCCGACGCTGATTGCGGAATATAATCCTACAACCACGTCGAAAACGGTCGCATCGGGGAGCCCCTGATCGCTGGTCGAAAAAACCTCGCTCGCTTGACTCAGGACTCTCGACGCCGATTCGCAAATCAGCCTACGATTCGCCTCAATGGGGTGGCGTTAACCTTTCTTAAGTTTTTACTCGGTTAACTCTCGAACAAGGTTACCCGGCATTTGATGTCCGGACTTACTGTCTAGCTTTTGCCTGGAGGGGCATGAATGCGCGTCCTGCTTATCGAAGATGATCATGCGACCGCGCAGAGCATCGAACTCATGCTCAAGTCCGAAGGGTTCAACGTCTACACGACGGACCTGGGTGAAGAGGGCATCGACCTCGGCAAGATCTATGACTACGACCTGATCCTGCTCGACCTCAACCTGCCCGACATGAACGGCCTTGAGGTTCTGCGTCAGCTGCGCGTCGGCAAGGTCAATACGCCGGTGATGATCCTCTCGGGCTCCTCGGAGATCGAGACCAAGGTCAAGACCTTCGGCGGCGGCGCCGACGACTACATGACCAAGCCCTTCCACAAGGACGAGCTGATCGCGCGCACCCACGCCGTGGTCCGCCGCTCCAAGGGTCACGCCCAGGCCATCATCCACACCGGCGAGATCGCCGTGAATCTGGACGGCAAGACGGTCGAGGTGAACGGTCACCGCGTCCATCTGACGGGCAAGGAATACCAGATGCTGGAGCTGCTCTCGCTCCGCAAGGGCACCACCCTGACCAAGGAAATGTTCCTGAACCACCTGTACGGCGGCATGGACGAGCCCGAGCTGAAGATCATCGACGTCTTCATCTGCAAGCTGCGCAAGAAGCTGGCCACGGCCGCCGGCGGCAAACACTACATCGAGACCGTCTGGGGCCGCGGCTATGTGCTGCGCGACCCGTCGGAAAGCTCAGCTCCGGCCCCGGTCAGCGCCGCCGCCTGATCGGTCCGACGATCGAGACATTGAAACGCCCGCCGGAGAGATCCGGCGGGCGTTTTTCATGCGAGGCGTAGCAGCCCCTATCTCGCATATCCCCAGACCAGCATCAGCGCAGCGAAGACCAGCACCCAAAGGAAGTGGTTCCCCTGTGCCTGACCTTCGCGGTTTTCACGTTGGGCGAGGGCGTCTTCCCTGGCGACCCAGGCGGGGACCGCTGCCCGGCTTTCACCTTTGACAGGCGGGCGGGGCGGGCCGTCGACATTGTCCATGCCGGCAAGGTCTCCCGGTCGAGCCTTCGCGTCAACGTGGCCGACCGCGTCATGCGAAAACGCCCGCCGGATCGCTCCGGCGGGCGTTTCTGTATTCACGTGAGCGTTCAGGCTCAGCCCTGGGTCGCATACCCCTTGCCGCCATTCGACGGCTTCCGGCGGCGCGGGCGGCGCTTGATCTCGCCGTCGGGCTTGGCCGAGGCTGTGGCCGGGGCGCTGGTGTGGCGCGGGTCATTGTTGGTCGAGCGCGGACGCTCGCGGGCCAGCGGGTCGAAGGCACGCTCGGGGATCGGACGGGCGTCGCGGCCCGGGCCGGCCTTGCGGACGCGGTGCGGTTGTCCGCCGCCTTCCAGCTTGACGCCGTCGCGGCGCGGATTGCGCGGGCCGCGCTGCTGCTGGCGGTCGCCGCGGCCGTCGTCGGGCATGGAAGCCTTGGACTTGACGCCCGAGGCCATGATCGACTGGTCCAGCAGGGCCAGCGACTTGTCGTTGCGGCGGTCGGTCGAGGGGATCTTCTGGCGCGTGACCTTTTCGATGTCGCGCAGCAGCTTCATCTCGTCGCCGGCCACGAAGCTGATAGCCGTGCCATCGGCGCCGGCGCGGGCCGTACGGCCGATGCGGTGCACATAGGCTTCCGGCACATAGGGCAGCTCGAAGTTCAGGACGTGCGAGACGCCGTCGACGTCGATGCCGCGGGCGGCGATGTCGGTGGCGACCAGAACGCGCAGCTTGCCGGCCTTGAAGGCGGCCAGGGTGCGTTCACGCTGGGGCTGGCTCTTGTTGCCGTGGATGGCGCCGGCTTCAACGCCGCCGGCTTCCAGATAGGCCGCGACCTTGTCGGCGCCGTGCTTGGTCTTGGTGAAGACCAGGCAGCGCGTGTAGTGCGGATCGGCGAACATCTCGGTCAGCAGGGCGCGCTTGCGGCCCTGCTCGATGTGGATGATCGACTGGCTGATGCGCTGGACCGTGGTGGCCTGGGGCGTCACAGACACCTTGACCGGGTCCTTGAGCAGTTCGCCGGCCAGCTTGCCGATCTCGGTCGGCATGGTGGCCGAGAAGAACAGGTTCTGGCGCATGGCCGGGATGCGGCTGACGATCTGGCGGATCGGCTTGACGAAGCCGAGGTCCAGCATCTGGTCGGCCTCGTCGAGGACGAAGATCTCGGTGCAGGACAGGTCCAGCGTCTTCTGCTGCATATGGTCCAGCAGACGGCCGGGGGTGGCGACCAGGACGTCGAGGCCGGCCTGGATGGCGCGTTCCTGCGGGCCGTATTTCACGCCGCCGAAGACGACCGCGACCTTGAAGCCGAGGTGACGGCCGTAGGTCTTGAAGCTCTCGGCGATCTGGCTGGCCAGTTCGCGGGTGGGCGACAGGATGAGGACGCGCGCGGTGCGCGGCTTGGGCGCGACGCGGTTGGCGGCCAGACGGTGCAGGATCGGCAGGGCGAAGGCCGCTGTCTTGCCGGTGCCGGTCTGGGCGATGCCCAGCAGGTCCTTGCCGGCCATGACGTCAGGGATGGCCTGGGCCTGGATCGGGGTGGGGGTGGTGTAGCCTTCGGACGCGAGCGCCTGAAGGAGGGCCGGGTTGAGGCCGAAGGTGTCGAATGTCTTGCTCATGGAGCGGATGTCTTTCGCGTATGCGGCGACGCGCAACAGCCATGGCTCAACGCCGAAAAGGCCGCGCACCGCCAGTCCCGACAGGGCCTCAGGGTGAGGCCTTCGGGGTGGATCGGGCGCCGCCCCGCGTGTCCGGGCAGCGAATGAATCTTGAGGGCCGGCCGCTGCTACAGTCAGGTCTTCGAAAGTCGGAAGACCCACACGCGCTGGAGCGCACCGGGGCATCGCAATTGTGCGACGCAGCGCAAATGGGCGCTCAATGGGGCCAAGTCAAGGCGGAGAGGTTAACCGCCGCCCAGCAGGCCGACGGCCAGATTGACCGTCAGCGCGACGATCACGGTGTTGAACAGGAAGGCCGTGAGGCTGTGCACGGTCGTCGTGCGGCGCAGGGTCCGGTCGGTGATCTGGATGTCGGCGGTCTGCTGGGCCACGCCGATGATCAACGCGAAATGCAGGAAGTCCCAGTAGTCCGGCGCCTCGCCGCCGGGGAAGAGGAGCCCGCCGCGGTCCTTGCCCTTGCCCGCCGGGGCGTAGAAGGCGTGGGCGTAGTGGAAGGCGAAGATCAGGTGCACGAAGGTCCAGGACAGGGCGACGGTCGTGAGCGCCAGTATGGCCGCGCCTCCGGTTTCCTGACGGTCCCCGGCGACACGGACGGCTTCGCCGATCACCACGGCGATGCTGGCCAGCGCCGCGAACAGGGCCAGCGGCAGCACGGCACCCCCCGCCTCATCGAGCGCGGCGGCGCGCTGGCGGATATCATCGGCTGACCGGGCGCGGGTGAGCTTCCAAACGGTCTCGACCAGGAACAGGCCGACGCCGACGTCCCAGCCCAACGCCAGGCGGGACAGCCAGCCGCCGCCGGTGGGCCAGAACAGGCTGGAGGCCGCGATCAGCAGCAGCAGGACCAGGGGCCAATGCAGGCGCAGCCAGGAGGGTGATTTCATGGGGCGATGATGCGCCCGTCCCGATCCACAGCAAGCCCTGTCTTCTTCGCGCCTGCGAAAAGCCCTCGACTTCCGCAGGGTCATCACGGAATGTTTCAGTCCCGCCCCAAGGAGTGCTCCATGTCGATGACGCCGCGCGCCGGTCTGCAGATCGCCGGGGAACTGGCCGCCTTCATTGAGGCCGAGGCCCTGCCGGCGACCGGGCTCGAGGCCGACGCCTTCTGGACCGGGGTGGCCGCGATCTTCGCCCGGTTCGCGCCGGAGAACCGCCGGCTGCTGGCCGTCCGGGACGACCTTCAGTCCCGGATCGACGCCTGGCATCGCGCTCGACGCGGCGCGGCCCATGACGGCGCGGCCGCCGAGGCCTTCCTGCGTGAGATCGGCTATCTGGTCGACGAGCCCGCGCCCTTCGCCATCGGCACGCGCAACGTCGACGCCGAGGTCGCCACACTTGCCGGGCCGCAGCTGGTGGTGCCGAGCCTGAATGCCCGTTTCGTGCTCAACGCCGCCAATGCCCGCTGGGGCAGTCTGTATGACGCCCTGTACGGTACCGATGCCCTCGGCGACCTGCCGCCGCCGGGACCCTATGACGCCGCGCGCGGGGCGCGGGTCGTGGCGCGGGCCAAGGCCTTCCTCGATGAGGCCGTTCCCCTGGCCGAAGGGTCATGGGCCGAACTGGGCGATCCGCACGGCGGCATCGCGATCCGCGACCCCGGTCAGTATGTCGGCCACAGCGCGCGCGGACGGCTGTTCCGTCACAACGGCCTGCATATCGAGGTCGTCTTCGACCGCGACCAACCGATCGGCCGCGACGACCCGTCAGGGATCGCCGATGTGGTGCTGGAGTCGGCCCTGTCGACCATCGTCGATCTGGAGGACTCGGTCGCCGCCGTGGACGCCGCGGACAAGGTCGCTGCGTATCGCAACTGGCTGGGCCTGATGCGCGGCGATCTGGTCGAGACCTTCGACAAGGGTGGCCGGTCGATGACGCGGGCGCTGGCCCCGGACCGGGGCTTCACCGCGCCCGACGGCGCGACCGTGACCCTGCCGGGCCGGTCGCTGCTGTTCGTGCGCAACGTCGGCCACCTGATGACGACGCCGGCCGTGCGGCTGGCGGACGGATCGGACGCGCCTGAGGGGGTGCTGGACGCCATCGTCACCAGCCTGATCGGGATGCATGACCTCAAGAGTTTCGGGGCGGTCCGCAACAGCCGGGAAGGCTCGATCTATATCGTCAAACCCAAGATGCACGGGCCGGAGGAGTGCGCCTTCACCAACGCCCTGTTCGACGCGGTCGAGGACCTGCTGGGGCTGGCGCGGCATACGATCAAGGTTGGCGTCATGGACGAGGAGCGCCGCACCTCGGCCAACCTCGCTGCCTGCATCCATGCGGTGAAGGACCGGATCGTCTTCATCAACACCGGTTTCCTCGATCGCACCGGCGACGAGATTCACACGGCGATGCAGGCCGGGCCGGTGGTGCGCAAGGGCGACATCAAATCCTCCGCCTGGATCGCCGCCTATGAGGCGCGCAACGTCGCCATCGGTCTGGCCTGCGGCCTGTCCGGCAAGGCCCAGATCGGCAAGGGGATGTGGGCCGCGCCCGACCGTATGGGCGACATGCTGGAGCAGAAGGCCGCCCATCCGAAGACCGGGGCCAACACCGCCTGGACGCCCAGCCCGACCGCCGCGACCCTGCATGCGCTGCACTACCACCAGACCGATGTCTTCGCCCTCAGGGCCGCGATCGCGGCGCGGCCGATCCCCGGGCTGGAGGACCTGCTGACTCCGCCGCTCGCCCATGGCGTCAATTGGTCGGAGGCCGAGGTTGCCGAGGAGCTCGACAACAACGCCCAGGGCCTGCTCGGGTATGTCGTACGCTGGATCGACCAGGGTGTCGGCTGTTCCAAGGTGCCGGACATCCACGACGTGGGCCTGATGGAGGACCGCGCCACCCTGCGCATCTCGTCCCAGCACATGGCCAACTGGCTGCTGCACGGCGTCTGCACCGCGGCACAGGTGGAGGCGGCGCTGCTGCGTATGGCTGCCAGGGTCGACGCCCAGAACGCCGGCGATCCGCTCTATCAGCCGATGGCCCCGGACCCGGTGAACAGCCTCGCCTTCCAGGCCGCCCGCGCGCTGGTGTTCGACGGCGCCGCCCAGCCGAACGGCTATACGGAGCCGCTGCTGCATGCGTTCAGGCTGAGGGCCAAGGGGAGGGCTTAGGGCTTGGGGCTTGGGGCCGGGCAGAGCGACCGGTTCTTCCCTAGGCCCTAAGCCCTAAGACCTGATCCCCCGCCTCACTGTCCGCTGCCCGAGCGCCACAGGTTGTTGGTCAGAGGCTCCAGCAGGTAGCCGAGCGCCGTGCGCTTGCGCAGCAGGACCACGACCTCGACAGGCGCACCCGGACGCAGGGTCTCGGCACCGCGGCCCAGTTTGGCCAGTTCACTGGCGGGGACCACGATTTCCGCCCGGAAATAGCTCGCGCCGGTTTCCTCGACGGTGAAGCTGTCGGCGGAAATCCGGGTCACACGGCCATGGACGATCGGCGGATTGCGTTCGCGCAGGCCCGGGAATTTGACCTCCGTGTTCTGGCCGACCCGGAGGTTGTCGACGTCGTTGGGCGCGATCTGGGCGATGATCACCTGGGAGGCGTCCCTGGGCACGATCTCCATCAGGGTCTGGCCGGGCTGGATGACCCCGCCCTGGGTGAAGATGGTCAGGCCGACGACCTCGCCCGAGGCCGGGGCCCGGACCTCATTGCGCGCGATCTGGGCGCGAAGCTCGACCATCCGGGGACGGAGTTCATTCAGCTGGACATCGATCTGCCGTAGCTGATCGGCCACGTCCTCGTTCATCTTGGTCGAGACGCTCGACATCTGCAGCCGGGTCTCTCCGACCGCCGCCCGGGACTGGGCGATCTGGGCCCGCAAGGATCCCAGCTCGCCGTCCAGCTGCGCGGCGGTCCGCTCCAGCGCCCGGACACGGGTCAGCGGCGCATAGCCCTTTTCAGCAAGCCCGCGCATGCCGGTCAGTTCATCCTGGATCAGCCGCTGCTGCTCGACGTTGGCGACGATCTGACCTTCATAGCCCGCGATCTGCTCGTTCAACTGGGCGACGCGCTGGCCCAGCACCCCGGTTTCGGTTGACCGGCCGGTGCGACGGGCGCCGAACTGCTGCTGCTGAATGCGCAGGGATTCCCGCGCGAGGAGCTGGTCCTCGGCCGGCAGGTTGGCGAACTCGCGTGGTGTCGGAATGCTGCCAAGCCTGTCGCGTTCGGCGATCAGCCGGGCCCGCTGGGCGATCAGGGCGTAGACTTGGCTGGCCACGCCGCGCTCGGTGGCCTTGAGCTCGCCGCTGGAGAGTTGAAGCAGGACCTGACCGGCGCGGACCGTGTCGCCCTCGGCGACCAGCAGGGCGCTGACCACCCCGCCCTCGCGGTGCTGGACGGCCTGGCGGTTGCCGGAAATGGCGACCTGGCCCTGGGCATAGGCACCGGCGTCCAGTGGAGCCAGGGCGGCCCATCCGAGGAAGATGACGAAGAACAGGACGATGATCGTCCCGCCGATCACCAGTTCGCGGCGGGGATTGTCGAGGAAGCCCGCCGGACCAGGAGCCGGCACCGGCGGTACGGGGGCTTCGGGCGGGGGTGGCGGAGCCGGGGGAGCGACGACGTCGGTCATTGTGTGCGCCGCGGCTGGTTCTGGGCCGTCTGCGGTGACGGCTGGGGCTGAACCTGCCGTTGCTGCGGCTGGCCCTGCGACTGCGCCGTCGGCTGGCCGGCCGGAGCCGCCGGGCGGCCGGCGGTGGCGCGCATCTTCTCGAGAACCTCTTCGCGCGGACCTTCCAGCTGGACCACGCCGTCACGCATCATCAGCAGCCGATCGACCCGCGCGAGGACGCCGGCGCGGTGGGCGATGATGACCACGGCCGCGCCTCGGGCGGCGGCACCGAGAATGGCCTGCATCAGGGCGGCTTCGCCCTCCTGGTCGAGGTTGGAGTTGGGCTCGTCCAGCACCAGCAGGACGGGGTCGTTGTAGAGCGCCCGCGCCAGCGCCACGCGCTGCGCCTGCCCCGCCGAGAGACCCTGCCCATAGGGGCCCAGAATGGTGTCGTAGCCGTTCGGCAGGCGCAGGATGAGCTCATGCGCGCCCGCCGCCATGGCGGCTTTCACCGCGTTCCGGTCGGCGGTTTCCTGATCCACGCCGATGGAGGTCGAGAAGCGGGAGATGTTGTCCTTGATCGAGCCGGCAAACAGGCTGGGGACCTGGGGCAGATAGCCGATCCAGCGGGCCAGCTCGTCGCCGTCCCGGGCCTCGTACTCCGCACCGTCCAGCCGGACCGCACCCGCCTGGGGCTTGAGCGCACCGGCGATGACGCGGGCGAGGGTGGTCTTGCCGGAACCGCTCGAGCCGACGATGCCCAGTGTCTCGCCGGGCTTCAGCGCGAAGGCGACGCCGCGCAGCTGGGGCGCTTCCGTGTCGGGGAATTTGACCGAAACCCCCTCGACCTGCAGCCGGCCCCTGGGGTCGGGAAGGGTGGTGCGTTCACGTTCCACCGAGGCGGTGCTGGCGAACAGGTCTGTCAGGGTCTTCCAGCTCGTGACGGCCTGCACCAGGCTGGGCCAGACGCCGACCAGCAGTTCGATCGGGGCGACCGCGCGGCTGAGCAGAACCGAGGCGGCGATGATCGAGCCCGGCGTGATTTCGCTCTTCACGGCCAGATAGGCGGCCAGGCCAAGGGCCGCCGACTGCATCACCAGCCGAAGGAATTTGATCGCCCCCGAATAGTGTCCGCCGGCCAGCTGGGCGTCGGCCTGGGCGGCGGTGGCCAGCTGGCGTTGCTCGATCTGGCGCGCGATCGAGGACTGCCGCATCCCCAGGGCGCGCACGACCTCGGCCTGGCTGGCGACGCCTTCCTGAGCGGCATAGGCGTGGTTCTGGGACTGGATGGCCTTGTTCAGGCGGGGACGGGTGTCGCGTTCGTTCAGCCAGGCCAGGGTGAACAGGATGGTCCCGCCCACCAGTGTCAAAACCCCGATGGCCGGGTGAAGCAGGAAGCAGCACAGCAGATAGATCGGGGTCCATGGCGCATCGAACAGGGCGAGCATGCCCTGACCGCCGATGGCTCCGCGGACGTTGTCGAACTCCCGCAGTGCCTGGGTGTTGGGCGATTTGGCCTGCAGGTCGACGACCCGCGCCAGCACCTTGCCGGACAACAACCGGTCCAGCCGCAGCCCGGCTCGCAGCATCAGCCGTCCGCGCAGCCAGTCGAGCCCCGACAGGGCCGCTAGGGCGAAGACGGCGACCGCCGTGATGAGAACCAGCGTGGTCAGTCCCCCGGTCGGCACGACGCGGTCATAGACCTGCATCATGTAGAGCGTGGGGGTCAGGTACAGCAGATTGACCAGGGCCGAGAAGACGAAGGCCCAGATGAAATGGGTCCTGCACGCCTTCAGCGCCTCGGCGAGGGGCTCGGTGCCCGGCTTGCTGGGGAGCAGGTTCTTTAACACGGCAGCGGCTGGTTCCTGCGAGATCGAGCGACCAGTCTAACGGTTTGAAGCGGTTGCAGATAGACGGCGCGGTGGGGAGCCCAAATACCAGAAATCGGGTGGGACGGAGGCATCATCGCGTCAGTCCGGTAATTCCCGGCCGCAGTGGGGATTCACAAGATGTCAGAACCGTAACTTGCGGGCCGGGGTCTGTGGTGACAAGGTTCCTTTACTTCACGGAGGGCTGTCATGCTGACGATCGAAAACCTGACTCACGTCTACGGCAACGGTACGCGGGCGCTGGACGATGTCAGCCTGTCGATTCCCAAGGGGATGTTCGGCCTGCTGGGACCCAATGGCGCGGGCAAGTCGACGCTGATGCGATCGATCGCCACCCTGCAGACGCCGACCTCGGGCTCGATCCGCTTCGGCGACATTGACGTGATCAAGGACCCGGAACAGCTGCGCCGGGTGCTCGGCTATCTGCCCCAGGATTTCGGCGTCTATCCGCGCGTTTCGGCCTACGACATGCTCGACCACATGGCGGTGCTGAAGGGCATCTCCAACGGCAAGGACCGCAAGCAGACGGTCGAGGCCCTGCTGAACCAGGTCAATCTGTGGCCCGTGCGCGGCAAGGCGCTGGCGGGCTTCTCGGGCGGGATGCGCCAGCGCTTCGGCATCGCCCAGGCCCTGATCGGCAACCCCGAACTGATCATCGTGGATGAGCCGACCGCCGGCCTCGACCCGGAAGAGCGCAACCGCTTCCTCAACCTGCTGGCCGAGGTGGGCGAGAACGTCGTCATCATCCTTTCGACCCACATCGTCGAGGACGTCACCGACCTGTGCCCCCGTATGGCGGTGCTGGCCGGCGGCAAGATCCAGCTCGAAGGCGCGCCGGTCGAACTGACCCACGCCCTCGAGGGTCGCGTCTGGCGCAAGACCATCGACAAGGCCGATCTGGCGGCCCAGCAGGCCAGCCGCAACGTCATCTCGAGCCGCCTTTTCGCCGGCCGCACCGTGATCCACGTCCTGTCCGACACCAATCCGGGCGACGGCTTCGAACGGGCCCAGAGCGGGCTGGAGGACGTCTATCTGGCCACCGTCAACGCCTCGCGCCGCGCGGCCTGAGGGACGGATCATGTTCGCCAAGATCGCCAGTTTCGAATTCCGCTACCAGCTGCGCCAGCCGGCGTTCTGGGTCATCGCCATCGTCTTCGGCCTGCTCGCCTTCGGCGCGGTTGCCAGCGACAACGTCTCGCTCGGCTCCGGTGGCAATGTGTTCAAGAACGCGCCCTATGCCCTGGCCGGCGCGCACATCATCTTCAACGTCTTCTTCATGCTGGCGACGACGGCGATCGTCGCCAATGTCGTGGCGCGGGATACGCAGACCGGCTTCGGGCCGTTGATCCTGTCGACCCGGATCACCAAGGCCTCTTATCTGTACGGCCGCTTCTTCGGGGCCTTCGCCGCGGTGGCGCTCTGCTACATGAGCATCGCCATCGGCACCCTCATGGGCACCTTCATGCCCTGGGTCGATCCGGAGACCGTCGGGCCCCTGCGGCTGGGTGACTACGCCTATGCCTACCTCGTGTTCGGCCTGACCGGCCTGTTCCTGACCTCGGCCCTGTTCTTCATGCTGGCGACGGTCACCCGGTCGATGATGGCCACCTATATCGGCGTCGTCGCCGTACTGATCGCCTATCTGGCCTCGACCGGCGTACTCGGCTCGCGGCCCGAGTTCGAGACGGCCATGGCCTGGGCCGAGCCGTTCGGCTCCGGTGCCTATGCCCTTGTCACCAAATACTGGACGGCGGCGGAGCGAAACACGCTCAATGCACCGATCGAAGGCGTCCTGCTGTGGAACCGGGTGATCTGGACCGCGATCGGTGCCGTCTTCCTCGCGGCCGCCTATCTGCTGTACCGGCCGTCCCCGCGCGGGGCCAAGCTGAAGAAGCAGGAGCGTCTGAAGGCGCTGGTCGAGAAGGACGTCGTCGTCACGCCCGTCGGTGCCCTGCCGAGGCCCAGCTACGGCTTCGCCAGCGGCCTGACCCAGCTGTGGTCGCGCGCCGTGTTCGAGACGGTGTTGGTGTTCAAGAGCCCCGCCTATGTGGTGCTGGTCCTGCTGGCCATGGCCTTCGCCGTCGCGACCCTGTTGTTCACCGGCGAGATCTACGGCGCGCCGATCCTGCTGGTGACGCGGGTCGTGATCACCGCCCTGCTCGGCACTTTCGGCCTGATCTCGATCATCATCGCCATCTATTACTCGGGCGAGCTGGTCTGGCGGGATCGTGACCGCAAGATGCACGAGATCGTCGACGCCTCCTCGACCCCCGACTGGACCTTCCTGATCCCGAAGACCCTGGCGCTGGCGCTGGTGCTGATCTCGACCCTGCTGATCGGCGTCCTGGCCGGCATCGTGACCCAGACGATCAAGGGCCACACGGACTATGAGCTGGGTAAATACCTGCTCTGGTACGTCGTCCCCAATGCGATCGGCATGATCCAGATCGCCGTACTCGCGATGTTCGTCCAGGCCCTCTCGCCCAACAAGTTCGTCGGCTGGGCGATCATGGTCGTCTATCTGATCTCGACCCTGGTGCTGGCGAACCTCGGCTTCGACCACATCCTGTACCGCTACGGCGCGGGCATCGGCGTGCCGCTGTCGGACATGAACGGCCGGGGCGATTTCGCCGGCTTCGCGGCCTGGCTCGACGCCTACTGGACCGCCTTCGCCGTGATCCTGCTGGTGCTGGCCTATGGCCTGTGGCGGCGGGGAACGGAGAGCCGGCTGTGGCCGCGGCTGAAGCGGCTGCCGCACCGACTGATGGGGCCCGCGGGCCTGATTGGCGGGGCGGCCCTCGCGGCCTTCGTCGGCCTCGGCGTCTTCATCTACATGAACACCAATGTCTGGAACGAGTACCAGACCCAGGCCCAGCAGGAGGCCGAACAGGTCGCCTATGAGAAGGCCCTGCTTCGCTACGAGACCACGCCCCAGCCGTCGGTGGCTGATGTCCGACTCGTCATGGACCTGCGCCCGCATCAGCCGAAGCTGACGACGCGTGGAACCTATGTGCTGGTCAACAACACGGCCGCGCCCCTGCCGGAGGTTCACCTGCGCTGGACCGGCGATCTGGAGATGGCCAGCCTGGTCGTCGAGGGCGCGAGCGTCGCCCGCGAGTGGGACGATTTCGACTACCGGATCTACAGGTTCGCCACGCCGATGCAGCCGGGCGAACGCCGCACCGTCACCTTCGAGTCGGTGCTGGAGCAGCGCGGCTTCAAGGCCGGCGGCAACACCACCCGGCTGGTCGACAACGGCACCTTCGTGAACAACATGGAGTTCGCGCCGATGGTCGGCATGGACCGTCAGGGCCTGCTGACCGACCGCACCAAGCGGCGCAAGGCGGGCCTGCCGGCCGAGCTGCGTCCCGCCAGGCTGGAGGACGAATCCGCCCGCGGCCGCAACTACATCGGCGCCGACTGGGTCACGGCCGACATCACCATCTCGACCGAGGCAGACCAGACGGTGATCGCGCCCGGGCGGATGGTCTCGGACGTGGTCAACGGTGACCGCCGCACCAGCCGGTTCGTGACCGAGTCGCCGGTGCTGAACTTCTTCTCGGTGCAGTCGGCCCGGTATGAGCGGACCGCGCGGATGCACAACGGCGTGGAGATGGTGGTCTTCCACGACGCCGCCCACGACCGCAACGTGTCCCGGATGCTCGATGCGCTTTCGGCGTCGCTGGACTACTACCAGGCCAATTTCAGCCCCTACCAGTTCCGGCAGGCGCGGATCGTGGAGTTCCCGGACTACGCCAGCTTCGCCCAGTCCTATCCCAACACCTTCGCCTGGTCCGAAGGGCTCGGCTTCATCGCCGACCTCAGCGACCCGACCAAGGTCGACTATGTGACCTATGTCGGCGCGCATGAGTTCGCGCACCAATGGTGGGCGCACCAGGTCGTCGGCTCCAACCAGCAGGGCATGACCGTCCTGTCCGAGACCCTCGCCCAGTATTCGGCGCTGATGGTCATGGAGAAGATGTATGGGCAGGAGCAGATCCGCCGCTTCCTGAAGCAGGAGCTGGACCGCTACCTGCGCTCGCGCGGCACCGAGCGGCTGGAGGAGATGCCGCTGATGCGGGTCGAGAACCAGCAGTACATCCACTACCAGAAGGGCGGGCTGGTCATGTATCTGCTGCGCGACCAGATCGGCGAGGATGCGGTCAACCGCGCCCTGCGCCGGGTGCTGGCGCAGTACGCCTTCAAGAGCGCACCCTATCCGCGCTCGCTGGACCTGATCGCCGCCCTCCGCGCCGAGGCACCGGCCGACAAACAGGCCCTGATCACCGACCTGTTCGAGAAGATCACGATCTATGACGTCAAGACGACCGGGGTGACGGCCACGCGCCGCGCCGACGGCCGCTGGGACGTGGCGGTCACGGTCAACGCCCGTAAACTCTATGCGGACGGCAAGGGGGTCGAGACGGCGGCACCGCTCAACGAGATGTTCGACGTCGGCATCTTCACCGCCGAACCGGGCAAGGGGGCCTTTGACCAGGACGACGTGGTCCTGCTCGAGCGCCGGCCGATCCGGTCCGGGGTGCAGACCCTGCGCTTCATCACCACGCGTGAGCCGCGCTTCGCCGGTGTGGATCCGTACAACAAATGGATCGACCGGGACTCGAACGACAACGTCAGGGCCGTCGGCTAGGGCTCAGTTCGGCCCGGGTCGGATGACCTGGGCCGAGAACCGCTCCATCTCTTCTTCCTGCGGACTCATCTGCAGCAGGAGGAGGTCGAGCCCGGCGTCCTCATAGGCCTCGACCCGTTCGGCGATCTGCTCGGGCGTGCCGACCAGCTGGGGGCGCAGCCCGGGGTTGGAAACCGAATACTCCTGGATCTTCAGCTCCCGCTCCAGCTGGGTGCCCGAGAGCCACTGGTCGAAATTGGCGAAACCGGGCGGGGGCGCGCCGGCGTCGAGGCCGGGAATGGTCGTGATCCTGGCCTGTTCGGCCTGCGCCTCGGCCTCGCTGTCGCGCACGATCGCATAGGCGGCCATGCCGTACTGCATCGGTGGCAGCCCCTCGCGCTCGCGGCGTTCGCGCATGTCGGCGATCTTCAGCCTGATGTGCTCAGGGGTGTCGCCGTGCATAACATAGGCGTCGCACTGGCGCGCGATCATGGTCTTGGCGGCATCGCTCTCGCCGCCGGCATAGATCACCGGCCGGGGCCGGGCGACCGGCTTGGGCTCCACGATGGCCTGGTCGAGATTGTAGTAGCGACCCGAGAAGCTGAACTGCGGCTCGCGCCACAGGCCGTCGACCACCTGGAGCCATTCGGAGGTGCGGGCGTAGCGGTCATCATGTTCGTCGAACTGGAGGCCATAGCTGGTCGCCTCCTTCGCCCACCAGGACGACACGACGTTCAGGGCCAGCCGCCCGCCGGCGATGTTGTCGATATTGGCCGCCGCCTTGGCGAACAGGGCCGGCTGATGGAAGTTCGGCCGCACCGCCACCATCAGCTCAATCGAGTGGGTCACCGCCGCCAGGGCCGCCGCGGTCGACCAGGCGTCCAGCGCCGGGGCCTGCACGCCCTTGATGTCGTTCAGGTTCAGCTCGGCGATCAGGGTGAGGTCGTAGCCGATCTCTTCCGAACGCTTCACCAGCCGTGACATCGACTCCCACGAAGCCGCGCCATCCTCTTCCGGGTGATTGCGCAGCCAGCCGCCGAAGACGGGAGCCCAGTATCCGTATCGCATCAGACGGCCTTTCCGGCGGTGATCCGGTCGACCAGATAGTCGATCAGGCGGTCGTGTGGGTCGAAGCCGAGCACAGTCACCGGGTCTGCGACGAAGTTCGACAGGGCGTTGATGTCGTAGAATTTCACCGAGCCGTCGCGGTCGTCGACGAGGTATTCGACCCCGCCGACATCGATCTGTGAGGCGCGGGCGATGGCTTCCGCCGCGGCGATGACCTCAGCCGGCGGGGTGACGGCCTCGATCTGGATGGAGGCCTTGCCCGGCGCGATCATGCAGACGTCGGCGAGGCACAGGTCGAAGCCGCCGGTCTCCACGCTGCAGGCATAGAGGAAGCGGCCGTTCAGGGTCTCGACCCGGACGATGCGGCCGTCGCGGGCCGGGGCGTGCTCCTGCACCAGGGCGCAGCTGTTGATGCCCATGGACACCGAGCCGGCGGCGACCGCCTCGGCCAGTTCCTCCGGCGTGTCGAACCGCTGGATGCCCGCGCCCGAGCCGCCGATGTCCGGCTTGACCAGAACGGGGAAGCGCAGGCCCTGCGCGGCCTTCGACAGGTCCGCAGCCCGGTGGACCATCCGCGTCTCCGGCGCGCCGTAGCCGAGGCGGCGGATCAGGGAAATCTGCCGGCCCTTGGAGGTGTCGACCTCCAGCGCCGCGCCGTTGACGACGCGGGCACCCTGACCCTCCCAGTGATCGAACAGGGTACGGGCGTAGAAGATCGGATGCTCGGTCTCGCGCAGGAAGGCGGACATGCCGATGCGGTTGAAGATCAGCGGGGCCGGTGGGGCACCCGGACCGGTGTCGAAGACATGGTCGCCCGCGTGGATCCTGGTCCAGTCGACGCCGCGGCGGTCCAGGGCTGCGAACAGCGGCTCGAACCATGCGGGATGCTCATAGAAGATCGCCAGGTCCGTCATGCGCGTACGTCCACCCTGCTGTCGAAACTCGAGGGAGGCGATCTCGACGCGGGTTCGATCTGGTGCCGACGTGCCGGTCCGTCAAGGCCGGAGAGGGCGGACCTATCGCGTTCCGAACAGGCGGTCGCCCGCGTCGCCCAGCCCCGGCACGATATAGCCGTGGTCGTTCAGCCGCTCGTCGACCGCCGCCGTCCAGATGGGCACGTCCGGGTGCCAGCCGCGAAGTCGTTCCAGCCCCTCGGGCGAGGCGACGAGGCAGACGAAGCGAAGGTTGGTGACGCCGCGCTCCTTGAGCCGTTCGATGGCGGCGACGGCGGTGTTGCCGGTGGCCAGCATGGGGTCGATGACGACGCAGAGGCGCTCGGCCACGTCCTCGGGCGCGCGGAAATAGTATTCGACGGCGTCCAGCGTCACTGGCTCGCGGTACAGGCCGATGTGGCCGACGCGGGCCGAGGGGACCAGTTCCAGCATGCCCTCCACAAGGCCGAGGCCGGCGCGGAGGATGGGAACGAAGACCATCTTCTTGCCGGCGATGCGCTGGCCGGTGGTCGGGCCGACCGGGGTCTCGACCGGATAGTCCTCCAGCGGCAGGTCGCGGGTGACCTCGTAGCAGAGCAGGGTCGAGATCTCGCGCAACAGGTCGCGGAAGCGGGCGGTCGAGGTGTCCTTTGCCCGCATGATCGACAGCTTGTGGCGGACCAGCGGGTGGGTGACGACGGTGACGCCGTCCATCCTGAAGGGCTTTGTCGTCATCAGAATACGGTCCCGTCGGAGAGGATGGTCAGGGGCGGTCCGCCGCCGGGCCTGCGCTCTGCGGCGGCGCGGCGGCCGGCGGCCCAGGTGCCGCCCTCCAGCACGCTGGCCAGTGGCATGGCCCCGGCGCTGACGCCGAGCTCGGCGCGGACCAGGGGGGCGATCCGGTCGAGCAGGGCGACCGTCATGGCGCGCCAGCCGACCACCAGCGGATCGGAGACGGGCCACGCTTTGGCGGCGTCGGCCGGGTCTTTCAGCGTCAGGACGCCGAGGTCCATGAACAGGCCGCCGTTGCGGTATTCGGCCAGGCCGGTGAGGCCGTCGAGATCGATGACCTCGACCCCCGCGGTCTGCAGCGGCTCGACCAGCGAATAGCTGAGCCACTGGGACAGTTTATGGATCGGGACGAGGCCGTCGGTGGCGTCGTCACGCTTCATCGCCGGATGCCGCCAGCAGTCGCCGAGGTCGACGCCGCCGAGGTTCAGCCGGTCGCGCCAGACCGGGCCGAGCGCCTCCAGCAGGACCTCGAGGATCACCGGGGCGGGCAGGCGGTCGTCCTCGTCGGCGCGGTCGACCATGGCGTCGAACAGGCCGCCGGGCCGCGGCTCATCCTCGAGCGCGAACAGGTCAGGCTCGGCGAGACAGGCCTGTCCCAGCCGGCGCAGCAGTGCGGCACGGCCCTCGAGCCCGACCAGCGGGTTCTTGTCCGAGACCTGGAAACCCTTTGCCAGATCGGCGGCGGTCAGGAAGGTCAGGGCCACGGCGTCGACGCGCCAGGGATCGTCCTCGGTGATCGAGAAGGCTCCAGCCTCGAACATCCGCAGGGAGGCGATGGCCAGCCCCTCGGACCGGGTGAGGGTTCGGCCGGTGAGAGCGTCCTTGTATGACCAGTCCGGTCCGGCGCCGGCGTCCAGCAGGACCGAGACGATGGCGAGGTCGAACTCGGTCCGCGCCCGCGAGGCGGGATCGAGCCAGTCGCGGGCCTCGGCGACCGGGCCCCACAGATCGACGCCATCGACGGCGAAATGGCGCCAGCGGGCGTGGAAGGGCACGGCCAGGGTCGGATACTGGTCGCGGATCACGGCGGCGACGTAGCGTGCGGTTTCCGGCAGCCGATCGAGATCGACCGTCCAGTGATCGAGGCCGCCGGCGACGCCGATGGCCAGCATCTCATGGGCCCGTTCGCGGACGGCGGCGGCGTTGAGCAGGCTGCGCGCCTGCGCGGCGTCAGAACTGCTCAAGGTCGCGGCCCACCACGCGGGTCAGGTCTTCGGCCGACGGCGGGGCGTCGGGGGTGAAATAGCCGGCCGCCTTCTTGGCCTCCATCTCGACCGAGGCGTCGGGCGGAACGAGATAGTCGGGGATGGGCACCCGCTCGCAGATCTCGATGCCGGATGCGGTCAGGGCGTCGTGCTTCATGTTGGACATGGAGACGAAGCGATCGATCTTCGTGATGCCCAGCCAGTGCAGGATGTCCGGCATCAGCTGCTGGAAGCGGGCGTCCTGGACCCCGGCGACGCATTCGGTGCGCTCGAAATAGGTCGCCGCCTGGTCGCCGCCCGGCTGGCGCTTGCGGGCGTTGTAGACGAGGAACTTTGTTACTTCCCCGAGGGCCCGGCCCTCCTTGCGGTTATAGGCGATCAGGCCCGCGCCGCCGTCCTGGGCCTCGCGGATGCACTCCTCGATGCCGTGGGTCAGATAGGGGCGGCAGGTGCAGATGTCCGAGCCGAAGACGTCCGAGCCGTTGCACTCATCGTGCACCCGGCAGGTCAGGCGGCGGTTCGGGTCGGCGATCGCGGCCGGGTCGCCGAAGATGTAGAGGGTGATGCCGCCGATGGGGGGCAGGAAGACCTTGATGTCCGGCCGGGTGACGAGGTCGGCGTACATGCCGCCGGTCTGTTCGAACAGGGTGCGGCGCAGGGCGGTCTCGGTGACGCCGAAGCGTTCGGCGATGCCGGGCAGGTACCAGACCGGATCAATGGCGGCCTTGGTCACGGCGACGTCGCCGCTCTCATGCACGATCTGGCCGTCGGCCTTCAGCCGGCCTGCGGCGATGGCCTCGCCGATCTCGCCCAGCTGAAGCCGGGCGCGGGTGACGGCGATGGTCGGGCGGATGTCGACGCCCTCGGCCAGTTCACCGGCGAAATCCTCGACGACGCGGGCGCCCCAGGGATCGAGTGAGACGATCTTCGAGGCGTCGGTCCACTGCGGGAACGGCCCCATCGGCGTGGTCGGCGCGGTGTTGGTCAGGTCGGGCCGGTTGTTGGCGGCCATGGCACCGGATGACACGGCGAGGGCGCGATAGACCGAATAGGCCCCGCCGTGGGCGCCGATGGCGTTGCGGTCCGAGCCGGAATTCACCGTGCCGATGACCGGCCCGCGTTCCTTCGCGGTGGGCGCGCCCCATTCGATCGGGAAGCGGCTGACGGTCCCCGCGCCGGGGTGGGAGTTGAGCCGGATGTGGCTCGGGCGATTGGACATGTTTCCTCACTCGAACCGGCTTGTTGTTTTTCTTGCGCCGGACTCATCAGGACACACCCGATCGCGGGGCGTGTCCAGTGGTTGTGGACGCGCGGACACGAGGCCCTGGGGCTGAGGCATAACGCCCCCTCGCCGACCATCGCCTTGACCCGGCGCGGGCGACGGCGACATTCGCGGCATGACAGACTCAGTGAACCAGGCGGCGGTTGTTATCGGGGCCTCGGGCGGAATCGGCGCGGCGCTGGTAAGCCGGCTGCGAGCCTCCGGTCGGTACGCCGTCGTCCACGCGCTGTCGCGTTCCGGCACGGGGTTCGATCTGGAGGACGAGGTCTCGATCGCCGCCGCCGCCGCACAGGTTGCCGAGGGGCCGGCCCCGGCGCTGGTGTTCGTCGCCACGGGGGTGCTGCATCACGGGTTTGAGCCGGAACGCAGCTGGCGCGCCCTCGATGCCGAGCATCTGCTGCGCGACTACCGGATCAATGCGGTCGGGCCGGCGCTGGTGGCCAGACATTTCCTGCCCCTGCTGCCGCGAGACCGGCCGGCGGTGTTCACGGCCCTGTCGGCGCGGGTCGGGTCGATCGGCGACAACCGGCTGGGCGGCTGGCACAGCTATCGCGCGTCCAAGGCGGCCCTGAACATGCTGCTGCGCAATCTGGCCGTTGAGCTGGGCCGCACCCATCCGCAGGCGGTGGTCGCCGGCCTGCATCCGGGCACGGTCGACACCGGCCTGAGCGCGCCGTTCCAGAAGGGCGTGAAGCCGGAGAAGCTGTTCACGGCGGCCTATTCTGCGGAACGATTGCTGTCGGTGATCGCCGGTCTGACCCCCGCGGACAGTGGCGGTGTCTTCGCCTGGGACGGCGCGCGCATACCCGAATGACCCACGCCTGACCGCCGTGTCTTGACTCGGTCGCACAGTATGTCGCATACACTGTGTGTCACACACTATGTGAGATGCAGGGAAGCGGCATGAGCCTCGATCCGGACCTTTATGAATCGATGCGGCTGGAACTTCGGCGCGGGTCGCTGGTGCTGGCGGTGCTCGCCTGCCTGAGGACCGAACGCTACGGCTACACCCTGCGCCAGGCCCTGGCCGCCGACGGGCTCGAGATGGAGGAATCGACCCTCTATCCGCTGCTGCGCCGGCTGGAGAGCCAGGGGCTGCTGTACAGCGAATGGCGCGAGGAAGAGAAGCGGAAGAAGCGCTTCTACGTCCTGTCGCCCGGTGGCGTTTCGATGCTGGCCGCGCTGACCGACGAGTGGCGGGGGATCAACGCCTCGCTCGACAAGATTCTCTGAAACCCGGGCTGAAGGGGAAAGCCATGGACCTGATCGACCGCTATCTGAACGCCGTCGCCGCGCAGTTGCCGCAGGACGAACGCGCCGACATCACCGCCGAACTGCGCGACCTGATCCTGAGCCGGTTCGAGGCGAAGGAAGAGGCGCTGGGCCGCGCCCTGACCGAGGATGAGCAGGAGGCGATCCTGCGCGAGATCGGCCATCCGCTGGTCGTGGCCGCCCGCTATCGCAAGGGGCCGGACTCGCTGGTCGGACCGGAGCTGTTTCCCTACTGGCTGTTCGGCGTGAAGGCCGGACTGATGGTGCTGGCGGCGGTCTTCGCCCTCACCCTGTTCATCCGGGTGATCGGTGGATCGGACAATTTCGGGCAGGACATCGCCCAGGCCTTCCACGGCTTCTTCGGGGCCGGCCTCACCCTGATCGGGGCGGCGACCCTGGCGGCGGCGATCTTCGAGCATCAGGGCATCCGGCCGGCGTTCCTGACCAGATGGCGGGTGAAGGATCTCGGGGCCTTCGGCCTGGCCGATCCGGCGGCCTGGGGCATGTCGATGACGGGAACGGAGCCGGCGCAGGCCACGAAACCGTCCTGGATGCCGCGACGTCGGGCCAGGGCCTGGCCGGGCGGGGAGTATCTGTTCTCTTTCCTCGCCACCGGCATGTTTGTGCTGTGGTGGATCGGAGCGATCCATTTCCCCGGCTTGATGTCGGTTGAGCTTCGCGGCGAGGACGCGGTGGTCAGCGGCGCACCGATCTGGTCGATCCTGTTCGGGCCGATCCTGCTCTACGCCTTCGCCCAGATGGCCGTGGACCTGGCCAGCCTGGTCCGACCCTATGCCGTCCGGGCGCGGGCGGCGGCCCGGATCGTTGTCGCCGGTGCCGGCCTGTGGCTGACCTGGGTCATCTTCGAGGCGGGGCACTGGTTCACCCTGACGCGTGACGGGGAGACCGCCCGGATCGCCGGCGACTGGACCATGCTGGACTTCGATACCCTGCGAAATCTGGGCGACGGCGCGCGGGATCTGGTCGGTATCGCCAGCACCCTGTCGGTGGTGATGGTCTGGGTTCTGGCCATCTCCGCGATCAGCCTGGCGTTCAGGGTCCTTGCTGACCTGGGGCGGCTGGCGCGGGGTATGTAAGCAGGCCGCGATCAGAAGGCTCCGCCTTCTCGATCCGACGCGGCCCGGCACGGCCATGTCCGAAAACCGCGAGACTTCCATGGCCGCAGCGATCATTCTGCGGTCATGGAAAACGCCGGCGAACTCGATCAGGAGGCCTGCTATCGCGCCGTGCTGACGCGCGATGCGCGGTTCGACGGGCGGTTCTTCGGCTGTGTGAAGACCACGGGCATCTACTGCCGTCCGGTCTGTCCGGCACGGACGCCGAAGCGGGAGAACATGTTCTTCGTGGTCTCGGCCGCGGCGGCCGAGGAGGCGGGCTTTCGCGCCTGTCTGCGCTGCCGCCCGGAGACGGCCCCCGACATGGGGGCGTGGCGGGGCACCTCGAACACCGTCAGCCGGGCCCTGGCCCTGATCGAGGCGGGGGCGCTGGATGAGGACGATGTCGACGGACTGGCGGGTCGGCTGGGCGTCGGCGAACGGCACCTGCGACGGCTGTTCCGCCAGCATCTGGGCGCCGCCCCGGTCAGCGTGGCCCAGACCCGCCGGGTGCTGCTGGCCAAGGCGCTGATCCACCAGACCGATCTCAGCATGGCACAGGTGGCGCTGGCCTCCGGCTTCGGCAGCGTGCGGCGGTTCAACGAGACGTTTCAGGCCCTGTATGGCCGTCCGCCCTCGGCGCTGCGGCGGCGCGGCGAGCGGGTGCATGAGGGCGGGGTGCGGCTGAGCCTGTCCTTCCGACCGCCCTATGACTGGGACGCCATGTTCGCAGCCCTGACAGCGCGCGGCGATGCCGTCGAAGGGCGGCGCTGGTCGCGGGTCCTGACGCGGGGTGTGGACGGCGCAGACGGCGCGGTCACGGTCGAGCCGGCGGAGGCGGGGCGGGTCTCGGTCTGCGTCGAGGCGGACGACCTGAAGGCGCTGCCGGGTGTGCTGGCGCGGGTGCGGCGGGTGTTCGACCTGTCGGCGGATCCGGACGCCATCGGGCGCGACCTGTCGGCCGACCCGGCGCTGAGGCCGCTGGTCGCGGCGCGGCCGGGGCTGCGGCTGCCCGGCGAGTGGATCGACGATGGGGACGAGGCGCCCAACGACCGCCTGGACGATGAGATGCTCGCCACCCGCGCCGAAACCTGGCGCCCCTGGCGGGCCTATGGTGCGCTGCATCTGACCCTGGCCGGGATCAGCGGTGCGCGACTGATGGAGAGCGACGATGCGAAACGCGCAGCCTGAGACCCTGACCCTCGACCGGGTCGCCACGCCGGTGGGCGAGGTGCTGCTGGTCACCGATGGCGAGGGTGCCGTGCGGGCGCTGGATTTCGCAGACTATGAAGCCCGGATGACCCGGCTGCTGGCCCGCCATGCCCCGGGCGCGATGGTGGTAGAAGGTCGTGCGCCGGAGCCGGTCCGGACCGCGGTCGAGGGCTATTTCGGCGGCGACGTGCGGGCTCTGGACGGATTGACCGTCGCGACGGGCGGTACGGACTTCCAGCGCACCGTCTGGAAAGCTCTGCGGGCCATACCGGCGGGCGAGACCCGGACCTATGGCCAGCTGGCGGCGGCGATCGGCTCACCCAGGGCGGTGCGGGCCGCGGGACTGGCCAACGGCCAGAACCCCATAGCGGTCATCGTGCCCTGTCACCGGGTGATCGGCGCGAACGGGACGCTGACCGGCTACGCCGGCGGGCTGGCGCGCAAGCGCTGGCTGCTGGCCCATGAGGGTGTCGCGGTCTGACGGCTCAGAATTTGTAGTTCAGGCCCACCTGGATGATCGGGAACAGGCCGTAGCCCTCGACATCGTCAGTGATGTTCCGGCTCTCGTCGCGCAGCCGGGCCTGGAAGGTCGGATCGTTGGACAGGCTGCCGCCGGTCGAGGTCAGGGCGACTTCGGGCGCATCGCTCCAGGCGACGCCCGCAATGGCGCGAATGCCCCAGCGCCCGCTGCGATAGAAGGTGTCGTCCCAGCCGATACCGATGAAGGGGGCGACGTCCTGCAGTTTGATGGAGCCGCCCAGCGTGCCGATCTGGGCGGGCGAATAGGTCTGGCCGCCGATATTGACCGGTGCCGTGGGCGTGCCGGCCAGGGCGATGTCGCGGTCGCCCAGATAGGCCCCGCCGGAGATCAGCAGACCATTGGCCAGCGGGTGCATGTCGATGAAGGCACCGACCGTGTCGAAGGTCAGATCAGCATTGTAGTCGACGTCATCGTAGCTTTCGTCCGCGCTGTGGGTCAGCCGGTCCGTCGACCCTCTCAAGGTGAAGATCGGTCCCATCTTGACCTGTACCTCAAGGCCGATGCCCGAGGTGCCGACGGCCGCGCCGACCGCGACGCCGGGCTCCGACGATTGCGCCATCGCCGATCCGGCGGACAGAAGGACGGCGGCGACCGCGACGGGGATCAGGCGCATGGGACTCTCCGGTGAAGCGTCCGTTGCATCCTGTTCCGGTTAAGATCGTGTTTCCCATGTTCGGGGCGGCTGTCGCGTGAGGTCTTGACCAGACCGGGTTTGCTGTCGTCATCTGGCGTCGGGATGCTGGGGAGCAAATCCATGAAATCGACGCTGTTTGCGGCGCTGTGCGCTGTCCTCTGTGCGGGGCCGACCCTCGCGGTCGCTCAGGACGAGGACGACTGGGAATTCCAGCACGAGCCCAGTCTGAACCAGACGGTCGCCGCCGTCCGCTATGACGCGGGCGTGGCCATTATCGTCCAGTGCCGGGATCGCGCGCTTTCGGCTGCCCTGATCGGGATGCCGGCGGGCGTGGGCGGCATCGAGGTGCAGGCGCGGCGCGGAGACGGTCGCACCGATGTCCAGACCTGGGTCCCCGGACCGCAGCCGGGCATCCTGATGAGCACCGTGCCCGCGCGGGACATCCGCTTCATGCGCGGCGGTGGCCTGTATTCGATCCGCACAGCGGACGGAGCGTCGCGGGCCCTGCGCACGAATTTTGACCTCCCGACGCAGTCGGCGAACCTCGACCGGGTTCTTTCTGCGTGCGGCTGGGGTCTGACAGACGACCGGGACCAGCTGGCGCGGGCGGGACGAGCCGAGGTCAGCTTCCGCGATCCCGATGCGCCGCCGCCGCGCGAACGGCCGCGTGGGCGCGGGGCCCGGGCGGGCCTGCCGGAGGCCCCGACGCCCGCGGGGCCGCCTGTGCAGCAACTGCCCGTGGCGGAGCTCCAGATCAGCTGCGTGCTCCAGGACCTGAAGCTGACCGGCTGCCGGTTCGACCTGCCGGCCGCGGCCACGGCACCCGATGCCGTGCGTACGCTGCGCCGGGTGGAAGGCGGGCAGATGTACGCCCTGGAAGGGGCGACCCCGGACGGGAAGGTGGTGTTTACAACCATCCCTTCCACCACAATCATCGACTATCTCGTCACCATTCCGGCTCGCTAGCCGTCCTCCTCAGGGTGGCGATCCGGACTTGCATTTCTCCGCCATCCGCCTAGATTGTCCCTGCTTATGCTGAAAGTGAGCATAAGTCGGCGACGGTCAGTGTGACCAGTCGCCGTTCTTCGGGCCTCTGATTTGCTCAAATCGAGCAAAAGGGATGCGAAATGGCAGACGGTGCGTTCGGAATGACTGAGGCACTGGCGCGGGAAACCGCCCCGGTCTGGGCCAAGGTCAAGGACCATGTGACGCCCATGGAGTGGCCGGCGCAGGCGGCGCTGATCAGCGAGATCAATGCGCTGAAGAAGAGCCGCGACGCCGTCATTCTGGCGCACAACTATATGACGCCCGAGATCTTCCACGGGGTCGGCGACTATGTCGGCGACAGCCTTGGCCTGGCCAAGGAGGCCGCGCGGTCCAAGGCGAAGGTGATCGTCCAGGCCGGCGTGCATTTCATGGCCGAAACCTCGAAGATCCTGAGCCCCGAAAAGACGGTGCTGATCCCCGACTTGCGCGCCGGCTGCTCACTCGCGGCATCGATCACGGGCGCGGACGTGCGGCTGATCAAGCAGCGCTACCCGGGCCTGCCGGTGGTCACCTATGTGAACACCACGGCCGATGTGAAGGCCGAGACCGACATCTGCTGCACCAGCGCCAACGCCGTGCAGGTGGTCGAGTGGGCGGCGAAGGAATGGGGCGTCGACCGCGTCATCCTGATCCCCGACGAGTTCCTGGCCCGCAACGTCGCGGCCCAGACCAACATCGGCATCATCGCCTGGAAGGGCCGCTGCGAGGTGCATGAGCGCTTCACCGCCGCCGACATCGCCGAGATGCGCGAGGCCTATCCCGGCGCGGAAATCCTCGCCCATCCGGAGTGCCCCGAGGACGTGCTGTCGGCGGCCGATTTCGCCGGCTCGACGGCGGCGATGACCGACTACATCACCAGCCGCAAGCCGAAGCAGGTGGTGCTGATCACCGAATGCTCCATGGCCGCCAACATCCAGGGCGATGTGCCCGAGGTCAGCTTCATCGGCCCCTGCAACATGTGCCCGCACATGAAGCGGATCACGCTGGAGAATATCCGCGACTGCCTGCTGAACATGCAGTTCGAGGTCACGGTGCCCGAGGATATTGGCGAACGGGCCCGGCTGGCCGTGCAGCGGATGGTGGACCTGCCGCCGCCGGTGGTCCCCGCGCGCTACGACATGATCAAGGCGCGGCACCATGTGGCGGTGGAGCTGATCTGATGCACTACGTTCCGCCCGTCCGCGCGGTGGCGACGATCGACAAGCGCAGCCTGCGGCTTCTCGCCCTGCTGGCCTTGTGGCTGCGGTCAGAAAAGGCCACGTCGTCGCGATGACAGACAGCCAGACCCCCCGCCCCGGTCCCTGGGACCCCAAGCCCGAAGCGGCAGCCCCCGCACGGGAAGCGGCTGTGGCCGATCGGGGTCCGCCCCGCAGCGCCGAGCCGCCGCTCGACAAGGGTCAGCACCCGGTCTGGGCCGTAGTCTCGACCCTGCTCCTGGGCGGCTTTATCTGGTGGGTCAGCGGCAGCTGGGTGATCGCGGTCGCGGCCATCTGGGGCCTGCTGGTGCACGAATACGGCCATGTGCTGGCGATGAACCGGCTCGGGATGGGGCCGGCGAAGATCTACATCATCCCCTTCCTCGGCGGCGTGGCGAAGAGCCAGCGCCTGCCGAAGAGCGAATGGGACGGCGTGCTGGTCTCCCTGGCCGGGCCCGGGTTCGGCCTGCTGGCCGCCATTCCCTTCTTCGCCGGCTACATCGCCATGGGTCACGCCGAGTGGCTTCTGGGCGCGGCGGTCATCGCCGCGATCAACCTGGTCAATCTCGCGCCCGCCCCGCCGCTGGACGGCTCCAAGGCGCTGGGTCCCGTGCTGGCGCGCATCCATCCCAATGTCGAACGCGGGGCCATGCTGCTGATCGGCGCGCTGGTGGTGTTCTGGGGGATCACCACGGGGCGGTTCATCCTCGCCGCCTTCCTGGCCATCGCCCTGATCGGCCACCTGCGTCGCGGCGCGTGGCGCCCTGATGGCCGGCCGCTGACCGGCCGCGAGGCCGCGCAGAGCGTCGGCCTGTTCCTTGCCGCCGCGGCGGCCTGCGCGGGCGTGGGCCTGGCCGCGCTGATGCCGCTTGCGGGGGGCTCCCTGCCCGGGGCGCTCGAGATCGCGGGCAGCTATCTGGGGTTCGGCGGTTGAGCCGCACCGTCCATCATGATGGGCCGCTGATCATCGGCGGCGGCTTGGCGGGGCTATCGGCCGCGCTGGAGGCCGCGCCGCGCAAGGTGCTGGTCGTCACGCCCGCGCCCCTGCTCGAGGCCTGTTCCTCGGCCTGGGCCCAGGGCGGGGTGGCGGCGGCCCTGTCGCCGGATGACGCCCCGGCCCTGCATGCGGCCGATACGGCGGCGGCGGGCGCCGGTCTGGTCGAGGCCGGGGCGACCGACACCCTGACCGGAGACGGCCGCGCCACGGTTGAGTGGCTGGCGTCGCTGGGCGCGCCCTTCGATCGTGACGCCGCCGGCGGCTTTGCGGTCAGTCTGGAAGCCGCGCATTCACACGCCCGCGTCGCCCGGGTCGGCGGCGACGGCGCGGGGCGGGCGATCCTGTCGGCCCTGATCGCGGCCGTGCGCGCCGCGCCGCATATCGAGGTCTGGGAAGACGGGCGGCTGCGCGGCCTGGTCCAGGACGCCGGCGGTCGGGTCTGCGGTGCCCTGATCGAGCGTGGGACGCCCGGTTCGGGGCGGATGATCAAGGTGTTGGCCCCCGCCGTCGTGCTGGCCACCGGGGGTGCCGGCGGCCTGTTCGCCCGCACCACCACCCCCGCCGCCCTGCTGGGCGAAGGCATGGCCGCGGCCTATCTCGCGGGCGCGGAAATCCTCGATCCGGAGTTCGTGCAGTTCCATCCGACCGCCATGGATGTCGGCCTCGACCCCATGCCGCTGGCCACCGAGGCCCTCCGGGGCGAGGGCGCGCGGCTGATCGATCGGGACGACCGCTTCCTGCTGGGCGAGGCGGCGGACGCCGACCTGCAGCCGCGCGATGTTGTGGCGCGGGCGGTGCATGCCGCGCGCGCCGCCGGTCGCGGGGCCTTCCTCGACTGCCGCAGCGCCATCGGGGCCAGGCTGGCCGAGGAGTTTCCCACCGTCTTCGCCGCCTGTATGCGGGCCGGGCTGGACCCGCGCGAGACGCCGATCCCGGTCGCCGCGGCGGCTCACTATCACATGGGCGGGATCGCCGCGGGCACCGACGGCCGCACCAGCCTTCCGGGCCTGTTTGCCGTCGGCGAATGTGCCTCGACCGGCGTGCATGGCGCGAACCGCCTGGCCTCCAACTCCCTGCTGGAAGCCGCGGCGTTCGGACGGCGGACGGGACGGGCGGCGGCGCTGGAAGCTCCGGGGGTGGGCGAGACCCTGCCTGTGACGGTGGCTCCGGACCTTTTGCCCGACGCGCTGCAAGCGCTGCGCAATGCGATGAGCGACGGTTCCGGCGTGGTGCGCGACGCGGCCGGTCTCGGCGCCACCCTGGCCGTCATCGCCCGGCTGGAAGCCGCGGCACCGGGCGCCCTGCCGCTGGTCGCCGCGCGGCTGATCGCCGAGGCGGCGCTGGCGCGACGCGAGAGCCGCGGCGGCCACTATCGCTCGGACTATCCCGCGACCGCCGCCGTCGCCGACCATACCCACGTCCACGCCGACCCTGTGCTGGTCGCCGCAGCCTGAACGAGCGACCGATGATCCGATCCCTCCCCGACATCCTGATCGAACCCTTGGTGCGTATGGCGCTGGTCGAGGATCTCGGCCGGGCCGGTGATGTGACGGCGCAGGCCTGCATCCCCGATGGCGCGCGGATGCGGGCCGTGTTCGCGGCGCGCAAGGCGGGCGTTCTTGCGGGAATCGATTGTGTGCGCCTGGCCGTGCTGGCGATGGACCCAGGGGCTTCCATCGCGCTGAAGCTGCGCGACGGCGACGCCTTCGAGGCCGGGGCGGTGCTGGCCGAAGTAGAGGCCGACGCCCGCGCCTTCCTCGCCTCCGAACGGACGGCGCTGAACCTGTTGGGACGTCTGTGCGGCATCGCCACCCTGACCCGGGCCTATGTCGAGGCCGTCGCCGGCACGAAGGCGCGGATCGCCGACACCCGCAAGACCACGCCCGGCCTGCGCGCGCTTGAGAAACACGCGGTGCTGTGCGGCGGCGGGGTCAATCACCGCTTCGGGCTGGATGACGCCATCCTGATCAAGGACAACCATGTCGCCGTCTGCGGCGGGGTGGGCGAGGCCGTGCGTCGGGCGCGCGCCGTGGTCGGACACCTGATGAAGGTCGAGGTCGAGGTCGACGGGCTGGATCAGCTGGACGAGGCGCTGGCGGCCGGGCCGGACGTCATCATGCTCGACAATTTCACCCTGCCGATGCTGCGCGAGGCGGTGGCCCGCACGGCCGGGCGGATCACGCTTGAGGCCTCGGGCGGGGTCAATCTGGAGACCGTGCGCGGTATCGCGGAGACGGGCGTGGACGTGATCTCGGTCGGTGCCCTGACCCACTCCGCGCCGGCGCTGGATGTGGGGCTGGACGTAGCCTGAGCCACATTGACAATAGTTAATGTCCCTCCTGCATCCATGACGCCGCCCCTGATCCTCAAGTCATCGGGAGGACGACTTCCGTCCGGGGAGATGCACCATGATCGATCGCCGCACGATGCTGGCCGCCGCAGGCCTGGTCGGACTGGGGGCCGGACCGGCGCTGGGGCAGACCGCCCCGGCCGCGCCCGCCGCGCCCGCCGCGCCGCAGCCCACTCTGCTGGAACGGTTGGCCACGCGGGCGGGCGAGAACCGCCACAGGCTGGAGTTCGCCGACGGCCGCTTTTCCGGGCCTGGCTGGGACCTGCTGGTCGCCGAGGGACGCAAGGCGCGGTTCTTTCTGCTGGGCGAGGAACACGGGATCGCCGAGAATCCGATGCTGGCGGCGGCCCTGTTCGCGGAACTGGCACCGTCCGGATACGACACGCTCGCCATCGAGACCTCGCCACTCATGGCCGCTGAGCTGGATCGGGCGTCCGCCGGGGGCGTCGACGGGCTGCGACAGCTGTTCGCCGACCCGCGGTCCCAGGCCGCCTTCTTTGGCATGCGCGAAGAGGCCGGGATGCTGGCGGCGATCCGCGCGGCCGTTCCACCCGGGCGGCCGGTCCTGTGGGGGCTGGACTACGACATAGCCGCCGACCGGCTGGCCATTGCGCGGTTGACCGCCCGACCCAAGCCGGCGGCGGCAGCGGCGGCGCTGGCGCGCCTGGAGGCCGCGTCACTGGCGGCCTGGGCGCAATATGAAGCCACCCGCGGGCCGCAGCACATCTTCAACTTCTCGGGCGACCCGTCCCTTGTACGGGCCGTCCGCGAAGCCTGGCCGGACGCCGACCCGGACGCGGCATGGATGCTGACGGTTCTGGAGGAGACCCTGGAGATCAACCGGCTGTTCCTCTCGGGAAGCGGCCTGGCCTCGAACCAGCGTCGGGCGGAACTGAACAAGGCCAATCTGTTCCGGTACTGGCGACAGGCCCGGTCGGAAGGCCGGAGCCCGCGGGCCATGTTCAAATTCGGAGCCAATCACATGGTCCGGGGACTGAACATGACGGAGGCCTTCGACCTGGGCACCACGATTCCCGAGCTGGCGGCGCTTGAGGGCGAGTCGACCTTCAGCCTGATGGTTCTGCCGGGAAGCGGCCGGTCGGTCGCGGTGCTCGATCCGGTCACCTGGACCTACCGCGAGAGCGAGCCTCGGGATGACTACGCCGCGGGCCTCGAGGCGGTGGCCGGCCAGGCGTTCGACGACGTCTTCACGGTCATCGATCTGCGTCCGCTCCGTGCCCTGCTGCCGGGCCTACGCACAGCGGGGGTCAACCGCGAGCTGGTCCGGATGGTTCACGGCTTCGATGGACTTCTGGTGATGAGCGGCTCCGGCCCTTCGCGGAACCTCTGACCGCGGGTCCGGGAACCGGGACCTCGCCCGGTGACGCCCTGGATGGGGTGGCGGGGACCGGAAGGTCAGGCGGTCGGCGCGGCCCGGGCGGCGGTCGCGTCGGTCGCTGCGGGGGCCGGAGCCGGGGCGGGAGCCGGGACCGGCACCATGGCACCGGGCTCCTGGGCGGCGCCGGCGTCCGCGCCACGCTCCTGGGCGACCAGCATATTGTAGGCGACCGCGCCGGCTTCGCGGACCGGGCCCGTGGGGTCCAGGCTGGCCTGGATCAGGCGGGGTGCCTCGGCCTCGCTCGACGGGCGGGCGGCGTAGGAGAAGGCCTCGCGCGAGCCTGAGCGGCCGCCGAAGCGATAGAACAGATGGTCGCCGACCTGACCGACCCGCACCAGCGAGTTGCGCCAGCCCGGCGCGACGCCGGTGGTGTGGAAATGGGTGGCGTTGCCGACGCCGGCGTAGACGGCGCCGGACAGGGCGGCCGAAGCCACTTCACGGGCGCGGTCCCAGGCGGCGCGGTTGACGCGGCCGCGCATCGAGCCGTCGCAGGTGAAGCTGAACTGGCAACCCGTGCGGCGGCCGGCCCCCTGGAAGACGACGCCGCAGACGCTGTTGGGGAAGGCCGCGTGACGAACGCGGTTCAGAACCACCTGGGTGACGGCGCGCATGCCGTCACGGCCCTCGCCGCGGGCTTCGTAATAGGCGGCCTGGGTCAGGCAATCGAGGTCGCGCGAGGCGTCGAGGGTGCTGCCGAGGCGGAAGGGCAGGGCGGCCACCGGCCCGGTCAGATTGACCCGGCGCAGGCCGCCACCGGCAGACTGGTCGCGCAGTTGTTCCAGGCGGGCAGTCAGGAGTTCGGCCTGGCGATCCCGCTGGGCACCGCCGGCGACGGTATAGGGATCGTGCCGTCGGGCGATGGTCAGGGCGCTTTCGTCCAGACCTCCCGCGGCAGCCGCAAGGGCTTCCTCGGTGAACCCCGCTGCGGTGGCTCCGTCGATGCGTTCCGCCTGGGCCCGCACGGTCGTGGCTTTCGCCGCCGTGCCGCCCAGATAGGCGCAGCCGATCGCCAGTCCCACCAATGCGCCGAACGCCGCCGCCGCCGATCCGGGCCGAATCCGGGCCGCACGATCAACAGGGGGGTTCACACGCGTCTGCGGGGCTTTCGGCAAGGGCTCAGTCCTGTACGGCAGGGCGCAATGCCGCCCCCGGGTAGTCTCGCAACCGGGCGACCCTCTCCAATCCCTGGAGATCGGCGTCGCGATCCGCTTGCGGTAAATCGACGGTCAGCGAACGAGCCGGCTATCGAGGACGCGCCTTAAGCCAGCCGTTTGTGGCGCCAATGTGGTTGATTCGCAAGATTGGTGTGCGACGCAACATCGCGGACACGCCGCGCTGTATCCGGAAGTGAACGCCTCCATCGAGCTTTATAGTCACGTTCAGTGAAACATCGCTTTACTGTAAATGCTATCACATCGACAACACGAACCAAGTGTCACGGCTGGCCTCACCGATTGATAGCGCGCCCAACTGTTGTCTTCACGATTAACAGGAATTTGCCAATGACTTGAGGGAAGCGACCGGAACCGGCGAAGGGCCGGGGGCGTTCAAGCTCCGCTATTGGAAGGATTTTCCCCATGAAACGCTTCGCTATCACCCTCGTCGTCGCCGCCACGGCCCTGGCCGCCGCCGCCTGCGGCCAGACCATCGAGCAGAGAGCCGCCACGGGTGCCGTCGCCGGTGCCGTCATCGCGGGGCCCGTCGGGGCCGCTGTGGGAGGCGCGGCGGGCGCGGCGGTCGGTCAGGCCGAGAAGCCGAACTGACACAGTCGGCCTTCGAGTGAGCGGGGCGGCGGTCATCGGCGCCTCGCGAACTTGATTTCCGCGCCCATTTAGGGTTAGCGACGCGCCGGGCTGCGCTGCAAATCGCCCGACCGCGTTCCAGCGCATCCATAAACGTTCAAGGACATCGACGCCCTCCGCATGAGAGATCTGAAACAGACCGGCTTCACCGACCGCCTTACGGCTCAGCAGGAGGCCAAGAAGGCCCTGCTCGCCCGGTTCAAGCCCAAGGCCGCCGCCCCCGATCCCGAATTCGAAAAGCTGGCCGCCAAGCGCGCCGCCGAGAAGGAGGCGCTGCGCCAGCAGCACGAGCTCGCCAAGGCCGAGGCCCGGCGCGAGAAGGCTGAAAAGGAAGCCGCGCGCATGGCGGCCAACGCAGAGGCCCAGGAAGCCGTCGAGGCCGAGAAGCGCGCCGCCCGCAAGGAGCGCAAGGCCCTGACCAAGGAAGAACAAAAGGCCGCCCGCGACGCCCGCTACGCCGCGCGCAAGGCACGCACGCGCTGATATCCATGCCGGTCGGCCGAAAGGCCGGCCGTCACCTCAGCTGAGCTCGCCCAGAATGCGGGCCAGTTGCTCGCCCGAGTAGGGCTTGCGCAGGAACGGCCAGGGCGCGTCAGCCAGGGCCGCATCCACATCCTCGCCGGCATAGCCCGAGGTCAGCACCACCCGCATTTCCGGGTAATCCCGTCCGCACATCCGCGCCAGTTCGATGCCGGTCATGCCACCGGGCATGACGACGTCGCTCAGCATCATGTCGAATTTTTCGCGCTTCAGCAGATCCAGCGCCTGCGGCGCGGTCTCGACGGCGCGCACCTCCAGCCCGAGACCTTCCAGCAACTCCAGCGCCACGACCGCGACGCTGGCGTCGTCCTCGACCAGCAGCAGGCGACGGCCGGCGGCCATCGGCCGCGCGGCTTCCGGCCCGGCGTCGGCGACGATACGGAGGGTCTCGTTCAACGGCGGCAGGAACAGTTTGATCTCGGTTCCACGTCCGACCGTCGAATGTATCTGGGCGGCCCCGCCGCTCTGGCGGGCGAAGCCATAGACCTGGCTCAGGCCCAGCCCCGTTCCCTTGCCCACGGCCTTGGTGGTGAAGAAGGGCTCGAACACACGCGCGATGACCTCGGGCGACATGCCCGCGCCATTGTCGCCGACGGTGACACAGACATAGTCGCCAGCCGCCAGGTCAGCGACTTCGCCAGCCTCGACCGTGCAGGACTGGGTCTGGACGGTGATCCGGCCCTTGTCGCCGACCGCGTCACGCGCGTTGACGACCAGATTCAGCAGCGCGGCCTCGAACTGGGACGGATCAACGCTGACCCGCGCGCCCCCACGCCGGAGCTTGAGCTTGAATTCCACGGCCTCGCCGACGGCGCGGCGCAGCAGGGGTTCGCTCTGGCGGATCTGCACGTTGAGATCGACGGCTTCCGGACGCAGGGCCTGCCGGCGTGAGAAGGCCAGCAACTGATGGGTCAGACCCTCGCCGCGCCGCGCCGCTGCCAGCGCCGCCTCGCCCAGCTTCTGGCGCTTGGCGGCGTCGTTGGGCGAGCGCAGCATGATGTCGAGCGCGCCGATCACCACGGTCAGCAGATTGTTGAAATCATGGGCCACGCCCCCGGTCAGGCGGCCGACAGCCTCCATACGCTGGGCGTGCATCAGATCCGCCTCGGCCTTGGCCTTTTCGGCCAGCGCCGCGCCGACCCGCTCCTCGAGCAGTTCGTTGATCCGCTTCAGGTCTTCCTCGGCGCGCTTGGCGTCGGTGACGTCGAGGTTGGCGCCGACATAGCCCTGGAACGTCCCGCTCGCATCGAAGCGGGGAATGCCTTCACAGCGAAGCCAGCGCGCTCCCAGACGCGGATGCTGGACCCGCATGGTGCGCTGGTAGCGGTCCCTGGCCTTCACGGCGCGTTCGAAGACCTCGTGATCGCCTTCAAGGTTCAGCGTCGTCACGGTCTGCCGCCAGCTGGACGCGAGGCCCGCTTCGCTGACCTCGAACCAGGTCTTGTAGCTGCGGTTGGCGAAGGCGAGGTCGCCCTTCTCATCCGTCATCCAGATCTGCACCGGCGCGCTGTTGGCGATGGTACGGAAGCGGGTTTCGGATTCGGACAGCCGGTTTTCGGCCTCCACACGCGCGGTCTCGTCGCGCAGGGTCAGAACGGCACCGATCCGGCCCCCGTCCGGCTTGAAGACCGGGCGGGCATTGCCGACCGCCAGCACTTCGGACCCATCGGGTCGCCGGATGCGCCAGCGGGCATTCAGGACCGTCTCGCCCCCGATCACGGCGCGCGCGAGCGGAAGCTGGTCGGACGAGTAGGGAAGGCCATCCTCGGTGAACAGATGATAGGTGGCGGAATAGTCCTCGGGCCCGACGTCCAGACGGTCGACCCCGTGCAGACGGACGGCGGCGTCGTTGACGAAGGTGATCCGACCCTCGGGATCGGTCACGATGACCCCCTCGGCCAGTTGGCCCAGAATGGCGTCCCGTTCGGCCGCAGCCGCTACGAGATTGGCGGCGGTCTCTCGGATGTCCGTGACATCGAAGGCGACGCCTACAAAGCCGATGACCGCATTGTCCGCGCCCTGACGGGGCCGCGAGAAGGACTTCAGCCAGCGATACTCGCCGTCGTGCCGGAGGTAGCGGGCTTCCATCGAGAACGGCTGGCCGGATCCCTCTCCGGCGAGGGATTCCTTCAGCACCCGCTCATGATCGTCCGGGTGGATGATCGCGCGCCAGTCGGCCAGCCTCGCCTCTTCATAGGTGCCGCCATTGTAGGCGACATAGGCCTGGTTGACGAAGGCACGGGTGCGGTCCTGCTGCGTCACCCAGATCAGCACCGGAGCCGTGTCGGCGATGGCGCGGAAGCGCTCCTCACTCTCTCGCACCTCTGCCTCGGCGCGGGTGCGTTCGATCTCGGTCCAGGTGCGCAGGGCGACGTCCTGCAACAGGGCGATTTCCGCCCCGGTCCATTCGCGGACGGTCGAGTGGTGCGCATAGAGGAAGGCGCGCAGGCCGCCGCCGCGGATCACGGGTGCGCGCATCAGGGCGCGTGTTTCCAGCCGATTGAAGACCTCCAGCCCGTCGCGGGTGCGCGGGTCCTGCTGAACGTCCGTAATATGGATCATGCGACCCTCGGCGAGGTCGGCGATCAGGTCGGCCCCGAGATCCTCCAGACTGAACTCGCCCTGGGCGCTGACGACGCCGGCCGTCCAGTCGCGGGTCATGGAGACCAGACCGCGTTCCTGGTCGACCTCGCCATAGCCGACCCGGTCCGCACCGAGTTCGACGCCGAGGGCCCGCTCGACCTCAAGGATGACGGCTTCGGGAGACGTCAGATCACGCAGCCGGTCGGTCAGTGCCAGAAGGAAGGACTGCCGTCGCTCCTGCCGTGAAAGCGCGTCGAGGGCCTCGCGGGTCTCGGTGGTGTCAAACGACATACCGACGTAGCCGAGGAAGACCCCGTCACCGGCGAACCGCGGCTTGACCGAAATCCGCATCCAGCGCCAGGCACCGTCCGCACGCTGGAACCGCGCCTCGAAGCCGTAGGGCAGGCGGTCGGGCCGTGCCGCAGCCATGGCCGCCTCGACGCCGGCCGCGTCGTCGGGATGAATGGCGGCCTTCCATACATCGCCCAGAAGGCGGTCGGCGGGTTGACCGTAGAACTCGACAAGAGCCGCGTTGACGAACTCGACCCTGGCCTCGGCATTGGTCATCCAGACGGGGGAGGGGGCCGTGTCGGCCATCAGCCGGAACCGGGCCTCGCTCTCGCGCAGCGCAGCCTCGGCGGCGCGGGCCTCGGTGACGTCGGTGTTGACGCCGATCAGGCCGCCATAGCGGCCGTCGGGCTCCAGACGCGGCCGGGCGTCCGTGTGCAGAACCCGCCACTCGCCATCGTGGCGACGGAAGCGGGCTTCGGTGGAAAAGGCGGCCTGGCGCGTCGCGGCCTCCGCCGTCACCGCCCAGACCTGCTCGACATCATCGGGATGGATCAGGGCGCTGAAATCAAAGCCGTCCAGCGACTCCGGCGCGTCCCAGAAGGCGCGCTGGGCGGCGTTCAGCTGGATGCAGCGGCCGGTCTCGTCGCTCATCCACAGCATGACCGGGGCGTGTTCGCTGACCAGGCGGAGCTGATGTTCGCGATCGTCGATGCGGGCCCGGCTGCTGTTCAGGGCCTCAAGCGACGCATCCAGGGCCCCGACCATGTCACGGAGCGCCGATGCGACGGCTGTGACGAACAGGCCCACGACGATGAAGTTGACGGTTGCGACGATCCCCAGCCGATCCGCCATCCCGGCCCCGACGGCACCGGGACCGACCAATAGCCAGCCGCCGAACAGGCAGGCGGCTGTGGCTGTCAGCCCCGCCAGCCGGCCTGCGGCCAGTGAGGCGATGATCACGCCCGGCAGCAGGATCATGAAGCCGGTGATATTGCCGTAGAAGCCGCTGAGCGAGCCGCGGAGGCACAGGGCCGCCCCTGCGGCACCGATGCCGACCAGCAAGGACACCCACCACGGGCGGGTCTTTACCCGCGCCAGCCGGGTGACGGCGGCACCAATACTGAACACCCGAACGAAATTCCCCAACGCGCTCATAGACCCCCGCTCGCGCGTACGCGTCATCGGCGAACGCCCTGGGCGGGCTTGAGTTCCCGTAAGCGTGACGATCGCAGCGGGGTTCGTCCGTGGGTCGAAAAGAGCCGAAGTCGGCGGGGCCTTTCACGCCCCGAAAGCGTTGGAGCTTGACCGAACCGGGCTTTTCCGCCTGAAAAGCGCCCCGCTTGGCGCGCAATCTGCACGATCGTCGGGCCATGTCCCGGCTTGGGAGCTGACTATTTGGCCAGGATCGACTGGACCGTGACGTTGAAGAGGATGCGCCGGCTTCTGGCCGTCGCGCCCGTGATGCTGGCTGCCTTCGGGGTCGCCATGGCCGCCAGTTCAACGCCGCGCCCCGAGATCGATCGCCGCGCCGAGACCATCCGCAGCCTGACCGGAGGCGATCTGGGCCCCGGCGGTTTCGCCGCCATTACCGGCCGGATGGACCCGTCCCAGCTGGCCATCGCCCTTCGTCACGACCCCGGGGAACGTCGCGCCGCGCTCTATGGACTGACCCCCGGCTGGGAGAGCCTGACCCTCGCCGGCCGGCCGACGCTGGACTTCGGCACCACGGGCCTGGACGCCATGAAGCTGAACGCGGCGACGCCGGACGCCTCGCAGTTTCTGCGCGTCGCCGCGCCCTTCGTCTTCAAGCCGGCGACGGCAGAGGATCGCCGTCGGGCGCTGCGCTGCCTGACCCAGGGCATCTATTATGAGGCCGCGCTTGAGCCCACCGAGGGCCAGGAGGCCGTCGCCCAGGTCATTCTGAACCGGGTGCGCGACCCCAACTACGCCAACAGTGTTTGCGGTGTGGTCTTCGAGGGTGCCGAGCGCACCACGGGCTGCCAGTTCAGCTTCACCTGCGACGGGGCGCTGTCCCAGGCACCGGTCGCCTGGGCCTGGAACCGCGCCAGGGTCGTCGCTGAGCGGGCGCTGGCCGGTCATGTGTCGACCCGCGTCGGCACCGCGACCCACTATCACGCCGACTATGTCCACCCCTGGTGGGCACCGACGCTGAACAAGCTGACCCAGATCGGGGCGCACATCTTCTATCGCTGGAAGGGCGTCTACGGAGAGCCGGCGGCCTTCCGTCAGGCCTATGCCGGTCGGGAGCCCCTGATCGACGAGGCGCGCTTCTCGCGCCCCCGCATCCAGATCGCCTCTGCGGCCGAGGCCGAGCTGGCCCTCAGTGAGGCCGCCGCCAGGGGGGAAGGCGTCATCCGCACTGTCGAGATCGACGGCCAGACCCGCGTCGTCGGCGTCGCCTCGCTGGGCGGCCGCCGTCAGGCCACGGCCGCCGATATCGCCGCCATCAACCAGCGTCTCGCCGCTTTCGAGTCACCGCCGTCGTCGGCAGCGTCGGAAGCGCCGGTCCGGGCGGCGCCTCCGGGCGTGACGGTCATGGACGTCGAGGAAGTGGGCCGCCCGGCTTCCTGAAACCGTTTCGGCGCAACGGTTTTGCCCCCGGGGCATTTCATCGCCGGACCTGCGGGACAGCACGTGCGCAAGGTTCGCCGGATACGGCGACACGGCGGCCTTTTGCCGACGCGGGTCCGGACCCCGATCGAGCAACAGGGCGCTGCCGCGCCGATGGAAGGCGCCGTTTGACCAATCCGATGGCCAGCGATCCCGACGCGATTGAAGCCGAGCGGCTCCGCGTCCTCCGGTCCTTCGACATCCTGGACACCGACCCGGAGCAGGCCTTTGACGACGTCATGCAACTGGCCGCGCGGATCTGCGAGGCCCCCGTCGGCATGGTCAGTCTGGCCGTCGGCGACAGGCAGTGGTTCCAGGCACGCGACGGGGTCGACGTCTCGCAGCTCGGCGGGGCGGGCTGGTTCTGTGACTATGCGATGGCCCAACCCGGCGTGACCCAGGTCGCCGATGCCGAACGGGATGAACGGTTCGCGGGAGACGCCCGTCTGGCCGGCACCTCCGCCTTCCGGTTCTATGCGGGCGCGCCCCTGGTCGACGATCAGGGCCTCGCCCTGGGCGTCCTGTGCGTGCTCGATACCCGCGCGCGCGCCGGGGGCCTGAACGAGACCCAGCTGATGACGCTGGACGTCCTCGCCCGGCAGGTCATGGCCCTGCTGGAACGCCGCAGGGCGTTGCGTGAGCGTCGGCGCAGCGATGAAGCCGCCACAGCCGCGGTCGAGGCCGCGCGGCTGGTGACCGAAAAGCTGGCCGAGAGCGACGCCCGCTTCCAGGCCATCGCCGACAGCATGCCCCAGATGGTCTGGTCATCGCGGCCCGACGGTCACCACGACTACTATAACGCCCGCTGGTACGCCTTTACCGGGGCGGCGGAGGGCTCCACCCTCGGCGACGCCTGGGGGGAGATGATCCATCCCGAAGACCAGGAACGGGCGCGGACGGCCTGGCGCGCCTCCCTGTCGACCGGCGAGCCCTATGAGGTCGAGTACCGGCTGCTGCACCACACCGGCTCCTATGCCTGGACCCTGAGCCGCGCCATGCCCATCCGCAATGCGGCGGGGGCCGTCACGCGCTGGTTCGGGACGGGCACGGACATCGCCGAGATGAAGCGACTGGAACAGGCCAAGGCGCTGCTGAGCCAGGAGTTGAGCCACCGGATCAAGAACATCTTCGCGGTGATCTCGGCCCTTCTGGCCCTGTCGGCGCGCCAGTACCCCGAGGCCAAGGCCTTCGCGCGGGCGGCCAGAACGCGGATTTCCGCCCTGGCCCGGGCCCATGAGTTCGTGCGGCCGCATACGGAATCCAGCAGGCCCAGCCTGGACGGCACCACGCTGCACGCCTTCCTCTGCGACCTGTTCCTGCCCTACGACGACGACGCGGGCGTGCCCCGGGTGGTGGTCAGCGGCGACGACGCGGATTTCGACGATCAGGCCGCGACGCCCGTCGCCCTGCTGTTCCACGAACTGGCCACCAACGCCGCCAAATATGGCGCCCTGTCCGCCCCCGAGGGCCGGGTCATGCTGTCGACCCGGCGGCAGGGTGACCGCTATGTCATGCGCTGGCGCGAGCGGGGCGGCCCGGCGGTGCGCGGCATACCGGACGCCTCCGGCTTCGGTTCGTCCCTTCTGGCCCTGTCGGTCGAGGGTCAGCTGGGTGGGGCCCTTGAACAGACCTGGGCGCGTGAGGGGCTGGAGGTTGTCGCCGACATCCCGGCCACGGCCCTGGCACCCCGCCGCGCGGCCGGAACATTCATGTGAACCGCCATCGGTGGCTCGCGTTGAGGGGGCACACGCCTGTTCTGAATCGAAACCAATGACCGCCCGTATCCTGATTATCGAAGATGAAGCCCTGGTGGCGATGGAGCTCCGCTTCGTACTGGAGGACCTCGGCTATGAGGTCGTCGGCACCGCGCCGGACGCCCGGACCGCCCGTGCGCTCGCCAGCCGCGGCGGCGTCGAACTGGCCCTGGTCGATATTCACCTGACGGATGGTGCCACCGGCGTCGGACTGGGCCAGGAACTGGGCGAGGACTTCGGCGTCACCGTCCTCTACATGACCGCCAATCCCGGCATGGTGCGCCACGGCATCCCCGGCACCATGGGCGTCCTGACCAAGCCGACCGACGAGGGCTGCGTGCGCAGTGCCGTCGAATACGCCCTGCACCTGCGGCGCGGCGAACCGGCACCGGTGGTTCCCGACGGCCTGCAGATGTTCGGCTGAGGCCGGGGCCTACCAGACGCCGATCTTTTCCGCTTCCTTGTGCGAGATCGGATCGCCGGCGCGGGCATGGTCCGCTTCGGCCAGGAAGCGGACGGCTTCCAGCGCGGCCATACAGCCCATGCCGGCGGCGGTGACGGCCTGACGGTAGATGTCGTCGGTGACGTCGCCGGCTGCCCAGACGCCCTCGATGGCCGTGGCCGCCGTGCCCGGCTTCACCACGAGATAGCCACCCTGTTTGGTCTCAAGCTGACCGGCGAACAGCTCCGATGACGGGGCGTGGCCGATGGCGATGAAGACGCCGTCGGCAGAGATGTCGCGGGTCTCGCCGGTCTGGACGTTCTTCAGCCGCGCCCCAGTGACATTGACCCCGCCGAAGCTGTTGGTCTCGCCCAGGATCTCGTCGATGGCGCTGTTCCAGAGCACCTCGACCTTGGGATTGGAGAACAGCCGGTCCTGCAGGATGCGCTCGGCGCGGAACTCGTCGCGGCGATGCACGACCGTGACCTTGGAGGCGAAATTGGTCAGGAACAGCGCCTCCTCGACCGCGGTGTTGCCCCCGCCGACGACAATGACCTCCTTGCCGCGATAGAAGAAGCCGTCGCAGGTGGCGCAGGCCGAGACGCCGAAGCCCTGGTATTTGGCCTCGCTCTCGATCCCCAGCCATTTGGCCTGGGCGCCGGTGGAGATGATCACCGTCTCGGCGAACAGCTCGGTCCCCGAATCCAGCGTCAGGCGGAAGGGCCGTTGCGACAGGTCGGCCTTGACCACGATGTCCTCGATGATCTCGGTCCCGACGTGCTCGGCCTGGGCGCGCATCTGCTCCATCAGCCAGGGCCCCTGGATGACATCGGCGAAGCCCGGATAGTTCTCGACATCCGTGGTGATGGTCAGCTGGCCACCCGGCTGAAGGCCGGCGATGACGACGGGGTTCAGCAGGGCGCGGGCCGCATAGATGGCGGCGGTCCAGCCGGCGGGGCCGGAACCGATGATGGCGACGCGGACAGTTCTGGGGGTGCTCATGGCATCTATTTAGGCGGTGATTCCCCTTCGCGCGATGTTAGGCTGCAGGGAAACTGGGGAGGATCGCATGGCGCAGAAAACGTACATGGGTATGGGCATCGCCCTCGGCACGGCGATCGGCGTGGCGCTGGGCCTCGCCATGGACAACCTCGCCCTGGGCATCGGCGGCGGAATCGCCATCGGCGTGGCCCTCGGGGCGGGGATGGATTCGGGCCGGAAGGGCAAGGACGAAGGCAAGGGCAGGAACCGGGACGGATCCGCTTCGGACGGCGGGAGTGGCTACACCTCGGACGGCGGCAGTCGCGACAAGAGCCCTGACGGCGGGTCGGACAACGGCTCCGACAGCGGCTCGGATGGCGGCGGCGGAGATGGCGGCGGGGGCGGCGACTAAACCTTCGTCATCAGACGCGCCAGAACCTCCCGCGCCGCCCGGTCGGTTTCGGCGAGCGGCTCATAGGTCCAGCTCGCCAGCGACCCGTCGAACGGCCGTGCCGCGCCGCGCGCCCGCAGGTCCGCATGGAGGCGCGCGAATTTGTCCGCCGGTTTCAGCGGGATCATCGGCAGGATGTGTACCGGCGCGCCTGTCGATGCGGCCTCGGCGGCCATGTTGGCGCTGTCCTCGGTGACGAGGATGTGGTCGGCGAATTTCAGGAAGGCGAAATAGGGGTTGGCACCCTCGCCGTCCCAGATCAGGCCGGGCAGGTGGGCCAGCCGGGCGGTCATGGCCGCCTTCGCCGCTTCGGGCGTGCGGCGTGAGAAGGTCAGCATCAGCGAGCCACCGGCGGCTTCCACGGCCCGCGCGATGCGGTCGGCCAGGTCGGCGGCGTGGGCCCCGGTCAGGTCAAACGCCCTCGACCGCCCCCCGATCAGGGCCGCCACGCGCGGCCGGGGCAGGGGCTCCAGCCGGTCGGCGAAGTCTGCGGCGCCCTCAGCCAGCCGGTCGGCCGTCACCCGGTGGGGCGAACCGGTGATCGACAGCACATTGGCCCCGCCGACGCCGTCATGGGCCGGGGCGACGACGAGGTCATAGATGTCGTTGCGCCAGCGGGGGTCCTGGGTCTGGACCACGAAGGTCTTGCCGCCCGATCTTGCGCGGACCTGCGCCGACAGCGGCAGGGTGGCGCGGCCGGTGGCGATCCAGAGGTCCGGCCAGGCCTCGCCGGCGGCGGGTTCGACGGGGTCGGACGACGGGTCCAGCATCCACGGTGCCTTCAGGGCCGACGGCAGTTTGTCGAAGGCTTTGCGCCAGCGGACGCGCTTGACGACGATGCGGGACGAAAGAAGGCGCTGGATGGCTTCCGCCAGACCCAGCGCCTGATTTTCCATGCCGGTCCGGCCGTCAGAGACGACCCGGATCGAGAGCGGGGTCTGGTCGGACCCTATTTCCACTCGACCTTGAGGATCTCGTAGGCCTTCACGCCGCCGGGCGTGTTGACCTCGACCACGTCACCGATCTCTTTCGAGATCATCGCCCGGGCGATGGGCGAGGCCACGGAGACCTTGCCCGCCTTCACATCGGCTTCGTGCTCGCCGACGATCTGGTAGCGGGCCTCTTCCTCGGTGTCCTCGTCGACCACGGTGACCGTGGCGCCGAACATGACCTGGTTGCCGTTCAGCTTGGACACGTCGATCACCTGGGCGCGGCTGATCTTGTCCTCGATGTCGGCGATCTGGCCTTCGATCCAGCCCTGACGCTCTTTCGCGGCATGATACTCTGCGTTTTCAGACAGATCGCCATGCTCGCGCGCTTCCGAGATGGCCGAGATCACGCTCGGCCGCTCCACGGACTTCAATTGCTTCAGCTGATCGTCGAGGACACGGTAGCCCTCGGCCGTCATCGGCACTTTTTCCATATGTCGTGAGTTTCTTGCTTCGCCCGACTGAAGGTTTGGTAACACGCCAGAAGTCGCTGGGCGCTTGCGACCGGCCAAAGAGACTAGGGCGCCGGGCCCCAAGGTTCAAGGGCAAAGGCGTTTCAGGAAGATTGCTGTTATGCGACCGTCTTGCGCCGTCGCTCGCGAATTCTCTGGATTTCACCCCATAGTTTGACCCGGCCGACCAGGCTCAGGGCCAGCCAGCCGACAGCCACCAGCCCCACCAGCATGAACAGGCTGGAAACGAGCACGGCGCCCGCGGCGATGAACGCGAGGATGAAGGCGACGGCGGCGACGAGGGCGGCGATGACCTGGATGGTTCTGGGGCGCATGGGACAGTCAACGTCCGATTCACGGACGGGTTGCGCCGCGAACGGTTCGACGTTCCGGTTCCCGGCGACTGTGGCGCCGGCGCCAGCCTGGGCCCAACCTCAGGCGTAGCTGTACGGACCGCCACGCTCGAGCGCGCGCTGATAGGCCGGCCGGGCATGAATCTTCTGCAGGAAGGCCTTCAGCTTCGGCTTGTCCGCGCCGTAGGGGACCCGGCTGCCGGCGGCCTCGACCGGGAAGCTCATCATGATGTCGGCGGCCGAGAAGGTGTCGCCGGCGAACCATTCTGACCTGGTCAGTTCGGCTTCCCAGTAGGCCGTATGCGCCTTCAGCTGGGGGTCGATCATATTCGCGTTCATGGCCTTGCTGATGCCCTTGGCCACGCCGCGCGCCAGGAACGGCACCCGGCCGGGGATGGCGGTGAAGATCAGCTTCAGCAGCAGGGGCGTCATGGCCGAGCCCTCGGCATAGTGCAGCCAGTAGGTGCAGCGTCGCGCGGCTTCGGTCCCCGTCGCGGGCCGCAGGCTGGAGCCCGGATGGGTCTCCAGCAGATATTCGATAATGGCGCCGGTTTCCGCGATCCGCGCGTCGCCTTCATCCAGCACCGGCGACTTGCCGAGCGGGTGGATGGCCTTCAGGTCGGGGGGCGCCAGCATGGTCTTCGCGTCGCGCTGATACCGCTTCACCTCATAGGGCAGGCCCATCTCCTCCAGCAGCCAGAGGACCCGCTGCGAGCGGGAATCGTTGAGATGGTGGACGGTGATCATGGTGCGGCTCCGCTTGGCCCGCGCAGTTAGCCCGGTTGACCCGGCGTCGGTCCAGCAGATTCAGACGCGCCGCCCGCTCCGGTGCGGTCGCCTGTGCGCCGGTTTGTCGGCGGGCTCCGGTTCAGCCGCGCCTCAGCCCTTCGGCATCAATGCCTGCGCCGCCACCACCATGGCCTCGACCCCGGTGACGACTGAGGGTTGGGGGTCGATGCGGAACAGCGGCGAATGATGGCCTGGCGCGGTCGCCACGTCTGCCGCGGGCGTGCCGCCGACGCTGAAATAGACGCCCTTCACCCCGGTGTCGGGCGTGACGAACCAGGCGAAGTCCTCGGCCCCCATGCCGGTGCGGGGCGTGTCCACCAGACGTTCGGTGCCCATGGCAGCGCCGATAGCGGCCCGCACGCGGGCGGCGGTGGCGGCGTCATTGATGGTGGGGGGCGTCGTCTCGGTCGGCGAGCGGACCACGGTGGGCAGGCGATCTTCCGACACGCCCAGCGCCAGCGCCGTGCCGCGCGCGACCCGGTCGATCCCGTCCAGCAGGGCCAGACGGGTCTCGGGATTGTCCGCCCGCACGGTCAGCTGCAGGTCCACCCGGTCTGAGATGATGTTGTGCTTGATGCCGCCGTGGAAGGACCCGACGGTGACGATCGCGCCCTCCAGCGGATTGATGCTGCGGCTGGGCAGGGTCTGCAGGTTCATCACGATGGCCGAGGCGACCACGATCGGATCGATGCCCAGGTGCGGATAGGCCCCGTGGGTGCCGACGCCGTGCACCGCGATGTCGACGCTGTCCGAGCTGGACGAGGAAATCCCCAACGGCAGCTCGATCAGCCCGCTGGCGAGGTCAGCCGAGACGTGGAAGGCCAGGGCGATGTCGGGTTTGGGAAAGCGGGTGTAGAGACCGTCCTGAACCATGGCCCGGGCGCCGAAGATCCGCTCCTCGGCCGGTTGGGCGATCAGGACCAGGGTGCCGGACCAGTCCTGCCGCCGCGCCATCATCTGCCGCGCCGTGCCGATCAGGGCGGTAATGTGCACGTCATGGCCACAGGCGTGCATGACCGGCTTTTCGACGCCGTCGCTGTCGACCTGAACCACGGTGGAGGGATTGGCCACGCCCGACTGCTCGGCCAGCGGCAGGCCGTCCATGTCCGCGCGGATCATGACGGTGGGGCCGTCGCCGTTGCGCAGCACCGCGACCACGCCCGTTCCCCCGACGCCGGTGGTGACGTCATAGCCGAGGGCGGTCAGCTGGGCCGCCATGATGCCGGCGGTGCGGACCTCCAGACCCGACAGTTCGGGGTTGCGGTGGAAGTCGTCGAACAGGGCACCGAGGTTGGCGTCGTAGTCGCGCGCGATGGCCTGGCGCAGCTCGACATCGGTCGAGCCGGTCTGGGCCTGGCCCGCCCCGGCCGTGAGCAGCGCCAGCGCTGCCGTCGTCGCAAGAAGAAGTCGCATCGTTCCGCCCCCGGTTCTGAAGCGCGAACCTTGGTCCGGCGACGGCGGCCTTGCAACGGCCAATGCGGAGGGCCTCGCTGTTGAGTTCAGCGGCGATTTGGCCCTAAGCCAGACCATGACCACGATTGAACCCCGCCTGACCTCCCTCGCCCACGGCGGCGGCTGCGGCTGCAAACTGGCCCCGGCGGTGTTGCGCGACATCCTGAAAGGCATGCCGCTGGCCGGGCCGTTCGCCGATCTGATGGTGGGGACCGAAACGAGCGACGATGCGGCGGTCTGGCGGCTGAATGACCAGCAGGCGCTGGTAGCCACGACGGACTTCTTCATGCCGGTGGTCGACGATGCTTTCGACTTCGGCCGCATCGCCGCGACCAACGCCCTGTCCGATGTCTACGCCATGGGGGCGACGCCGATCTTCGCCCTGGCGCTGGTCGGCATGCCGGTGAGCGTCCTGTCGACCGACACCATCGGCCGCATCCTGCAGGGCGGTGCTTCGGTCTGCGCGGCGGCAGGCGTTCCGGTCGCGGGCGGCCACTCCATCGACAGCGTCGAGCCGATCTACGGCCTGGTCGCCCTCGGTCTGGTGCACCCGGATCAGGTGCTGACCAATCGCGGCGCGCGGGCGGGTGATGTGCTGATCCTGACCAAGGCGCTGGGCGTCGGCGTGCTGAGTGCGGCGTTCAAACAGGAGCGGCTGGAGGCCGCGGGCTATGCCGCCCTGATCGCCTCGACCACGAAGCTGAACACGGTCGGGGCGAAGCTGGCCGGCAGGCCGGGCGTCCATGCGGTCACGGATGTCACCGGCTTCGGCCTGCTGGGCCATGCGCTGGAGATGGCGCGGGGGGCGGGGCTGACGGTCGAGCTGACCGGTCAGCCCCCGCTGCTGGACGGGGTTGAGGCCCTGGCCACGGGCGGCGTGCGCACGGGGGCGTCGGGCCGCAACTGGGCCAGCTATGGCGAAGGCGTCGACCTGCCGGCGGGGCTCGAGGACTGGCGGCGCGATCTGCTGACCGATCCCCAGACCTCAGGCGGGCTGCTGATCGCCGTTGCGCCCGAGCAGGCGGATGAGATTCTGGCGCTGGCGCGGGGCGAGGGCTTTGCGAAGAGCGCCGTCGTCGGCCGCGTCGTCGAGGGCCCGCCGCGGGTACGCGTGGTCGGGTGATCCGGGCATGATCCGCCGCACCGTCGATCTGTTGCCCGCCGCCCGTGACGGCTTCGACGCGATCATCGACGTGCGCAGCCCCGGCGAGTTCGCCCTCGACCACATCCCCGGTGCGATCAATCTGCCGGTTCTCGATGATGCCCAGCGGGCAGCGGTCGGCACGGAGTATGTGCAGGGCTCCAAATTCCTCGCGCGTCGCACCGGCGCGGCCATGGTGGCGCGCAATATCGCAGCGCATCTGGAAGGCGCGCTGGCGGATCGCGGCGGCGGCTTCAAGCCTCTCGTTTATTGCTGGCGCGGGGGCCAACGATCGGGCGCCATGGTCACGGTGATGGACCAGATCGGCTGGCCCGTGACGGTGCTGGACGGCGGCTACCAGACCTGGCGGCGGCAGGTCACGGCGGGGGTGTACGAAGCGCCCCTGCCGCACCGGCTGACCCTGCTGGACGGACCGACGGGATCGGGCAAGACGGCGCTCCTGACAGCACTGGCGGCGCGCGGCGTGCAGACCCTCGACCTCGAGGCGCTGGCGGCGCACCGGGGCTCGCTGTTCGGAGCCATGCCGGGCGGCCAGCCTTCGCAGAAGGCGTTCGAGAGCCGGCTGCACGACGCCCTGTCGCGGCTCGACCCGGCCCGACCGGTCGTCGTCGAGGCCGAGAGCAGCCGGATCGGGGCGCGGGTCATACCGCCGTCGCTCTGGACCGCAATGAGCGTTGCGCCGGTGATCGGGATCGACTCGCCGGTGGCCGTGCGGGCGGCAAGGACGGTGCGGGACTATGCCGATATCGCGGCGGATGCGGCGGCGCTGGACCGGGCCCTGACCCGGCTCCCGCGCCATCACAGCAAGGAGACGGTCACCGGCTGGCGCGCCATGGCGTCGACCGGAGAGATCGGGGCCCTGGCCGAGGCGCTGATCGTCGCCCACTACGATCCGGCCTATCGCCGCGCGGGGGGCGCGCGGGCGGCCGCCGCGGCCGTGCGCATCGACGCCCTCGACGACCCGGCGCTCTCGGCCGCCGCCGACCAGATCGCCGCCCGCCTCAGCGCGGGATGATCATGTCCAGGCCGACCACGGCCGCAACCGCGACCGAGGCGACGACCCAGGTCAGGGCCAGGGTCTTCCACGACACCCGCAGACGCCGGCTTCCGATGGCCAGCAGCACGAACAGCGCACCCGTCACGATCACGGGCAGGGTCCACATCCCCCAGCCCAGCCATTCGCTGATCCGCGCCTCGTCGTTCGGATTGAACAGGCTGATGGCCGTGGCCATGAACCGCATGAAGGCGGCCCAGAACAGGAAGACCCAGGCCGCCGGGCTCGCCCGCATCTGTACCAGCGCCAGCGCGATCAGGGCCTGAACGATCGTCACGGCAGGACCGGCCGCCGAGATGAGCGCATGGTGGGCCCAGGGGACCACCGACCGCGTGCCGGCGCTGTTCAGGGAGAAGAAGGTCTCGTAGCCGAGCAGGTTCGCCGCCAGCCAGTGCCCGCCCTCGTGCAGGGCAAAGGTGATGAAGCCGGCGACGAAGACCAGGCCGTAGAACCCCGCGCCTGTTCGCATCTTCTGCATCCGCCCCTCCCGCGACCACTCGGGGCTCAGCTTGCAAGGCCACGGCCGCGCGGTCGAGTTAAGGATCGTTCACGCCAGCGTACGCGACGGATGGCCAAACGGTCCTGCTCTGCCTAGCTTCCTCGCATGACCCAGTCCCGCACCGCCGCCCTGTTCTCCTCGCTCAGCATCCGCGTCCTGCTGGCCCTGGCCGCCGGCCTGGCAGCGGGCGCGGCGGCGCAGACCTATGGCATTCCCGGCGGGACCGGCACGATCGCCCTGATCGAGGGGCTGGGCCAGCTGTGGCTCAACGCCCTGCGCATGACCATCATCCCGCTGGTCTTCGCCCTGCTGGTGACCGGGATCGCCTCGATCGCCGACGCCGCCGCGACCGGCCGGCTGGCACTGAAAGCCGTCCTGGTGTTCGCCCTGCTGCTGGTCGGGGCGACAATCTACGGCATTGCGGCCTCGGAAGGCCTGCACGCCCTGTGGCCGATCGATCCGGAAGGCGCGCGCCTGCTGCTGGCCGGGACCACTGGCGATGCGGTGGTGCGGGAGAATGTCGGCGGCGGCGGGCTGGGCGCGTTTCTGACCGCCCTCGTGCCGGCCAATCCGATCGCCGCGGCAGCCGAGGGGGCCATCCTCGGCGTGGTGGTCTTCGCCATCATCTTCGGCTTTGCCACCACCCGCCTGCCGGACCGGCTGCGTCAGCCCCTGACGGTCTTTTTCGAGGCGGTGGCCGAGACCATGATCGTCATCGTCCACTGGGTGCTGCGGGCCGCGCCCATCGGCGTCTTTGCCCTGTCCCTCGGGGTCGGACTGCACACCGGGCTCGGGGCGGCCGGGGTGCTGGGGCACTATATCGCCCTGGTCTGCCTCAGCCTGATCGGCCTGATCCTGCTGACCTATGTGGTCGCCGTCGCCTTCGGACGGCTGTCCCTCGGCCGGTTCGCCGCCGCCGTGGCCCCGGCCCAGGTGGTGGCCATCTCGACCCAGTCATCGCTGGCCTGTCTGCCGGTCATGGTCGAGCGGGCGATCGAGCGGCTGGGTGTCTCAGCGGCCACGGCCGGTCTGGTCCTGCCGTTGGCGGTGGCGGTGTTCCGCATCACCTCGACGGTCGCCAACCTGGCCGTCTGCATCTATGTCGCCCACCTGTACGGCATCCCCCTCACGCCCGGCGTTCTGATCGCCGGCGCGGTCACCGCCCTGGCCATCAGCGTCGGCACCGTCGGCCTGCCCGGCCAGGTGTCCTTCTTCGCCTCCATCGCCCCGATCTGCCTCGCCATGGGCCTGCCGCTCGAGGTCCTGCCCCTGCTGCTGGCGGTCGAGGTGGTGCCCGACATCTTCCGCACCATCGGCAATGTCACCGCCGATCTGGCGGCCGCGCGGATCGTCGAGGGGCGGGATGCGACGGCCGACCCGGAGGCGGCGTCGGAGGTCTAGGGCAGCAGCCAGAACACCGTCGCCACCCCGATCAGGTGGACGACAATCACCATGCCGAGCTGGGTCCGGAACGGCTCCTTGCGGGTCTTGTGGCGCAGCAGGTGTTGCCCCAGCCACGCGCCCAGGCCGCCGAACAGGGCGGCCAGCAAAAGCGTACTCTCCCGCACCCGCCGGCCGTGGACACGCGCCCGGGCCTTGTCGAACCAGAACAGGCCGAAGGCCGTCATTTCGGCGAGGGCCAGAAGGATCAGCACCCGGTCGATGACGGACAGGTCGATCCCGCCGCTCAGTGCGCGTAATCCTGGATCGGTCGCACATCCAGGTCGCCGGCCTTGATCGCGCCGATCGCCTGGGCGGCCGCAAGGGCCCCCGCGGTCGTCGTGTAATAGGGCATCTTCATCATCAGGGCGGTGCGGCGCAGGCTGAAGCTGTCGAGCAGGGCCTGCTTGCCCTCGGTGGTGTTGAAGACCAGCTGGACGCCGCCGTTCTTCATCGCGTCGACGATGTTGGGCCGGCCTTCCAGCACCTTCTTCACATGCCCCACGGCCAGGCCCTGTTCGGTCAGATAGGTGTGGGTCCCGCCGGTGGCGAGGATGGTGAAGCCCTCGGCCAGAAGCGTCTTCACCGCCTCGACGATGAAGGGTTTGTCGCCGTCCTTGACGCTGACGAAGGCGCAGCCCTTGACGGGCAGGGTGGTGCCGCCGCCGATCTGGGACTTGGCGAAGGCGCGGGCGAAGGCGGGGGCCATGTCGGCCTCGCCGTCACGCTTCCAGTCCAGACCCATGACCTCGCCGGTCGAGCGCATCTCGGGGCCGAGGATGGTGTCGACCCCGGCGAAGCGGGCGAAGGGGAAGACGGCTTCCTTGACCGCGATATGGTCGTAGGGGACGTCCTTCAGACCGAAGGATTTCAGCGGCACGCCGGCCATGACCTTGGCGGCGATGGCGGCAATCGGCTGGCCGATGGTCTTGGCCACGAAGGGGGCCGTGCGGCTGGCGCGCGGGTTGACCTCGAGGACGAAGATGCGCGGCTTGTCGCTGTGCGGCTCCTCTATGGCGAACTGGACGTTCATCAGGCCACGCACCTTCAGGGCGCGCGCCATGGCCTCGGTCTGGCGCTTCAGCTCGGCGACGATCTCGGCCGACAGGGAGAAGGGCGGCATGGAACAGGCGCTGTCGCCCGAGTGGACGCCGGCTTCCTCGATATGCTCCAGCACGCCGGCGACGAAGACGGTCTCGTCGTCGCACAGGGCGTCGACGTCCACCTCGGTGGCGCGGTTCAGATAGTGGTCGATCAGGACGGGATCGTCGCCCGACACCCGCATGGCCTCGCCGACATAGCGGTCCAGCTGCTCGCGGTCGTGGACGATGACCATGCCGCGTCCGCCCAGCACATAGGAGGGACGCAGGACGACGGGATAGCCGACCTCGTCCGCCTTCTGCGCGGCCTCCTCGGCGCTGCGGGCCAGGCCGTTGGGCGGCTGCATCAGGCCGATGTCGTGCAGCATGACCTGGAACCGCTCGCGGTCCTCGGCCAGGTCGATGGAGTCGAGCGAGGTGCCGAGGATCGGCACGCCGTCCTCGTGCAGGGCGTGGGCCAGCTTCAGCGGCGTCTGGCCGCCGAACTGGACGACGACACCGATCAGGTTTCCGGTCGAACGTTCGACCTCGATCAGCTCCAGCACATCCTCGGCCGTCAGCGGCTCGAAATACAGGCGGTCGGAGGTGTCGTAGTCGGTCGAGACGGTCTCGGGGTTGCAGTTGACCATGATCGACTCGACGCCGATGTCGGCGAAGGCGAAGGCCGCGTGACAGCAGCAGTAGTCGAACTCGATCCCTTGCCCGATGCGGTTGGGACCACCGCCGAGGATGATCGCCTTCTTCTTGTCAGAGGGATTGGACTCGCACTGCGGAACCTGGCCGAGGGCGCCGGTCTCATAGGTCGAATACATATAGGCCGTGGCCGAGGCGAACTCGGCGGCGCAGGTGTCGATGCGCTTGAAGACGGGGCGGACGTTCAGGTCGCGGCGGGCGGTGCGGACGGCCTTTTCCGTCTGGCCGGTCAGCTGGGCGAGGCGGGCGTCGGAGAAGCCTTTGGACTTCAGCTTGCGGAAGTCGGTCGGGTCGGTCGGCAGGCCCTGGACCCGGATATGGCCCTCGGTGCGCACGATGTCGGCGATCTGGCGCAGGAACCACGGCTCGTAGGAGCAGGCGGCATTGACCTCCTCGACCGACAGGCCGTGGCGGAAGGCCTGGGCGATGACGAGGATGCGGTCCGGCGTCGGTTGGCCGAGGGCGCGCACCACGGCGGCGCGAGCGCCGGCCTCGTCCTCGACATCGACGACGCCGTCGATCTCGATCTCGTTGAAGCCGGTCAGGCCGGTCTCGAGGCCGCGCAGGGCCTTCTGCATGGATTCCTGGAAGGTCCGGCCGATGGCCATGACCTCGCCGACCGACTTCATCGAGGTCGACAGGGTCGCCTCGGCGCCGGGGTATTTCTCGAAGGCGAAGCGCGGGATCTTGGTGACGACATAGTCGATGCTCGGCTCGAACGAGGCGGGCGTGACCATGGTGATGTCATTGGTCAGTTCGTCGAGGGTGTAGCCGACGGCCAGACGGGCGGCGACCTTGGCGATCGGGAAGCCGGTGGCCTTGGACGCGAGGGCGGACGAGCGCGACACGCGCGGGTTCATCTCGATCACGACCATGCGGCCGTCGGCGGGATTGATGGCCCACTGGACGTTCGAGCCGCCGGTCTCGACGCCGATCTCGCGCAGGACATTGATCGAGCCCGTGCGCATCCGCTGGTATTCTTTATCGGTCAGCGTCAGGGCCGGGGCGACGGTGATGGAGTCGCCGGTGTGCACACCCATCGGATCGATGTTCTCGATGGAACAGATGATGATGCAGTTGTCCGCCTTGTCGCGGACGACCTCCATCTCATACTCCTTCCAGCCCAGGACGCTTTCCTCGACCAGCACCTCGGTGGTCGGCGACAGGTCCAGGCCGCGTTCGACGATCTCGTAGTATTCCTCGACATTGTAGGCGATGCCGCCGCCGGTGCCGGCCAGGGTGAAGGACGGGCGGACGATGGCGGGCAGGCCGACGAAGGCAAGGGCGTCGTCGGCTTCGCCGATGTGGTGGATCGCCTTGGAGCGGGGGCTTTCCAGCCCCAGCTTGTCCATGGCGTCGCGGAATTTCTGGCGGTCCTCGGCCTTGTCGATGACGTCGGCCTTGGCCCCGATCATCTCCACGCCCCACTTCTTCAGGGCACCCGAGGCGTCGAGAGCGAGGGCCGTGTTCAGGGCCGTCTGGCCGCCCATGGTCGGCAGCAGGGCGTCGGGCCGCTCCCTGGCGATGATCCGCTCGACGAACTCCGGGGTGATCGGCTCGATGTAGGTGGCGTCGGCCACCTCCGGGTCGGTCATGATGGTGGCCGGGTTCGAGTTCACCAGAATGACCCGATAGCCCTCGGCCTTCAGTGCCTTGCACGCCTGCACGCCCGAGTAGTCGAACTCGCACGCCTGTCCGATCACGATCGGCCCGGCACCGATGATCAGGATCGACTGGATGTCTGTGCGCTTGGGCATGGGCTACTCAGTTCGTCACGACCGCGCACTCCCAGCCGTCGTAGTCGAGCTGGAAGGCCGCGGCCCAGGATTGCATCATGGAAGAGACCGGGGTGAAGGACGCCTCGTCCACGGACATGGTCGTCTCGAGGATGGTGCAGTCGTCCTGCCCCCGGGTCAGGAAACCGGCCCGGCGCGCGACCTCGTTCAGATCGTCGTGGTCGCCCTCGCCATAGAAGTAGAACAGCGTGTGCCGAGGGGTCACGCCCGAGTCGCCGTGCTCGGCCAGCGTCGCCCGAATCATGGCGTCGCGCTCTTCGTGCGGGACCTCATCTTCAAGCACGGGCTGCCAGGCTCCTTGCGCGCGCGAACCCGCCAGCGGCTGTGACGCCGTGGGGGCCGGTCGGGTTGTCGGTTAAGCGGCCCGTCTAAAGACGGGCGGGCAGGGGAGCAAGCGAATATCTGCTCGTGTCGCCGACCGCACATGAACCAAGGTTCACTTGCCGCACCGTCAGAGAACGCGGATGCGTAGCCAGCTTCACCGTGGATGCCGCCCATGACCCGCCTCGCCCTGCTCCTGTCCCTGACGCTCCTCGCCGCGCCACCGGCCTGGGCCCAGGAGGTTCCGATCGCCGACACCCTGGCCGCTGCTATGGACAGCCGAGCGGTTCCGGCCCTCGGCATGCTTGTGATCCGGGACGGCGTTGTTGCGGAACAGGGCGTGCGCGGCGCGCGGTCCCTGGAGGCGGCCGGTGCCATGAGCCTCGACGACCGCTGGAACCTCGGCTCTGACGGCAAGGCCATGACCGCGACCATGGTGGCCCGCCTCGTCGAGCGAGGCCTGCTGCGGTGGGACGCGCCCCTGTCGGAGATGCTGCCGGAGCTGGCGGTCGACATGCGGCCCGAGTACCGCGACGTGACCCTGCTGGACCTGATGTCCCATCGCGCGGGTCTGCCCGAGAACCTCGGCGACATGGCCGATTTCCCGGCATTCTTCACCGATGCGCGTCCGCTGCCGGAACAGCGGCTGGCCTATCTGCGCCGGGCCGTGGCCGATGCACCGGTCGGGCCCGCAAGGGGCGAGGCCAGCTATTCCAACACCGGCTTCCTCCTCGCCGGGGCCATCGCCGAACGCGCGACCGGCAAGGCCTATGCGGAGCTGATGCAGCAAGAGGTCTTCGCGCCGCTGGGCATGACGTCGGCCACCTACGACCAGACCCCGGGCGCCGGTGAGGCCGTGGGCCATATCGACGGCCGCGTGGCGATCGAGACCGAAGGCAATCCGGAGATGCTCACCCCGGCGGGCGGCGTGCGGATGACCCTGGCCGACTGGGCCCGGTTCTGCATCGACCAGCTGGCCGGCGAGGAAGGTCGGGGCAGGCTGCTGTCGGCGGATACCTACCGCGTGCTGCATACGCCGCAGGGGGATACGGTCTTCGCCCTCGGCTGGGGTGCCGCACCGCAGATCGCAGGCCGGGTCGGGCCCGTACTGACCCATGCCGGCTCGGACGGCACCTGGTTCGCTTTTGTGGCCCTGTTCCCGGGCAGCGGGAACGGCGTCCTGGTTGTGGCCAATGCCGCCGACAGCATGGGCGGTGACGCCGCGGTCATGTCAGCGGCGCGGGCGGGCATCGTCGCCCTGGCCCCCGAAGCGCCGGCGGCACCCTGAGGTCCCGCTCGCGGTTCCGGACGTGAAAAAGGGGCGGCTCGTGAGAGCCGCCCCTTCTTTCTGCCGGTCTGAAGATCAGAACGGGCGGTAGTTCAGGCCGATGAAGAAGCGTTGGCCGTAGGGGTCAAAGTTCGAATACAGGGTCGTGCCCAGGTACGGTGCCTGTTCGGCGTCGAAGGCGTTGACCACCCCGGCGCGGATCGACAGGTCGTCACGGGCGTTCCAGCGGACCGTGAAGTCGTGCCGCGTGAAGTTGCGCGAATCCAGTTCATCGAAGCCCCGGGCGTCGGCGTTGACCACGGCGTCGCGGATCTGGACGATGTCCTGGGCCGTCTGCCAGTCAGCCGTCCAGTTGATGCTCCAGGTGTCGTTCGGCGCATAGGTCAGCGACGAGGTGAAGCGGACGCGCGGGTAGAACAGGCTGCTGGCCAGTTCGTCGAAGTCCGCGGGGTCGTCGGCGTTCAGGAACTGCTTCTGGTCGATCAGCCACAGGCCGCCGATCGAATAGTCCAGTTGGCCCCAGTTGCGGCCCGTCACTTCTTCCAGGTCCATCGAGTAGCGCGCGGTGAAGTCGAGGCCGCGCGTCTCCAGCGAGGCGTAGTTGACCGAGCCCTCGATGAAGCCGCCGATGGGATCGCCGATCGGGGCACCGATGCCGAACGGAATGTCCGGATTGTTGCGGAAGATGGTGGCGCAGGCCGCGGTGTTCAGCGACGGGCCGCTGACGCAGTTGGCCGCCGCCGTACCCGCCGACACCGCCGAGATCACCTGGTCGATCTTGATCTCGTAATAGTCCAGGACCAGCGAGAAGTTCGGGATGAACCGGGGACGCAGCACCGTCGAGAAGGTGAAGCTGTCCGACTCTTCCGGGGTCAGGAACGGGTTACCGCCGAACACGCCGGCGATGCCGGAGGTGTAGTTCGGGGTGAAGTCGTCGGCGTTGGTCGCGGTCGCGCCGGCGAAGTCGAAGGTCACGCCCTGGGCCTGTGCCAGCGATGTGCAGTTGGCGATGCGGTTCTCACGCGTCTCGACGTCCTGGGCCGCGATGTTCAGCGTGGCGCAGGGATCGACGACGTTGTTCAGGAAGGTCTGGCCGAAGGGAGAGAAATTCTCGGCCAGGTCGGGCACGCGCACCGAGGTGTTGAAGCTGGTCTTGAAAGCGATATCCGCGATCGGACGGTAGACCAGGTTGACGCCATAGACGTCCACATCGCCGACCGTGCTGTAGTCGGCATAGCGGTAGGAACCGCTCAGCTCGGCGTATTCGCCCAGCCAGCTGTCGCGGAACAGTGGGACGGACAGTTCGGCGAACACTTCCTCACTGGTGTATTCGACCTGCGGGAAGGCGGGGCCCGAGTTGAGGAACAGCAGCGGGCGGCCGGCGGTGTCGCGGTCGCGGCCCGTGGCCTCGGTCGCTTCACGCCGGTATTCGGCACCGACGGCCAGACCGATCGCGCCGGCACCCCAGAGGTCCCACAGGTTGGCGGAGACCGAAGCGATGGCCTGCTCCTGCTCGTTGCGCTCGGTCACGCCGATGACGGCGTCGATGAACTCGAGCGCCTCGGCGCTCTGGTTGCCCTTGCCGAAGACGTTCAGGGGCGCGCAATCCGCGATGGAGCGGCGGCCGTATTCCGTGTCGCGCAGATCGCCCGGGCCGGCAGGACCCTGATCGAGGGCACCGGCGGGGGCACCCTGGGCGGCCAGCAGCTGGACGCGGCAGACGATTTCGCCAGGACGGCCGTTGACGATACCGGCGGTGTCGAAGACGGCATCGGCGGCCATGGCGAAGCGCTGGCTGTCGGTGCCGCGTTCACGGTTTTCCACCTCGACCTCACCATAGGTGTAGCCGATGTCCCAGTTGATATCGCGGAAGAAGCCGAGGCCGTCGTTCGAACCGCGGAAGCCGGCGACGAAGCGGGTCAGCTGGCGGCTGTTGTCCTGGGTGCGGTCCGGTCCGAACATGCTGTGGCGCGCATTGCGCAGCAGGATCGGAGCCAGGGGCTGGCCCGGAGCGGTTTGGGTCGGCTGGGAATAGGGCGTGACCAGGTTGGTGGTGATCGCGTCCTTCACGTTCTGCGGCAGGTAGGCGTTGTCGGTGTAGCGCAGGTCGAAGTTCGCGACGTTGTAGATCGGGTTGGCCGAGCCGGCGCTGTACGAGTTGACCAGATCGATGTCGTAGAAGGTCGGCTGCGACAGGTCGAAGGTGTCCTCGGTGACGTATTTGGCCTCGGCGTAGAAATCGATGCTGTCGGTGATGGCGAAGGTGCCGCCGGCCTGGAAGCGCGCCGATTCCGAACGCGGAACGCGCGAGCCGGTGCTGAACTCGGCCGGATTCTCACCGTCGCCGCCGATGTTGAAGGGGCGGTTGATGCCGGTTTCGCCGACGCGCTGGCCGAAGTCGGCGAGGCGGGCGGTCGAACCCTCGTACCAGTAGGTCTTGCCGGGGGTCACGGCGAAGCAGTTGGGGCTGTAGGAGAAGCCGAAGGCGGCGCCGGTGCCCGAGAAGCAGTCTTCGTAGGCGACGTTCGGGTTGTTGAGCTGGCTCGGTTGCTGGACGTTGGCCAGGGTCGTCTGACCCCACCGCGGACGATCGATGCGGCGCACGCCGGTGAACAGCTGGGCGTCCACGATACCGTCTGACCGGGCGTTGGTCGGATCCGCATCGACGCCCAGGCGGACCGGAGCGTTGCGTAGCCAGTCGATGTCGAGCGAGGTGACTTCGTCGACCTCCTCATACTCACCGTGGATGTAGAGGTTCAGCCGGTCGTCGAACAGGTTGACGCCCGCGAGGGCCGAGATGCGGCGGTTTGCTTCGCCATTCTGGTTGATCATGCCGTAGTTGGCGTCGATCTCGAGGCCTTCGAAATCCTTGCGCAGGATGAAGTTCAGCACGCCCGAGACGGCGTCAGCGCCATAAACCGAGGCGGCGCCGCCGGTGACGATCTCGATGTTCTCGATCAGCAGGCGCGGGATGGTGTCGACGTCGACCGACAGCTGGCCGCCGCTCGAACCCACATGACGACGGCCGTCGACGAGGGTCAGGGTGCGGTTGGAGCCCAGGCTGCGCAGGTTCGGCAGCGACAGGCCGCCATCGCCCAGGCCGCTACCGGTGGTGTCGGACGGAACGACCGAGTTGGACAGGGCGGGAATGGTGGCGAGGTAGTCGATGACGGTGGTCTGGCCGGTCGTCAGCAGGTCCTCGCGCTGGACCTGGATCAGCGGCGTCGGTGAGTTGGTCGGGTCGCGACGGATGCGCGAGCCGGTGACGACGACTTCGTCGAGTGCGGCGGCATCGTCCTGGGCATCGGCGGCACCCGGCGCGGTATTCAGCGGATCCTGGGGCTGTGCGGTCTGGGCCCAGGCGGGGGCGGAGACGGCCATCACACCTGCCAGCACGGTGGAGGCCAGCAGTCGGTTACGCATAACAATCATTTTTAGCTCGCTTGTGAGTGACAGACATCCGCTCCCCCAAGCCAGATGACCGCCACAAACCCAACACAGATGTGTCGGTCAAGCGTTGCAGTAACAAATTGAACTATATTACGACGTTATTCATTTCACGGTGTCGTGACGTCACTAGGTATAATTTAATCTCAATGTTGTGGAACTAAACAATGATATCCGAAAGCGCACCGGCCTTTTGCTCAATCCATGCCGGCAGATCGGTGATGTTTTCCAGCGCGCCGAACCGGGCGTGGTTCTCGGGGGCGTCGGCCAGTTCGTGGGCCCAGGTGATCACATAGGGGATGTGGACGGCGAAGGCGCCGGCCTCGAGGGCGGGCAGGACGTCCGACTTCATCGAATTGCCTGCCATGACCGCCTGGTCGGCGCCCGTGCCATGCCGGGCGAAGACCCGGTCATAGGTCCCGCGATCCTTCTCCGAAACGATCTCGACCGCGGCGAACAGGTCGCCCAGGCCCGAGGCGGCCAGCTTGCGTTCCTGATCGAGAAGATCGCCCTTGGTGATCAGCACGAGGCGGTATCGTTCGGCCAGGGCGGCCAGGGCTTCGTCGACGCCGGGCAGGGTCTCGACCGGATGAGCCAGCATTTCGCGGCCGGCGGCGAGGATTTCACGGATGGCGCGCGGCGGCGGGTCGCCGTCGCACAGTTCCATGGCCGTCTCGATCATCGACAGGGTGAAGCCCTTCACACCGTAGCCATAGAGGCGAAGGTTGCGGCGCTCGACCTCGGCCAGGCGCGCGGCGATGGCGTCGTTGTCGTGATCGGTCAGCAGGTCGAGGAACCGGGCCTGGGTCAGCCGGAAGATAGTCTCGTTGTGCCAGAGGGTGTCGTCGGCATCGAGGCCGACCGTGGTGATGTTCATGGCGGCGTCTTGGCCTATCCGGGTCAGGGGACGCAAGTGATGCCCGGTGCCCGGGACGGCGCTGGTGGCCCGGTCCGGGCCGGCACCGGCCATCGGTCGATTTGGCGCTTGAAAGGCGCAGAATCCCGTTCGAGGGTAGGGTCTCGCAGGAGCAGGCCCTCATGAACGACGTCCTCATTCCCTACCGGCGCTATGTCGATTTCGAAGGCCGGTCGAGCCGCAAGGAATTCTGGTATTTCGTCCTCTTCTATCTGATCGTCAGCGCCGTCCTGACGGTTCTGGACCGCACCTTCTTTTCCGGTGCGCTCAACACGGACGGGGCCGCGCTCGATCCGTTGACCAGCATCTTCGCCATCGTCTCCCTGATCCCCAACATCTCGGTCAGCGTGCGGCGCCTGCATGACACGGGCCGGTCAGGCTGGTGGGTCCTGCTCTGGCTCATTCCGCTGGTCGGCTGGATCCCGCTGGTGATCTGGTACTGCCAGAAGGGTCACCCGGCCCCCAACGCCTATGGCGAGGCTCCGGAAGGCAGCCGCGCCGGTTGAGGGCGCAGGACGGGCCGGGCCGGAAATCCGGGCAGCCGTGCCGATGATGGTTGACGCCGGTCGCCGGTCAGAGCCTGATCCGGCGATGCGCGCGACCCTTCCAGCCCATCTCTATGGATCATCCGACGCCTGGGCGCGCGAGCGATCGGCCGTGTTCGGCAAGGCGTGGCTGTTCCTCGGTCATGAGGCCGAGGCACCGGCACCCGGCGACTGGATCGCGAGCGACGTCGCGGGTCATCGTCTGCTGGTGGTCCGGGGCAAGGACGGCGACCTGCGCGCCTTTCACAACGTCTGCCGCCACCGGGCCGGACCACTGGTCACGGGCGCGAGCGGGCATTGCGAGGGCGAGCTGGTCTGCGCCTATCACGGCTGGCGCTATGCACTGGACGGGCGGCTGAGGGCGGCGACCGGTTTCGGCGCGGCCGAAGGGTTCGATCCGCGCGAATTCGGCCTGCTGGCCCTGCGGCTGGAGACCTGGCGCGGGCTGGTCTTCGCCACGATGAATCCAGACGCCGCGCCGCTGGCGGTCCATGTCGCGCCGCTGGAGACCTTGCTGGCGGAGCGCGGCCTGGACCTGGCCGCCCCGGCCCTGCGTCGCTCCCACGATCTGGCCTGCGACTGGAAGACCTATGCCGAGAACTATCTCGAGGGCTACCACATCGGCTCGGTGCACCCGCTGCTCGCCGACGAGCTGGGCGGGGCGGAGTATCGGGTGCGGGTCGAGGGCGATCTGGTCCTGCAGGAGGCGGTCGGGGTCAATGACGGACCGCAGGCGGGCGTCTGGGGCTGGCTGTGGCCGAACCTGGGGATCAACGTCTATCGCGACGGGGCGATGATCGAGCGGATGACGCCGGTCGGACCGGGCCGGACGCGGCTGGACTATCTGTTCCTCAACGACGGCGGCGAAGATGCCCTGGGCGAGGCGCTGACCGCTTCGGATCGCCTGACGGCGGAGGATGCCGCCATCTGCGAGGCGGTGCAGCGCAACCTGTCGGCGGGTGCCTATGATCGCGGCGTGCTCAGCCCCAACCATGAGATTGCGCTGGCCTGGTTCCAGGCACGCATCGCGGAGGTTCATCCATGAGTGACGTCGTCGAAGACCGGCACAAGTTGGGATGGGGTCTCGCCGCGCTGGTGGTGGCCGGAAACATGATCGGGTCGGGCGTCTACCTGCTGCCCGCCACCCTGGCACCGGTCGGGTCTTCGAGCGTCGTCGGCTGGGCCGTCGCCGGCCTGGGGGCCGTGACCCTGGCCCTGGTGTTCGCGGCGCTGGGACGACTGCAGCCGGACGCGGACGGACTGTCGGGATTCGCCGAGCGGGGACTGGGGCGGTTCTTCGGCTTCCAGACGGCGCTGGCCTTCTGGACGGCCTGCCTCGTCGGCAATGTCGCCATCTCGGTCGCGGCCACGGGCTATCTCGGCTTCTTCTTCCCCGTGCTGAAAGAGCCGGTCGCCGCCACCTTCTGCAACCTCGGCCTGATCTGGCTGACCACGGGGGCCTACATCCTCGGGGCGCGGGCGGCGTCGCGGTTTGCGGCCCTGGCCCTGGTCATCGGCCTGGTCCCTCTCGTCATCGCCGTGGCGGCGGGCGTCTCGGCCTTCAACGGCGAGACCTTTGCAGCCTCCTGGAGTCCGTCCGGGAACAGCCTGGTCGAAAGCGTGCCCGCCTCGCTCGCCGTGATCTTCTGGGCCTTCCTCGGCGTGGAGACGGCGGCCGTCCTGTCCGTCCGCGTGCGGAATCCGGCGCGCGACGTCGGCCGGGCCTCGATCGCCGGCGTCCTGCTGGCCGCCGTTGTCTATGTGGCGGCCAGCGTGGCCGTGTTCGGGGTGATCCCGGCCGGGGTCCTGGCCGAATCCTCCAGCCCCTATGCCGATCTGACGGCGCGGGTGTTCGGAGCCTCGATCGGCGCAGCCGTCGCGGCCTGCGCCGTGATCAAGGCCGTTGGCACCCTGAGCGGCTGGGTCATGCTGGGCGGCGAGACGGCGCGCGCCGCCGCCCGATCCGGCTACCTGCCGTCCGGGTTTGGGCACGGCGAGCGGACGCCGGTCGTCAACCCGCTGCTGGGCGGCGCGATCATGAGCATCGTGGCCGTCCTGTCCGGCCAGCCGACCCTGGGCGGTCAGTTCGGCATGCTGGTGGGCGTGACCTCGGTGCTGAGTCTGGTCGTCTACGGCCTGTGTTCCGCCTCCCTGTTCCGGCTGGCCCGCTGGACCCGGGCGCGGTTCATCGCGGCGCTGGGACTGCTGTTCACCACGGCCGCCGTGGCCGCCGCGGCACCCGGCTACATCCTGCCGACAGCGATCTTCTTCGTCATCACGAGCGGGGCCTGGTTCGCCTTCCTGCGGGGCAAGCCCGCGAACCCGGTTGACCCGGCGGCGGCGGCTCACTAGCAAACGCGCCGTTTGCTCGCCGGGATTCGGTGATAGAGAGCGCGCCATGACCACCAAACTTCTCCCCGGCGTGACCGGCGTGCTTGCGCTCGCGGACGGCACGATCCTGCAAGGCATAGGCTGCGGTGCCGTGGGCTCCGCGCTGGGCGAGGTGGTCTTCAATACCGCCATGACCGGGTATCAGGAGATCCTGACCGACCCGTCCTATATGAGCCAGATCCTGGCCTTCACCTTCCCGCACGTCGGGAATACGGGGACCAATGTCGAGGATGTCGAACAGATCGGAGGCGGGTCGGACACGTCCGCGCGCGGCGCGATCTTCCGCGACGCCCCGACCGATCCGGCCAACTGGCGCAGTGAGAGCGATTTCGACGGCTGGATGAAGCGGCGCGGCGTCGTCGGTCTGTCCGGCGTGGACACCCGCGCCCTGACCGCCCGCATCCGCGACATGGGCGCGCCCCACGCCGTCATCGCTCACGACCCGTCCGGACAGTTCGACCTGGAGGCGCTGGTCGCCCGGGCGAAGGCATGGACCGGTCTGGTCGGGCTTGATCTCGCCAAGGACGCCTCCACCCTGCAGTCGTTCGACTGGGACGAGGGTCTCTGGGACTGGCCGGAAGGCCATCCGCGCGTGAATGCGGCCGACAAGTCGGTGGTCGTTGTCGACTACGGCGTGAAGCGCAACATCCTGCGGGCACTGGCCTCGACCGGTGCGAAGATCACCGTGGTGCCCGCCGATACGACGGCCGAGGCCATTCTGGCGCGCAAGCCGGACGGCGTGGTCCTGTCCAACGGGCCGGGTGATCCGGCCGCCACCGGCGTTTACGCCGTGCCGGAAATCCGCAAACTGGTCGACAGCGGCACGCCTCTGTTCGGGATCTGCCTGGGCCACCAGATGCTGGCGCTGGCGCTGGGGGCGAAGACGGTCAAGATGGACCAGGGCCACCACGGGGCCAACCATCCGGTCAAGGACCTGACCACCGGCAAGGTCGAGATCGTCTCGATGAACCACGGCTTCACCGTCGACCGGGACAGCCTGCCCGACGCGGTCAGCGAGACCCACGTCAGCCTGTTCGACGGCACCAACTGCGGCATCGCCCTGACCGGCCGGCCGGTGTTCAGCGTCCAGCATCACCCCGAGGCGTCCCCCGGACCGACCGACAGCCTGTATCTGTTCCAGCGGTTCGCGGACTCGATGAACGGCTGAGCCTCGCCGGACGCGAGGCGCGGTCATTCATCCGCCTGTCGCCCGCCCGTGTTATGGGTGTTTGGGTGAACATCCGGATTTGCCTTCTCATCTGCCTGGTTCTGGCCCTTGGCGGGTGCGCCAGCGGTGCCCGCTCGGCTTTCGATGTCCAGGACCGTGAGGGTGCCCGGCCGATGGGCCTGGTTTCCGCGCCGGGACATCCGATCCGGGTCTACCTCGACGCCAGGGACCGCGCGGCCCTCTTCCAGCAGGCCTTCCGCGAGGGGGTGCCGGTAGGGCCGGATGGACGGCTGGACTTCATCGCCCTGTCCGGCGGCGGCTCAAACGGTGCCTTTACGGCCGGCCTGATGAAGGGCTGGAGCGAGACGGGAGAACGACCGGATTTCGAGGTTGTCACCGGTGTCTCCACGGGCGCGCTTGCAGCCCCGTTCGTCTTTCTGGGCCCGGACTATGACGACGAACTGGCCGACGCCTATACCGGCGGTGCGGCTGCCGGGCTGTTGCAGCCCCAGGGGCTCGCCGCTCTCGTCGGCTCCGGAATCTATCGGGCAGAGCCACTGCGCGCCCTTGTCGAACGCTATGTGGACGAGGCCCTGCTGGCGGCCGTGGCGGCGGAATACGCCAAGGGCCGTGTCCTGCTGGTGGCCACGACCGACCTGGATTCCCAGCGCGGCGTCAGCTGGGACCTTGGTGCCATAGCGACCCAGGCCTCGCCGGAAGCCTTGGCGCTGTTCCGGAATGTCCTGATCGCATCGGCGAGCATTCCCGGCGCCTTCCCGCCGGTGCTTATACCCTCCGACAACGCGGGTCTGGCCTTCGAGGAGATGCATGTTGACGGGGGCGTGACCACACCCTTCCTCGCTGTACCGGAAACCCTCTGGTCGTTCCGCGAGCCGTCGGGGACCCTGCGCGCGGCCCGCTTTTATGTCGTCGTCAACGGCCGGACGAACCCGAGCTTTGCCATCACCCGCGATACGCCGCAGGGCGTGCTGGGCCGCAGTATCGACGTCCTGTTGAGGGCCTCGCTGGTGACGACGCTGGCCGGCAATCGCGCCTTCGCCGACCACAATGACCTCTTCTTCCGATACGCCGCCCTGCCGGATGACTACGAGGTCTCTGCGCTGGACTTCAGCGTGGAATCCATGAGCGCCGTCTATGAGGTCGGCCGCCACGGCGCGATCACTGGCGCGGCCTGGCGCTAGGCTGGTCGGTTCAGGGCAGCGGGGCGAAGCTCTTCTCTTCCCTCAGGGCGCAGGCCTTGCGGACGGCCACCGGGGCGGCGTGCAGCCAGTAGTCGGCGTCTTCCAGCCGGTTGCTGCGCAGCCGTTCGGCCCCGCGCATCCGCCTCAGCGCTGCATTCTCGAGCAGGCGCGCATGCATGGCGCGCGGTGAGAGTTCGAGGATGGCGGGGGAACCGGGGACGGCGACGGCGTCGGGGCCTTTGGGCTCCACCGCCGGGCGGGCGATGGTCATGAACATGGGGCGGCTTTCGTTCTGGACGGATCTGCGGGCTTCGCCGCGGGGCCGCCGGTCTCCGTCCGCTTCCGGGACGGCTGGATGGTTAATCCACAGGTCTGTGGACAGTTCCTGTTCAACAAGAAAACTGTGCGCATATTCAGGCGGTTAAAGCCGCGCTTTGGCCTTTCTGGTTAACGAAAGGTAAATCCGCCCAAACCGGTGAGTCGCGCGCTATAAGGCGCGGGTGCGCTTCGACGATCGCTTCCTTGAAGAACTGAAGGCCCGCCTTCGGCCGTCCGACATCATCGGGCGGACGGTGAAACTCAAGCGTCAGGGCCGCGAGTACGTCGGCCTGTCGCCCTTCACCAAGGAGAAGTCGCCGTCCTTCTTCGTCAATGACGACAAGGGTTTCTTCCACGACTTCTCGTCGGGCAAGCACGGCGACGTCATCAGCTTCCTGCAGGAGACCGAGCGGCTATCTTTCGTCGAGGCGGTACAGCGGCTGGCCGGGGAGGCGGGCATGGCCCTGCCGGCCGAGGACCCGCAGGCGGCCGAGCGCGAGGTGCGCAAGCAAGGCCTGACCGACTGGATGGACCTCGCCCAGAAATGGTTCGCCGCCAATCTACGCCGCTCGCCGGGCAAGGCGGCGCGCGAATATCTGGAAAAGCGCGGCCTGCCCGAGGACCAGTGGGAGCGGTTCGGTCTCGGCTATGCGCCCAATGACCGCGAGGGGCTGAAGGCCGCGCTGGTCCAGCGCGGCGCCAAGCTGGGCGATCTGGTCGAGGCCGGGATGTTGATCGCGCCCGAGGGCGGCGGCCAGCCCTATGACCGGTTCCGCGACCGGCTGATGTTCCCCATCCTCGACGCCCGCGGCCGGATCGTCAGCTTCGGCGGCCGGGCCATGAACCCCGACGACCGCGCCAAATATCTGAACGGCCCCGAGAGCCCGCTCTTTCACAAGGGCGCGACCCTGTACGGCCTGCCCGAGGCGCGGCGGATCCTCGGCGCGGAGTCGAAGAGCGACCAGTCCATCGTGGTCGTCGAGGGCTATATGGACGTGATCGCCTGCCATCGGGCCGGCATTCCGGCAGTCGCGCCCATGGGCACCGCCCTGACCGAAGAGCAGATGGAGCGGCTGTGGCGTGTGTCGCACGAGCCGGTGCTGTGCTTCGACGGCGACGCGGCGGGGCGGCGGGCGGCATACCGCGCCATCGACCGGGCCCTGCCGCAGCTGAAGTCCGGCCGGTCGTTCCGTTTTGCCCTGCTGGAGGGCGGTCAGGACCCCGACGACATCCTGCGCGACAAGGGCGCGCCGGCGCTGCGGCAGGCGATGACCACGACCCGGCCCTTCGCCGAGGTGCTGTTCCAGAAGGAGGCGGAGATCGAGCCGCTGGACACGCCCGAGCGCCGTGCCGGTCTGAAGGGCCGGCTGCGGCAGGCGGCCTCGGCCATCCAGGACAAGGATCTCGCGGAACAGTATCGCCGCGAACTGTTCGACCGTTTCGACGCCCTGTTCCCCGCGCGTCGTGCGCCCCAGGCCCAGCCCTCGACGGGGCAGGGCGGGCGCTGGCGACCGGGCCCGCCGCCCAAGCTGGGGCAGACGGCCGAGGGTGCCCAGGCGATGCAGTCGCTGAGTCGGTCGATCGAGCCGGTGGCCGCCGCGCTCGCTCACGGCGCCATCGACGATCCCGAGCGGATGGACGACCACCTCGAGGCCATTTCGGCCCATGGATTCGGCGACGCCTCGCTGGATGGTCTGGCGCAGGAGATGGTCCGCCTACGGTTCTCTGGCCAAGACCTTGACTCGGCGGCCTTGCGTCGCCATCTGGCGCAGTCGGGTCACGATGCTTTAGTGCGCGAGGTCGAGAAGGCGGCGGCAAAGTCCGGCGCGCCTTTCCTGGCCGCAAATGCGCCCCTCGCCGAAGCAAGGGTCCGATGGTCGCAGGCGTTCGACGCGCTTACTCGCGTGGCGGCGCTGGAGGATGCACTGAGCTCGGCGGCAGGCATGCCGGGCCAGGACGAGGCGTTCCGCAGGCTGAAAGCCGAGCGGGATGCTTTGCGTCGCGCGATCAAAACCGGTGAGATTTGGGAAGACAGCGCGGGCTCGTAACCAACGAACCTGCCACACGTTGCATTGGTGGACGGCCTGATCAGCCGCTCCACCCGGAGAAGAGACTGTATGAGCGCCCAGACCGAGACGCAGGAAACCGAAGCCCAGAGCGACGGTCCGCTGCTCGACCTCACCGACGCCGGTGTGAAGAAATTCATCAAGCAGGCCAAGGCCCGCGGCTATGTGACGATGGAGGACCTGAACAAGGTCCTGCCGTCCGAAGAGGTGACCCCCGACGCGATCGAGGACACGCTGGCGATGCTGTCCGAGATGGGCGTCAACGTCGTGGAGGCCGAGGAAGACGCCGCCGAGACCACCGAGAAGGAGGGCGGCGAGGTCGTCGAACGCGCCGACACCTCGGTCGCCGAAGCCCCCGCAAAAGCCGCCTATGACCGTACCGACGACCCCGTGCGGATGTATCTGCGCGAGATGGGCTCGGTCGAACTGCTGAGCCGCGAGGGCGAGATCGCCATCGCCAAGCGCATCGAGGCCGGCCGCGACGCCATGATATCGGGCCTGTGCGAAAGCGCCCTGACGTTCGAGGCCATCATGGTCTGGCGCGACGAACTGGCCAACAACCGCATCCTGCTGCGCGAGGTCATCGACCTCGACGCCACCTATGGCGTGCTGAACCCCTCGTCCCTGCCGCACAACCAGCCGCCTGCGGGCACGGTCGTGGCACCGGCCGAGCCGGAAGAGGGTGCCGAGCCCAAGCCGGAAACGGACGACGAGGAGGACGAGGACTTCGACGACGGCGGCGGCATGTCGATCTCGGCGCTCGAGGCCGAGCTCCGCGACGGTGTCATGGAAGTGCTGGACGCGGTCGCCGGCGACTTCGGCGCCTTCCGCAAGCTGCAGGACAAGCTGGTTGAAAGCCGGCTGAAGGGCGAGGCGCTCTCGACCAAGGACCAGAAGGCCTATGACGCCCTGACGGCGGGCATTTCTGGCCGGCTGAAGACGATGAAGCTGAACAACCACCGCATCGAGGCGCTGGTCGAGCAGCTCTACGCCATCAACAAACGCCTGATGGGGCTGGAAGGCCGGCTGCTGCGCCTCGCCGACAGCTACGGCATCTCGCGTCCCGAGTTCCTGAAATCCTATTTCGGCGCCGAGCTGGACCCGACCTGGGCCGACCGGGTCAAGGAAATGGGCGTCCGCTGGACCAAGTTCAGCGACAATGAACAGGCCCAGATCGCCCAGATCCGCGGCGACGTCGCCGCCGTGGCGACCGAGGCCGGCCTGCCGATCGACGACTATCGCCGCATCGTCCAGACCGTCCAGAAGGGCGAGCGCGAGGCCCGTCAGGCCAAGAAGGAAATGGTCGAGGCCAACCTGCGCCTCGTCATCTCCATCGCCAAGAAATACACCAACCGCGGCCTGCAGTTCCTGGACCTGATCCAGGAGGGCAACATCGGCCTGATGAAGGCGGTCGACAAGTTCGAGTACCGCCGCGGCTACAAGTTCTCGACCTACGCCACCTGGTGGATCCGTCAGGCGATCACCCGCTCGATCGCCGACCAGGCGCGGACCATCCGCATCCCGGTGCACATGATCGAGACGATCAACAAGATCGTCCGCACCAGCCGTCAGATGCTGCACGAGATCGGCCGCGAGCCGACCCCGGAAGAGCTGGCCGAAAAGCTGGCCATGCCGCTGGAAAAGGTCCGCAAGGTCCTGAAGATCGCCAAGGAGCCGATCAGCCTCGAGACTCCGATCGGCGACGAGGAAGACAGCCACCTGGGCGACTTCATCGAGGACAAGAACGCCATCCTGCCCATCGATGCGGCGATCCAGTCCAACCTGCGCGAAACCACCACCCGCGTGCTGGCGTCCCTGACGCCGCGCGAGGAGCGCGTCCTGCGCATGCGCTTCGGCATCGGCATGAACACCGACCACACGCTGGAAGAGGTCGGCCAGCAGTTCTCGGTCACCCGCGAACGCATCCGCCAGATCGAGGCCAAGGCGCTGCGGAAGCTGAAGCACCCGAGCCGGTCGCGGAAGCTGCGAAGCTTCCTGGATAGCTGAGACGAAACGAAGGGCGGTCCGAAAGGGCCGCCCTTTCTCGTGGACTCGCCGTCTCGTGATCTGACGGCGCGGGGGAATCGGCTAGCGTCCGGCGATGGTCTCTCTCCGGTTCCTCTCCCGGCTGATCGCGGTTGCGCTGCTGCTGGCGGCCTGCAGCCCCATGCTGTCGGAGCGGCCGGCCCCGGCCCGCTATCCCGCCGCCCCTTCGCGCACCGAGGCACCCCTGGTCAGTGCCCTGATAGACCAGCCGATCGGCGGCGAGACGCGTTCGGCAGTGCTCCGCGAGAGCGCGGACCTGCAGCAATGCATGGCGCAACTGAGCGCCGCCCGCGTGACCTTCCGGCCGGTGCCCGACCGGGTGAACAGCGCGACCTGCGGGCTGAGCGGCGGCGGGGTGCTGGGCCCGGACATGGGAACGGTGGCGCGGATGGCGCCGGGGGATGTCGAGATGACCTGCCGGACGGCGCTCGCGCTGAGCCTCTGGCGGCGGCAGTCGCTGGAGCCGGCGGCGCGGGAGATCCTCGGCTCGGACGTCGTCCAGATCGACCATTTCGGCGCCTACGCCTGCCGCCCGATCAACAACGGCGGGACCAGCACGCGCGCCAGCGCCCACTCGCAGGCCGCGGCCCTGGATTTCTCAGGCGTCCGCCTGCGCGACGGACGGCGCATTGCCGTGACCGATGACTGGAGCGGAGACGCGCCCGAGGCGCGCTTCCTGCGCCGCATCCGCGATGACGCCTGCCAGATCTTCGGCACGGTCCTGAGCCCCGACTACAACGCCGTGCATCGGGACCATCTGCATCTGGAAGCGACGGATACGCGCTTCTGCCGTTAGGCACCGGCCAGTCTCCTGGGGGGGGGCGGTGCGCGTCGTCAACCTGACCAGTCGCGAGGATCAGGATGATCAGGTTGGCGAAGCCTGCGACCGCTTTTGACGCATCAGCCTGTCATGATGCCGGACATGACGGAGAGGCGCGAGATCAAGCAACGGTCGCCTGCGGTGTGGGCCCGGGTGAAGGCCGCGTATCTGGCCGGAGAGCCCGCCGCCTCGGTGGCACGGCGGTTCGACGTCGGCTACGGCAATCTGCGGTATCGCGCCTATGCCGAGGGCTGGACGCGCAAGGCCGCGATGGCGCGGACGGACGCCGGGGCGGCGGAGGAGGCGGTCCGGCTGGCGGGTCAGGCCGACGCGGCCGCCCTGTTCGCCGCGCCCGGGGACGCCCCTGAACCCGCCGATCCCCGCAGCGCCCGCCGACAGGCCATCACCCGCGCCTCAGCCCTGCTGGCGGCCGGACGGGCGGTCGAGGCGACGGCGATGCTCAGGGCGGCCGAAAGTCTGGCCCGGCTGACCGGGGACGACATGGATGGCGACGATCCGGCCGACGACGGCCCCCTGACGCCCGAAGAGGATGCCGCGCGCGAGGCGGCGGCGAAGAAGGGCTGGAACGACCTGCTGGACCTGATCGAGGGCCAGGCCGACGCCCTGGCGCGCCAGCTGCTGGCGGACGGCACCCATGCGCCGGCGGTGCACAGCGGCTTCGTGCATGCGTGGCGCGCGCAATACCTGGGGGCCGAGGCCGCGGCTCATGATCACGCCCGGATGCAGGCCAACGCCGCCCACCGCGTCGCCTTCCACTGGCACGACGACGGCCAGCCCCTGCCGGTCGATGAGGTGCGGGCGATGTACTACCAGGTGTTCCGGCAGCAGATCCGGGCGAGGGCGGGGCTGCCGGCGGTGGGGCCGGGGGATGGAGACCCGGAATCAGGGGCTGAACGCTGAAAGCGGACGCTCCGAAGGTCGGCTATGGGTGGGGAGCGGCCGCTGTCGCGCTTATGCCAACGGGCGAGTTGAGGGAATGAAGCGAACCGCCTGACAACACCCTTTTTGCGTTGGCCGGTCACCACCCCCGCTTCACTCCCTCTCGTACGCCGGTCTCATCAGCGACAGCAGGCGGTCGGCCATCTCCGAGGTTGAATTCAAACCCTCCGCAGGGCCACAATCGAGCATGCCGCTGGTCAGCAGCGACACAAACCCATGGACGTTCATCCAGGCGAAGGCAACGCCCAGATCGTGGTCGACACCCTTCGGCCGGCGGGTCTCGGCCACGGCCAGGGTCAAGACGTCCTGACAGCGTGCCCCGGCCCGGGCCATGACGGTGTCCGGTCCGGTGATGTAGCCGGGCTGGAACATCATCGTATAGGTCCGCGGCCGCTCGAGCGCGAAGGCGATATAGCCGAGGCCGATGGCCTTCAGCCGGTCCCAGGGATCATCGCCGGCCGCGTCGCGGCCCGCGGCCATCCGGGCAGTGAGCGCGTCAAAGCCTTCGGCAAGGCCGGCGGCCATCAGGTCGGTGCGTGACGGGAAATAGTGCGCCGGGGCGGCATGGGAGACGCCCGCCCGGCGCGCCACAGCCCGCAGACTGACCTGTGACTCAGGCAGTTCCTCGATCAGCGCGGCCGCCGCCGCGACCAGCGCCGCGCGTACATCGGCCGGCCGCGACGGTTCTCCCCTTTTCACAGCGCTCCCGGCCAAAAGCCTACCCCATCTTGACAGTGTCAAACTCGCAATCTAATGGCCTTGACACTGTCAAGCAATGGAAGCCGACCGATGCCCGAGACTGTCTTTTCAATCACCAGCACCGGCGCGATGGTCGCCTGGCTCGCGCTGATCGCGGCCCGGTTCAGCCCGGCACTGCGGCGTTGGGTCGATCCCGCCGTCAGCTATGTCGTGCCCGGCCTGCTTTCGGTGGCCTACGCGCTCCTGCTGTTCGGCTACTGGGGTCAGAGCGAGGGCGGCGGCTTCGCCTCCCTCTCCGCCGTCTCGGCCCTGTTCGCCGTGCCGGAGGTGCTGCTGGCGGGCTGGATCCACTACCTCGCCTTTGATCTCTTCGTCGGCGGCTGGATCGCGCGAACAGGCTCGGCGGCGGGGATCAACCCCATCCTCCTGACCCCGATCCTGCTGGCGACCTTCCTGGCCGGGCCCGTGGGTTACCTGGCCTATGCACTGCTGCGGCCGGTGATCAGCCCGAAGGTGGCGTCATGACCTTCGAAACGCACGCGCACGGGCGAACCCCGGGGCTCAGGGGCTGGGAGCCGGCGCTGGCCATCGTCGGTGCGGCCCTGCTGGCGGCGATGATCCCCACTGGTTGGTTGGCCCTCATCGACGACCGCACGCTCAATGACGTCGGCATCTGGGACAAACCGCTTAAGTTCCAGCTGTCCACCGGGATGTTCCTTCTGATGGCGTCTTGGGTCTTTACCCGGTTGCCGGCGGGCTGGCGGCACACCCTGGCCGGCCGCTATGTGATCTGGGCGGCGATTGTCTCGACACTGTTCGAGGTCGGCTACATCGTTTTTCAAGCCAGTCGCGGACAGGCCTCACACTTCAACTACTCCAACGGGTTCACGATCGCCATGTACGGCCTGATGGGTGCCGGGGCCGTGATCCTCACCTCGACCGCGCTCGTCCAGGGTGTCGGCGTGCTGCGCCATGACGCGGGCGATCCGTCCGCCTTCCGCCGCGCTCTGGGCTGGGGGCTTATCCTGACCTTCCTGCTCGGCACCGCGACCGGGGCCTATATGAGCGCCCAGATGAGCGGTCACTGGGTCGGTGGGCCGGCCAGCGACGCGGGTGGTCTGCCGCTTCTGGGCTGGTCGACCACAGCCGGCGATCTCCGCCCACCGCACTTCCTGGGTGTCCATGCCGCCCAGGTGCTGCCGGTCACGGCCCTGATCCTGCTGGCGGTGGCCCGCCGTCACGCTGACTTGCTGACCAGGCTGGCCATCGCGGGCTACGTGGCGATCACCGTCGCTGTTTTCTGGCAGGCGGTTTCGGGCCTGCCGCTGATCGCATTTTGATCGACTGATCGAGGCGTTCGCCGGGACAATAGGGTCGGTGCTTACAGGTTAACCGCGCGAGTGACGTGACCCCGCTTCTCATCCAGCCAAGACAGGCGTCGTTGGATTGTCTGATCCATGAAGACGTCGCTTTTTGGGTCCGCGCTTCTCTCCGTGTGGCCAGAAATCATTGAGAGAGTTCACGGGCGGTGAAACGAACCTAACCGGCAGCGGGCGAATGTCCGCAATGGGTCGAGACCGGACAGTCGCCTGGGGGTGGGAAGCGGACCTTGGCCTGAGCCCCGGGGGGCCGGATACTCGCCGCGGCGTCAGAGGCTGAGTTGCTTGCGCCGCACGGCTTCGTAGACGGCCTCGCCGCGGGAATGGACCTGGAGCTTGCGGTAGATCGACTTGACGTGATTGCCGACGGTCAGGGGCGATATGCCGAGGGCACGGCTGGCCAGCTTGTAGCTCTGGCCGCGTGAAAACAGCTCCAGCAGTTCGATTTCGCGCGGGGTCAGGCGTTCGGCGTCCGGCGCGGCGACGCCGGGGTCGCCCGGGGCTGCGCCGCGCAGACGCTCCAGCAGATAGACCGCGGCCGAGGCGCTGATCGGGGCGCCGCCGTCGAGGGTGGCGCGGATGCCGTCGAGAATGGTGTCGGGGCCGCTGTCCTTCAGCAGATAGCCGTCCGCGCCGGCGTTGAGAGCCGCCACCACCGTATCGCGGTCGCCGAAGGCGGTGATGACCAGCACCTTGCAGGCCGGCAGGGCGGCCCGGAGCGCGGGGATGAAGGTCAGGCCGCTGCCGTCCGGCAGGCCGATGTCGCTCAGAAGCAGGTCGGGCCGGCCCGCGATGAGGTCCGCAGCTCCGGCGAGGCAGTCGGCGGTGCCGACAAGCTCCAGATCGGCCGCCGGAGCGATGATCTCACGGAAATGCAGGGCGACGTTGGGGTCGTCCTCGAGGATGGCGATGCGGCGGGGTGCCTCCGGCGGCAGGGCGGTCATGGCCGGGGCTCCGCGGTCGCGCCGGGCAGGGTGAGGGCGACCGTCAGTCCGCCTTCGCCATGGTCGAGCGCGATCGTCCCCCCGATCAGGGCGGCACGGCTGCGCATATTGGCCAGACCACGCCCGGTCCCGTTCTTCGGGCCGGCGGTGCGGCCGTTGTCGGCCACGGACAGGGTCAGGGCACCGTCGGGGCGCGCCAGGAGCGTCACCGTGATCCGGTCCCCGCCCGAGTGTTTGAGGGCGTTGGCCACGGCCTCCTGAAGGATGCGGAAGACCTGCAGGGCCGTGCGGGGCGGGGTGTCCATCAGGTCGCCCTGGCCGTCGACGCGCCAGTCGAGCGTGAAGCCGGCGGCCTCGACCCGCGGGCGGACCCGCGCATGGAAGGTGGCCATGGCCGAGGCGAGGGACTCGCCGACCGAGTCCATGGAGTCGATCATCAGCCGCATCTCGTCGATCACGGACTGAAGCCCCTCGGCCACATGTTCGCTGTCGGCGACCCCGCGGCGAGCGGCGAGCAGCATGCTCATCAGCTGGCTGCCGAGGCCGTCGTGCATGTCGCGCATGATGCGGCGGCGCTCGTCGTCATGGGCCTCGCGGCGGACCAGGTCGCGCTCGCGGGCGTGAGCCACGGCCAGTTCGGCCTCGCGTTCGGACAGGCGGGCGGCGAGCAGGGCGTTGAGGCCGACGGAGGATTTGAACAGGGTGAAATTGCGCTGCACGAAGGCGGCGGCCAGGGCGAGCAGGAGCACCGGCGCGGCGTCGACCACGAAGCCGCCGGCGTTGAGGCCGAAATGCTCACCCAGCGCGTCGAGCACGACGCAGACGGCGCAGATGGTCAGCAGGGCCGCTTCCAGCCGGCGGGGCTCCTCCCGGGTGGCGAAATGCCAGAGCAGCCGGGCGGTCGCGATGACGCCGAGGGCGGCCGAGGCCCATGACCAGACGATCGCCGGGACGTCGTAGCCTTCCGGCATCGGACGAACGGCCGGCCAGAGGGCGCAGAAGGCGATGAAGGCCAGGAAGGCACCGGCCAGCGCCGGCTGCAGGCGCGGCAGGGGGCGGTCGGTCCAGGCGTCGATCAGCCCGACCAGCGATACGGCGATCAGACTGTTGACCGCGAAGAAGAGCCAGACCCTGAAGAGGCCTCCGAAGGGCGGGTCGAGCACGAGGCCGTAGAGGGCGAAGGCGCTCCAGGCCCCGCACAGCGCGGCCAGCCAGAGGGCGAACCGCCGCTGCTGTGACCGGAAGGCCAGCATGGCGGCGAACAGGCCGATCAGGAAGGTCGTCCAGCCGGAGAGCAGGCGGTAGTCGGTGAACCGCCACTGCCGCACCTCCGCCCACTGGCTGACCTCGCCCCAGGGGCCCAGCAGGGGCGGTCCGAGATCGGTGTAGGGCAGGCCCTGACGTACGGTGATGAACAGCAGCTCGTTCGAGCCCGCCCGCAGCAGGCCCGACGGTATCCGGTCGACCACCGCCTTCTGGCCTTCGAAGGCCTGGTTCGGGAACTCCATCGCCCCGCGCTGGAACACGATCGAGCCGTTCACGAGGATGATGAAATTGTCGACCTGCTGATAGGCCGCCAGCCCGAGCCCTTCGGCGGGCACCGCGGGCAGGTCGAACCGCAGTTTCAGCGCCAGATAGGTCGGGTCGCAGCACTCGGTGTGCGGGAGCTCGACGGGTGCGTAGGTGGCCTGTCGGGCGGCCAGAACCGTCGGCTTGGGCAGGCGGGCGAGGGTGGTTTCGGTAAAGGCGATCCGGTCGACCTGCTGGTTCGACGGCTTCGGCCAGAGGGGCGAGCCGTAGAGGCCCCAGAAGGCGGCCTGCACAAGGCCGATCACCAGCAGGAAGCCGATCAGGTCCCGGCCCCGCGGTGACATCCCTGGCAACAGTCGGCCGAGCGACCGGTCCAGCCATGGTCCGGCGACCGGCGCGGGTGCGGGTGAATCAGTCGTCAAGCCGAGGCCCTTTCTGGAGCCCCTTCGCCAATCCGGCCAGTTCGCCCGCCCTACTGTCCGGCCCCAGGAGACAGGCCGCCACCACCATATCCATGGTGTTTGTGATGCCGCAAGGCATCGGCCAAGCTTGTCTGGTCAGGTTCATGGGCTCGCCGTCGGCGGTCGCCTTCGGCCTGCATGGATTCAGGGCGCTCCGGCGCCGCAACAGGAAAGTTCCCGTCATGAAAACGGTCGCCATCGCCGCCGCCGCCCTCTCGCTCCTCTGCCTCGCCGCCCCCGCCGCGGCGCAGAATGCCGGCGAGACCGCCACCTATGGCGAGATCAGCCTTCGCGCCGGCTTCACCCCCGATCCCTATACCGTCAACATCCAGGCCGGTGGCAGCATCGACGGCGGCCGTCTGCCGGGCACCTGCACCGGCTACATCGCCTCGGCCCCCGACTTCGAGGTGACCTATTCCGCCGGCTCCCTGCCGCTGGTCTTCCGCACCGTTTCGGGCACGGACACCACCCTGATCATCAATGGCCCGGACGGCCAGTGGTACTGCGACGACGACAGCTTCGGCGACGGCGACGCAGAGGTGCGCTTCAACCGTCCGCAGAGCGGAACCTATGATGTCTGGGTCGGCAAATTCGGTTCGGGCGGCACGGCTTCGGCCCGCCTGCTGATCACCGAGACGCCCTGATCCTGCGGCGTCCCCGTCTCCCGCCCACCGCAACGGCTCTTCGAGCCGGGCGTCGACCGGGCCGACCGGTCTGCCGGGACACCGCCCGAACCGTGCAGGCCTTCATCCCGGTTCACGCCTGACAGCCCCCGCCGGATCACTCCGGCGGGGGCTTTCTCATGCCACTGCATCGCACTCCGTCGACCGGTGTTCCGCCAATGGACTTCCGGCCGGTCGCGCGGCATCCTCAATGCCTCGTCCGCGGGGAAGGTCGTCATGTTCAATCTCGCCTATCTCAAACGCCGCATGGGTCAGTACGCCGCCCTCTGGGTCGGCGGGTTCCTGCTGAGCGGCGCGGCCATATTGATGGGGCTGCTGGCCGCGGACCTGATGGTCGCGATCGACTGGGTTCTGCCGGTGCTGCTGGGTGCTACGGCCCTGGCGCTCGGGGTCGGGCTGGTGCTGAGCCTGCTGTCGGGCGAGACCCCCGGGACGAAGCTGGCGGTGCTGCTGCTGGCGATCCTGCTGGCCCTGCCGCTGTTGTGGGCACCGGTCTCGGCGGCGGTGGCCATCGCCTTCTTCGCCGACCGTTCGATCGAATATTCCGAGACCTATGCCGCCTTCCAGATCGGCATATCGCGGGTCCTGTTCCCGCTCAGCCAGGCCCTGGGACAGGCCGATCTGTTCGGCTGGGTGTGGTCGGCGTTCCAGTGGGTCTCGACCGTGGTCGGCTTCTTCTCGGCCGTGGCGAAGATCTGGCCGGCAATCCGCCGGATGCTGGGCCCGGAGCCGGTGACCGAGGGCTGAAGGCGTCGCCTCAGGCGAGGATGTCGAGCAGGCTTCCGTACATCTCGTCGGCGGTTTTCAGGACGGCGACATTGGCCTTGAATGCCGTTTCGGCGGTCATGCGTTCGACCGTCTCGCCCGCGAGGTCGGCAAGGGGGTCGGCGGCTGTGCGGGCCGCGCTGGCGGCGAACCGCTCTGTGGCCCCGGCGATTCCGGAGGCGGCGATGGCGAAGGCCTGCATGGGGCAGCTCCGGACGGTGGAAGCCGACTATCGCGCCGCGGGCCTTTCCCGATCGCTGACAGTCATGGTGAACGGCACCGGCTTGACCGCGGGGCGGGGCGGGGAGAGGCTGACCCCATGACCAGCCAGCCCGCACCCGGCGAACGCTATCCGTCGTTCAAAGCCTTCTATCCCTATTACATCCACGAGCACTCCAACCGGACGTGCCGGCGCATTCACATCGTCGGATCGGCGCTGGTGCTGGTGATCGTCGCGGTGGCGATCGTGACGCTGAACCCCTGGTGGCTGCTGGCCATGCCGCTGGTCGGCTACGGCTTTGCCTGGGTGGGGCATTTCTTCTTCGAGAAGAACCGGCCCGCGACCTTCCAGTACCCGCTGTGGAGCCTGATGGGCGACTGGCGGATGTTCTTCGAGACGGTCAGCGGGAAGCGGAAATTCTAGTCGCCGAGACGGGTCAGGCGGGTCTGGCTGCGGAAGCGCCAGGCTGAATCGTCGGCCCCGACCGGCCGTACGTCCTTGACCGACATCAGGCTGTCGCCGTCGCGGGTCTCGGTGACGCGGATTTCGGCGGGCTGGTCGTCGTCCTCGGCGACGGACTCATAGACCAGGGTCCAGTGGGCCGGGTCGGTCCATGTGGCCAGCCGAACCGTCTCGGTCGTCAGCGCGACCGACTGCCCTGAGCGATAGCTGGCCGAGGTGACGGTGCCGGCAGCCTCGTCCAGAAGGCTGGTGGTGGTGATCCAGACAGGCTTGTCCGGTCCGTCGTCAAACAGCGACGTGCGGATCTGGGTCACGCCGTCCGCGACCTGCACGATGGTGGTGGTGACGGGAATCTCGAACAGCCGGTCGCTCTGGTAGTCGCGGTAGCCCAAGGCACCGCTCCAGCGGCCGACGAGGCTGCGCAGGGGGGCGGTGGCGGAGTCCGCTGCGGGAGCCTGCGCTGAAGGTCCATCATTCGCTGCGGCAAGGGCGACCGACGGGGCCATGGCGAGGGCCAGACAGCAGGCGAGGACGGCGAGGGGGCGCATGAGAAGACATCCGGTGACCAGCCAGAGGCGATCACCCGAGGCTACGCTTGCAGCGCGACGGCGGAAGCCTAGCCTAGTTCGAGCCGGCGTTCGAGCCGGTCGAGGCCATCTGGGTCGTCTGGCTGGGGGTTTCGTCCCACGACGGCGGGCAGCCGTCGAAGCGGCCGGCGTCGACGAGGGTCAGGCGGCGCTGGTTGAAGCGCATCGCCGGGGCCATCGAGCCGCGGCCGTGGCCGGTGTAGAGATCGATCTTCTCGCCCCGGATCGCACCGCCGGTGTCGGAGGCGTACCAGTAGCCGTCGTGGATCGCGCCGTCGGGCATCCGCATGCCGACCGTTTCCGGAATGAACAGGCGGGTGCGTCGGGGGATGTAGCGGGGGTCCACGGCGATGGTGCGCATGGCGATCGGCCGGCAGCCCAGGCTGTCGTTGCCCGTCGCGCCGCCGCCACCTGCATGGTAGAGATTGACCCGTGCGGTCCAGTCGGCGCCGTCGGCCATCAGGGCCTGTTGTTCGGGGCTGAGCACGCTCGTGCCGCTGTCGGAACCTTCATCGCCTGCGGCGGTTGATACGGCGGCCCGTTCGGCGGCGACAGCCGCTTCGTAGGACACCGGATCCCCGGCGGCGGGGAAGGCCATCGCCCATACGAGGGCGAGCGCAGCGGCAGTGCCGAGCATGAATTAACTCACGGAATCACCGGCCCCTGACGCGTCCGGCGGCGGGCTTGTCCGTTTCAAATGTGGCGAAAACCAGTCAAGCGAGCCCGGGTGCGACCACCTGTCCGCCTTTCCGGTGGATAAGCGGCCCTTGTGATGGTTAAGCGGAATCTCGTTTGGCCAACGCAGTCAAACCTGTAAGCTGTATTCGCAGATCAGAAACACTTTGCTGGGCTCAGATGCTTACTGTCTATGGCGATATTCGCTCCGGCAACTGTTTGAAGGTCAAGTGGTTGCTGGACCGGCTCGGGCGTGATTATCGCTGGATCGAAACAGATGTCACAGTGGGCGCGACGCGCACCCCGGATTTCCTGGGCCGAAATCCCGCCGGTCAGGTGCCGGCCGTGGTGCTGGAGGACGGGCGCGTACTGGTCCAGTCGAATGCCATCATCGGCTGGCTGGGCGAGGGGACGGCCTTCATCCCGGCCGATCCGTACGATCGGGCCCGGATGTATGAGTGGCTGTTCTGGGAGCAATACAGCCATGAGCCCTATATCGCCGTGGTCCGGTTCCAGCGGCTGCTGGGCGGCAGGCGGGCGGACGAGATCGAGCCCCGGCTGATGGAGCGCGGCCATGCGGCACTGGCCCGGATGGAGGCCGTGCTGGCCGGGGCGGACTGGCTGGTCGGAGATGGGCCGACGCTCGCTGACCTTGCCCTCGTCGCCTACACGCGCGTGGCGCATGAGGGGGATTTCGACCTGGCGGCCTGTCCGGCGGTCCGAGGCTGGATCGGGCGGGTGGAGGCGGCGTTCGGGATCTAGAACCCCTCTCCCATTGGGAGAGGGGCTGGGGTGAGGGTTTCGATCGAGGCCGTTTCGCACCGTAACCCCTCACCCTTGAGCGCAAGGACGACGGCGTCGCCGCCGTGCGCTCAAGCCCTCTCCCGCCGGGAGAGGGATCCGGTAAGATGACGCTCATGCGCGACCACCCCTGCCAGCCCCTGACCGGCTATGTTTCGATGGACGACGCGGAGCGGATCGCGCGGGCGACAGCCTTTCGCGAGCTGATGGCCGCCCGGCGCACCGTGCGGGACTTCTCTGACCGGCCCGTGCCGCGGGACGTGGTCGAACAGGCGATCCTGACGGCCGGCTCGGCGCCGTCGGGGGCCAACCACCAGCCATGGTTCTTCAGCGTCATCGAAAGCGCCGGGGCCCGCGCCCGTATTCGCGAGGCCGCCGAGGCCGAGGAGCGGGCGTTCTACGCCACCAAGGCCCCGCAGGAGTGGCTGGACGCCCTGGCACCCCTGGGCACCGATCCCGACAAGGGCTTCCTTGAGACAGCGCCCGTCCTGATCGCCATCTTCGGCCAGAAGCGGGGCGGGCCGAACCCCGGTGATGACCGCAAGAACTACTATGTCCCGGAGAGCGTCGGCATCGCCACGGGTCTGCTGATCGCGGCCCTGCATTCGGCCGGTCTGGCGACCCTGACCCATACGCCCGCCCCCATGACCTTCCTCGCCGACATCTGCGGACGGCCGGCCTCGGAGAAGCCCTTCCTGCTGCTGGTGGCGGGCCATCCGGCGGCGGATGCGACCGTGCCGACGGCGGCGCTGAACAAGAAGCCGCTCGGCGGGATTGCGGCCTGGATCTAGGGGCGGCCGGGTGCCTGGACAGGCAGGGTTGGGTCTGCGTTCGGAACGGAGGTCAGGGACCGCTTTCGAGCCATTGCGGACGTTGCGGAGAAGTGGCTTCTTGCACTGCGGAGGGTCGGTTCAATGTCGAATTCATTTCGCCGTTCCGTTCGGGCGATAGCCCAAACTGCGGCGCTTGTGTTCGGATCGCTGCTCTGGGGACCAATCTTGGTGGCCGCCAGCCTGTGGGTATGGTTCGCCATTGGAACCGAGTCAGCGATTACCATCGCGATGGGGCTGCTGGGTGTCGCTATGACACTGGTCGGCCTGTTTGTCCGCCGACGCTCGAAGGACTTGAGTTAGCCACTGAAGGTCCGCTTTCCACCCTCAGGCGACCGTCCGCTTCCGAACCTTAGCTGACGCCAACCTCTGGCTCGGGACTTTTGCTTTCAAGCCTTTTGTCGATCCGAACGAGCAACCGAAGGCCGCCTCCTAGCGCGATCAGCACCAAGCCTTGGAAAGCCGACGAGGGCGTCGCAGTTAGGCGGACTCCGAACAAGGTCATCATCCCAATGACCAGAGGAACAGCGCAACCAAGAAAGCCCAACATCAGGATGGTCAGGCCAAACCCATCCATGAACCGCCGGAACTCTAGCCCGGACATTTTCACACGCATTTTCATCCCCGCACTTGGAGATGCAACCATGCCCGAAGTTGAAACGGCGTTCTACTCTCCGGCGAACTCGCAGTCCGCAATGGTCCGCTTCCCACCCATAGCCGACCCTTGGAGCATTCGCTTTCGGGCGGGCATCCAGCCTTGGCAGGGCACCCCGCCCAAGCCCCCTCCCGACGCGCGTAGGAATGCGCTACGACGCTCCCCATGAAACGCATCCTCATCGCCGCCGCCGCGCTGTCGCTCGCGGTCATTCCCGCCTCTGTCTCCGCCTGGGGCAACACCGGCCACCGGCTGATCGGCATGGCGGCCGTGCGCGGCCTGCCCGATGAGCTGCCCGCCTTCCTGCGGACGCCCGGCGCGGCGGCCGAGGTCGGGGAACTGTCGCGCGAGCCGGACCGGACCAAGGGCGGCGGCCAGCCGCACGACCGCGAGCGCGACACGGCCCATTTCGTCGACATGCTGGACGACGGCCGCATCATGGTCGCCGGGGGACCGTCGATCGACGCCCTGCCGCGGCTGAAGTCGGAATATGACGCGGCCCTGATCGCGGCAGGCAGCGATGTCGATGACGCCGGCTATCTGCCCTACGCCATCATGGACGGCTATCAGCAGCTGGTGCGCGACTTCGCCACCTGGCGCGTGCTGAACGCCGCCGAGGCGCGCGAGCGTGATCCCGGCAAGCGCGCCTGGTACCGCGAGGACCGCCTCCGCCGCGAGGCCCTGATCCTGCGCGACATGGGCTATCTGGGCCACTACGTCGGCGACGGCTCGCAGCCGCACCACACGACCATCCACTACAACGGCTGGAACCGGGACACGCCGAACCCCGAGGGCTTCACCACCTCGCGCCAGACCCACGGTGCCTTTGAAGGGGCCTTCACCAACCGGGTCGCTCGGCTGGACACGGTCGAGGCGGCCATGGCGGCGCCGGCGCTGGACGGCTTCGACCTGCGGGCCCGGGTGCCGGCCTATCTGCGGACAACCCTGGCCCAGGTGACGCCCTTCTATGTGCTGGAAAAGGCCGGCGGCTTCCGCGACAGCGACGAACGCGGCGGCGCGTTTGCCACGGCGCGACTGGCGGCCGGAGCCTCCGAGCTGCGCGACCTGTACATCCTCGCCTGGCGGGACTCGGCGGACGACGCGATCGGCTGGCCGGCGGTCAAGGTCAATGAGGTCGAGGCCGGCACCGCCGACCCGTGGCTGGCCATGTACGGCGAGGACTGATTGGCCGATCCCGCCGAAGCCCTGATGGCCCTGGCCTCGCGGCTGCGCGCGGCGGGGCGGGCGGACGAGGCGGCGCAGGCCTATCGCCAGCTGCTGGCGATCCGTCCTGACCTGCCGGACAGCTGGTTCAACCTGGCCCTGATGGAGCGCCAGTCCGGGCGGTTCGAGGCGGCGCTGAACGCCTATGATGAGGCCTTGCGGCGGGGCGTCTCGGGGCCGGAAGAAGCGTGGCTGAACCGCGGCGTGATCCACGCCGACGATCTGGGACGGCCCGATCTGGCGCAGAAGGATCTGGAGGCGGCCCTGGCCGTCGCGCCCGACTGGCTGCCGGCTCTGCTGAACCTTGGAAACCTGCACGAGGACATGGGGCGGCGCGAGGCGGCGGCGGAGGCCTACGGGCGGGCGCTGGCCGTGGTGCCGGGGCATCCGGTGGCGATGGCGCGGGCGGCGGGGCTGGCGCGGCTGACCGGGCCGGAGGACCCGGTGATCGCCGGGCTGCGGGCCGCGGTCGCTCAGCCGGGCCTGCACGTCGGCGACCGGGCGGAGCTGGGCTTCGCCCTCGGCCGCGCGCTGGATCAGGTCGGGGCGTATGATGACGCCTTCGCCGCCTATGCCGCCGCCAATGCCGCCAGCCGCGCCACGGACCCCGAGGGCGCGCGCTACGACCGGGCGGCGCATGAGCGATACATCGACAGCCTGATCGCGGCCTTCCCCGGGCCCGCCGCCCCGGTTGCGGACGCCGGGACGGGACCGATCTTCATCTGCGGCCTGTTCCGGTCGGGCTCGACCCTCGTCGAGCAGATCCTCGCGGGGCACAGCCGGGTCACGGGCGGGGGCGAGCTGGGACTGGTCCCCGGACTGGCGCGGGCGATCGCCGGCTATCCGCAGGCCATGGCGACCGCCGACGCCGGCTCCGTCGCCCGGTTGAGAGACCTCTACCTCGGCGGGCTGAAGACGGCGCGGCCGGGCGCCGACGTGGTCACCGACAAACGGCCCGACAATTTCCTGCACATCGGCCTGATCAAGGCGATGTTCCCGGGTGCCCGCATCGTCCACACGGTGCGCGAGCCGCTGGATGTGATCCTGTCCAACTGGTTCCTGCACCTCGACCGGTCCATGGCCCATGCGCTGGACCTGGAGGACCTCGTCCACTGGCACGGCCAGTATGAGCGGCTGATGCGGCACTGGAAGGCGCTGTATCCCGACATTCTCGACCTGAACTACGACGCCCTGGTCGCCGACCCGCGTCCGGCGGTGGAGCGGCTGCTGGCGTTCTGCGGGCTCGACTGGGAAGAGACGGTGCTGGACTTCCACAAGGCCGCGGCCCCGGTTCGGACCGCCAGCGTCTGGCAGGTGCGGGAACCGCTGTACCAGCGGTCATCGGGGCGGTGGCGGAATTATGAGACGCATCTGGATGGGGTGCGGGCCGCGCTCGGAACCGCTAATCAGGCCTGATGTCCGACCCCACCCCCCCCGTCATCATCCTCGACAAGTCCCAGATGGCCGAGAACATCGGCGCTGTGGCGCGGGTGATGGCCAATTTCGGCCTGTCCGAGCTCCGGCTCGTCGCGCCGCGTGACGGCTGGCCCCAGGAGCGGGCCTGGGCCACGGCCTCGGGTGCCGACTGGGTGCTGGAGGGGATCCGGGTGTTTGACAGCGTCGCGGACGCCGTCGCCGATCTGAACACCGTCTTCGCCACCACCGCCCGGCCGCGCGAGACGCGCCAGCCCGTGCGCACGCCGCGCGAGGCGGCGCGGGTGCTGTACGACGACCGTGCCTCGGGCCTCGGCGTCGGCCTGCTGTTCGGCGGCGAGCGGGCCGGGCTGGAGACCACCGACATCGCCCTGTGCCAGGGCATCGTCACCATTCCGATCGATCCGAAGCACCAGAGCCTGAACCTGGCCCAGGCTGTGGCGATCAACGCCTATGAGTGGCGCACCCTGGTGCTGGACGCCCCGCCGCCGAATTTCCGCGAGGGCGAGCCGCCGGCGTCGGGCGCGCTGATGCTGGGGATGTACGAGCATCTGGAGAAGGAGCTGGACGCCGCCGGCTTCTTCCATCCGCCCGAGAAATTCCGCTCGATGAGCCAGAACCTGCGCGTCATGCTGGGCCGTAGCGCCTTTACCGATCAGGAGGTCGCGACATTCCGGGGGGTCATCACCGCCTTGTCGAAGGGGCGGGGGCGGGTGCTCGAACGTCTGGCCCGCCAGACCGCCGGGAAGGACTGAGCGGCACCATGCTGGACCGGGCCTGTTCCATCGCCGACCTGCGGAGACTGGCGCGTCGCCGGCTGCCGGGGCCGATCTTCGACTATATCGACGGCGGCGCGGACGATGAGCAGGCGCTGGCGAACAACATGCGGGCCTTTTCCCGCTATGAGATCGTCCCGGATGTCCTGACCGACGTCTCCGCGATCCGCACGAGCTCGACCCTGTTCGGCCAGCCGGCCGCCTGGCCGGTCATGCTGGCACCCACCGGCCTGACCCGCATGTTCCACCCGGGGGCCGAGGGTGCGGTGGCGCGGGCCGCCTCCCGCCACGGCGTCGCCTACGCCCTGTCGACCATGGGCACGACACGGATCGAGGACTGGGCCGCCGACTTCGCCGGACCCCGGGTGTTCCAGATCTATGTCTTCAAGGACCGGGGTCTGACCGCCGAGTTTGTCGAGCGGTGCAAGGCGGCCGGCGTGCACGGACTGGCCCTGACGGTCGACACGCCCGTGGCCGGTAACCGCGAGCGGGATCATCGCAACGGTCTGTCCCTGCCGCCCCGGCTGACGCCCGGCAGTATCGCGAGCTTCGCCTGCCACCCCGTCTGGTCGCTGTCGGCCCTGACCGGGCGCAAGTTCGAGCTGGCCAATGTCAGCCACCGCGTCGACGGCCTGACGCGCGGCTCGATGAGCCTGTTCGACTATATTGGCGCACAGTTCGACCGGTCCCTGACCTGGAAGGATGTCGAGTGGCTGGCGTCCGTCTGGGGCGGACCGCTTTCGATCAAGGGGGTGATGACCCCCGAGGACGCGCGCCGCGCCATCGACAGCGGAGCCAGTGGGGTGATGCTGTCCAACCACGGCGGTCGCCAGCTGGACGAGGCGCCGGCACCGGTCGACCAGATCAGGGCGGTCCGCGATGCGCTGGGCGATGCGCCGGAGATCATCTGCGACGGCGGCATCCGGCGCGGCGCCGATGTGGTCAAGGCCCTGGCGCTGGGCGCCGACGGCGTGTCGATCGGCCGGCCCTATCTCTACGGTCTGGCGGCGGGCGGCGAGGCGGGGGTGGACCGCGCCCTGACCCTGTTGCGCGCCGAATTCGAACGCGCGCTGGCCCTGTCCGGAATCAACGACATCGCCGCCATCCAGTCCCGCCATGTGCGGTCCGCCGCCTATCCGTCCCCGAATGCCAGGAGCCCCGAATGAAAACCCGCGCCGCCGTCGCCTTTGAGGCCAAACGTCCGCTCGAGATCGTCGAGGTCGATCTGGAGGGGCCGCGCGCCGGAGAGGTGCTGGTCGAGATCAAGGCGACGGGCATCTGCCACACCGACGCCTATACGCTGGACGGCCTCGACAGCGAGGGCATCTTCCCTTCGATCCTCGGCCATGAGGGTGCCGGGGTGGTGGTCGAGGTCGGGCCGGGGGTGACCTCGGTGGCCGTGGGGGACCATGTGATCCCGCTGTACACGCCCGAGTGCCGGCAATGTAAAAGCTGCCTCAGCCGCAAGACCAATCTGTGCACCGCCATCCGGGCCACCCAGGGCAAGGGCCTGATGCCCGACGGCACCTCGCGCTTCAGCTACAAGGGGCAGGCGATCGCCCACTATATGGGCTGTTCGACCTTCTCGAATTTCACCGTCCTGCCCGAGATCGCCCTCGCGAAGATCCGCAAGGACGCGCCGTTCGCCAGCGCCTGCTACGTCGGCTGCGGCGTGACCACGGGCGTGGGCGCGGTGGTCAATACGGCCAAGGTCGAGCCGGGCGCCAACTGCGTCGTCTTTGGCCTGGGCGGCATCGGCCTGAACGTCATCCAGGGGCTGAAGATGGTCGGGGCCGACATGATCGTCGGCGTGGACATCAATGACACCAAGGAAGAATGGGGCCGCCGCTTCGGCATGACCCATTTCGTCAATCCGAAGAACGTGTCCGACGTCGTGGCCCATCTGGTCGAGATGACCGGCGGCGGGGCGGACTACACCTTCGACTGCACCGGCAACACCACGGTGATGCGCCAGGCGCTGGAGGCCTGCCACCGCGGCTGGGGCGAGAGCATCGTCATCGGCGTGGCCGAGGCGGGCAAGGAGATCGCGACGCGGCCCTTCCAGCTGGTCACCGGCCGCGTCTGGCGCGGCTCGGCCTTCGGCGGCGCGCGCGGGCGCACCGACACGCCGCGGATCGTCGACTGGTACATGGACGGCAAGATCGAGATCGATCCGATGATCACCCACACCCTGCCGCTGGAGCGCATCAACGAGGCCTTCGATCTGATGCATGCGGGCGAGAGCATCCGCAGCGTGGTGGTGTTCTAGAGGCTTGCGTCGCTGAGATAGTTGTTTAAAAAAACTGTCTTGGAGTCAGGAGAGGCCAGCCATGTTCACCCACATCACCGTCGGCGCGAACGACATCGAGGCGTCGCGGAAATTCTATGACGCGGCGCTCGGCGCGTTGGGACACGAGCCGGGGCAGGGGCCCGATCCCAAGGGCCGCTACTGGTGGCGCACCCGCATGGGGGCCTTCGCGGTCGGCAAGCCGATCGACGGCGAGCCCGCCTGTCACGCCAATGGCGGCACCATCGGCTTCGGGGCGAAGTCTGCGGAGATGGTCCAGGCGTTTTATGATGCGGGCGTCGCGGCGGGCGGCAAGGCCATCGAGGATCCGCCCGGCGAGCGTACCGGCCCGTTCGGCACGCTGAACCTGGCCTATCTGCGCGACCCCTCGGGCAACAAGGTCTGCGCGCTGTACCGGGTCGGATAGCCCCGGAGCGCCGCGAGGTGTTATGCGGGCGGCATGGAAACCCTCAAAACCCATGCCGTCCACGGCGGCACGCTGCGCTATCTGAAGCATGACAGCGCCACGACCGGCACGCCCATGACCCTGTCGGTCTTCGTGCCGGCGGGGGAGGGGCCTTTTCCGGTGCTGATCTGGCTGTCGGGCCTGACCTGCACCGAGGACAATTTCACCACCAAGGCCGGGGCCTATGCGGCGGCGGCCGAGCACGGGGTGATCATCGTCGCGCCCGACACCTCGCCGCGCGGGGAAGGTGTGGCCGACGATCCGGCCTATGACCTCGGTCAGGGGGCAGGCTTCTATGTCGATGCGACCGAGGCGCCCTGGGCACCGCATTTCCGCATGGAGACCTATGTCGTCGAGGAACTGATCGGGCTGGTTGACGCGGAATTCCCGACAACAAAGACGCGATCGATCAGCGGCCATTCGATGGGCGGGCACGGGGCGCTGACGCTGGCGCTGCGGCATCCGCACCTGTTCCGGTCCGTCTCGGCCTTTGCGCCCATCTCTTCGCCGACGCGCTGTCCGTGGGGCGAAAAGGCCTTCACCGCCTATCTGGGCCCGGAACGCGAGGCGTGGGAAGCGCATGACGCGGCGCGGCTGATCGAGACCGGGATCGGCGAGGGCTGCTACGATGATATCCTGATCGACCAGGGCGACGCCGACCCGTTCCAGGTGGAACAGCTGAAGCCCGAACTGCTGGTTGCCGCGGGCCAGGCGGCGGGGCAGACGATCACCCTGCGGATGCAGCCGGGGTACGACCACTCCTACTTCTTTATGGCGAGCTTTATCGCGGATCACGTGGCATTCCACGCCCGGCGGCTGAAAGGACCCTGATCACCATGACCGTTCTGGCCGCCGCATTGGCATTCGGGCTGCAACTGCCTGCGCCGGCACCGGTTCTGGACGCCGCGCCTTTCGAGGTGCCCTCGGCCGACGGTTATATGATCCAGGGCGAGGCGGATCGGCCCGCAGGGGCGGCGCGAGGTGTCGTGATCATGGTCGCCGGGACCGGCGTCTTCACCCGCGATGTCGGCTTCGGCCGGTCCGGTACGCCGGGCGACCGCATCTTCCTGGACCTCGCCGGGCGGTTCAACCAACGCGGCATGGCGGTGGTCCGCTTCGACCGGCGTGGCGCCCGCTACGGGGTGCCCCGTGAAGAGCGGACGGACAAGGCCGTTGCGCCGACGGCGACCCCCGAGAACCTCAGCCAGGATGTCGAGGCCCTGTACGACTGGACCCGGTCCGAGCTGGGCCTCGGTGCGCACTGCGTGGTCCTGTTCGGCCATTCGGAAGGTACCGTCCACATCGCCGGGCTGGCGGAGCGTGGCGCGGCGCCGCCGGACCTGGTCATCGGCATGGGCGGGCTGCTGGAGAGCAAGGCGTCCGTCGTTCGCTGGCAGTCCGTGGACCGGGTGCCTGAGGCCTTGCTGATGATGGATGGCGACGGCGACGGGGTGGTCACCGATGCGGAGATCCGCGCCGATTTCCGCAACACGCCGGCGGGCGTCTTTGAGGACCCCGCCCCTCTGCTGGATCCGGACGGGCACTGGACCACGGCGGACATCGCCGGCTTCCGCGCCGAACAGGCCGCTCTCTTTGCCCAGGAAACCGCGGACCTGGTCAACCATGCCGACGACGCGCCCTACCCGGACGCCGAGGAGCCTCTTGCCAGCTGGCGCTGGTGGAAGTCCTGGTTCCTCGACGACACGCCCAACGCCGTCCGGTTTTCGCGCTGGCCCTCGCCCCTGATCTTCCACTACGGCTCGAGGGACTCGCAGGTGCGCGAAGACCGTCAACGTGCGGCAGCGGCGGGCGTTTTGCCGGCCGGTCAGGTGACATTCGTTTCGCATCCGGACCGGGGCCACGCGCTCGGGTCCGACGTGCTTCTGGGACCGATCGACCCGGAGATCGCCGACCAGATCGCAGACCAGGCTTCGGCAGCATGCCCGGCCGCTTCTTCAGGACGAGACCATGAGCCAGGCTGACTACGATCCCATGTTCGCTGCCCTGTGCAAGGAGGTCGGCTTCTGCCTGCACCCCAAGGGGGAGAAGCGGGTGCTGGAGGCCATACCGAACGGGCTGGATGCCGCGACGCGGGCGGTGTTCGACGCCGAGGGCGTGGATTTCGCCTCGGCCACGGGTGATCTGCGTCGCGCGGTGCGGGATTGCCTGAAGGCCAATCTGCCGGGGGCGGGCGGATAGCCGCAGGAACGAAATCCCCCGGCCTGGCTTGGGTTGGGTGAACGGGCGCCTAGATAGGGGCGGACCGAACTGATCGAAGGAGCCGTCCGATGGCCTTTACGCTTCCGCCTCTCCCCTACGCCCATGACGCGCTGGAACCCGCGATCGACCGGGAGACGATGAAGTTCCACCACGGCAAACACCATCAGGCCTATGTCGACAATCTGAACAAGGCGGTCGACGCGGACCCGGCGCTGCGCGGCCAGTCGATGGACGAGATGTTCGCCGCCATGTCGACCCTGCCGAAGGCGGTGCGCAACAACGCCGGCGGCCACTGGAACCACAGCCTGTTCTGGAAGCTGCTGGCACCGTCGGGCAAGACCGGCCGGCCGTCGCCTGAACTGGCCGCCGCCATCGACCGCGACCTCGGCGGTATGGACAGGTTCAAGGACGCCTTCAACGCCGCCGGCGCGGGCCAGTTCGGCTCCGGCTGGGCCTGGCTGATCGTGCAGGACGGCAAGCTGAAGGTCACCTCGACGCCGAACCAGGACAATCCGCTGATGGACGTGGCCGAGGACAAGGGCGCCGTGGTTCTGGCCGCCGACGTCTGGGAGCACGCCTATTATCTGAAATACCAGAACCGCCGGGCCGACTATCTCAAGGCCTTCTGGTCGGTGGTGAACTGGAACAAGGCCAACGAGCTGTTCGCGGCCGCCACGACCTGAGGCCTTGGCGCGGGCGGTCCTGGCCCCCAGATGCAGCGTGACCGTTCGGGCCCGGCCCGACCTCCGGGAGCCCGACCGATGAACATCCACGCCCGCCTCGCCGCCGCCAGCCTGGCCCTGACCCTGTTTGGCGCGGCCTGTTCGCCCGAAACGGACAAGGCGGCCGGGCCGGCACCGGCTGTCGCCGCCAGCCGTGACGTGCACGCCTTCCGTATCGGCGCGCTGGAGGCGGTTGCGCTGCGGGACGGCGCGATCGCCCTGCCGAACACCGCGGCCGGCAGTCCGTGGGCCGACACAGCCGCGGTGACGACCCTGCTGACGGGTGCCGGTCAGGCCGGCGATGTAATACCTCTGTCGGTCCAGCCGCTGCTGGTGCGCGACGGCGACAGGCTGGTCCTGATCGATACAGGTGCGGGCGGGCGGATGGGCACGCAGAACCAGCTGGTGGCGTCCTTGCGGGCGGCCGGCGTCGATCCGACCACGGTCACAGACGTCCTGATCTCGCATGCCCACGGCGACCATGTCGGCGGACTGGTCGGGGCCGATGGCTCGCTGACCTTCCCGGGAGCCGTCATCCACGTCAGCGCGCCCGAGTGGGACTATATGAAAGCCGGTGCGGCCCAGGCGGGGGAGGCGGCACTGCTGACGGCGGTAACGCCGAGGGTCCGGCCGTTCGCGCCGGGAACCCAGGTCACGCCCTCGATCAAGGCCGTGGCGCTGGACGGCCATACGCCCGGACATACCGGCTATGAGATCGTCTCGGGGACGGACCGCCTGCTCTATATCGGCGACGCCATGCACAGCTCGGTGATTTCCGTTCAGCGGCCTGAATGGGTCAATGGCTGGGACACCGACAGCGCCGCCGGCATCGCAACACGGCAGGGCCTGCTGGAGCGCGGCGCCTCCCGGTCGTTGCGGATCTACGCCCCCCACTTCCCCTTCCCGGGCCTCGGCCGGTTCCAGCGCCGGGACGACGGCTTCGTCTGGGTTCCGGAAACCACCGCCCAGCCTTGACGGATGGGCCCGACCCCGTCATAAGCGCGCCCTTCACGCCGTCGGGCTTGCCCGTCTGCGCGAACCACTACGGACGATGCGTGGACCGCCGTTGAGATCGTCTCTCCAGTTGGGGAGGGACCGGGCCGCATCACGAAGAAGAGTGACACATGTCCAAGCGCCATAGCGCCAAGTACAAACTCGACCGGGTCATGGGTGAAAACCTGTGGGGTCGCGCCAAGTCCCCCGTCAACAAACGCTCGTATGGCCCCGGCCAGCATGGCCAGCGTCGCAAGCAGAAGGTCTCTGACTTCGGCCTGCAGCTGAAGGCCAAGCAGAAGCTGAAGGGCTACTACGGCAACATCACCGAGAAGCAGTTCGCCGCGACCTACGAGGAAGCCTCGCGTCGCAAGGGCAACAGCTCGGAGAACCTGATCGGCCTGCTGGAGTCGCGCCTCGACGCCCTGGTCTATCGCGCCAAATTCACCCCGACCGTCTGGTCCGCCCGTCAGTTCGTCAGCCACGGCCACGTGACGGTGAACGGCAAGAAGGTCGACATCGCGTCGTACCGTCTGAAGGTCGGGGACGTCGTCGAGGTCAAGGAAAAGTCCCGCAACATGGCGCTGGTGCTCGAAGCCCAGCAGTCGTCGGAACGCGACATCCCCGACTACATCGAAATCGGCGACCGCGGCTTCTCGGTCCGCTTCGTCCGCGTGCCGGAACTGGCCGACGTGCCGTTCCCGGTGAAGATGGAGCCGAACCTGGTCGTGGAATACTATTCCTCGTAAGGTTGGTACGAACCGCAGACTTTCTGAAGGCCCCGGAGAAATCCGGGGCCTTTTTGCTGTTCGGCGACAAAAACTTCACTTGCGTTTTTGTAAAGCGTCCTTTCCATATGCCGTTCTGGCGAGGGGGTGGACATGGATCGCAGGGTGTTTCTGGGAACGGCGGCGGCGACCGCCCTGGTCCCGACCGTCGGATGGGCACAGGACGCCGGTCCCGCATGGGTCAAATTGCCGACCGAGCCCTATCGCGGCAAACAGGACGATGTGGTTTTCGTCGACGCCCTGACGGGCTGGTTCGGCAATGGCGCGGGCAAGCTGTTCCGGACCACCGACGGCGGCCAGACCTGGGTCCAGCAGCTGGACCGGCCGGGCACCTTTGTGCGGGCGCTGGGGTTCGTGGACACCGAGCTCGGCTTCCTGGGCAATATCGGGCCGGACTATTTCCCCAACGTCTCGGACGCGACGCCGCTGTACCGCACGCGCGACGGCGGGGTCAGCTGGGAACCGGTCGTGATCGATGGTCCGGCGGTGAAGGGCATCTGCGCCATCGATGTGCTGAAGACGCCATTCATCAACGCGGGTGTTCTGGACCACCGGGTGACCATCCGCGCCGCCGGCCGGGTCGGCGGCCCCGCCTTCCTGGCGACCTCGCGGGACCGGGGCGAGACCTGGACCTCGGAAGATCTGTCGGCCCACACCGGCATGATCCTGGACGTGCATTTCGTCAGCGAGCAGGTCGGCTTCATCTGCGGCGCGTCGAGCGCCGAGGTCCAGGCCTCGACGGCGATCATCCTGCGCACGGGCGACGGCGGACGGACCTGGTCGCGGGTCTATGAGGGCAGCCGGTCGTTCGAACTGACCTGGAAGATGAGCTGGCCCTCGGCGACCGTCGGCTATGTCACGGTGCAGAGCTACAATCCCGACACCACGGCCTCGCAACGCTATGTCGCCAGGAGCGTGGACGGCGGCCTGACCTGGCGCGAACTGCCGCTGGTCGACAATGCGGCGGTGCGCGAGTTCGGCATTGGCTTTGTCGATGAGAACCGCGGCTGGGTCGGGGCCGTGCCGAACGGGTTTGAAACCACGGACGGCGGCGCCAGCTGGAGTCCGGTCCAGATGGGCAATGCCGTCAACAAGGTCCGGGTGATCCCGCGCCCGGGCGGCGGTCACATCGTGTTCGCCATCGGCGTCGAACTGCACAGGCTCGACCTGCCGGGCTGAAGACCTGCGGCCCACGGACCGCTCTTCCCTTGTCGGGCGAACAGGCGCATTTTCAGGGGGTCAGGGTTCGATGCGGGAGGCTGGAGTGACGAAACGGATCGCGACGCTGGCCGCCCTCGTGGTCCTGACCGCAGTCCTGCCCGGATGCGCCGCCGTCCAGCAGATGGCGGACCGGTTTCAGGGGCAACGGGAACCCCAGGCGGCGCTGCCCGGCCAGATCGAGCCCGTCCATGCCGCGGCCATCGCGCGCGATGAGGCGGTGTTCTGGGTCACTTCGAACGGCTGCACCGCCAAGGAAGACATTACGCCGGTGGTGCGGTCGTCCAGCGACGGGCCGATCATCACCCTGCGCCGGATCAAGGAAGACCGCTGCCGCCAGACTCTGCCCGAGGGAACCGAGGTTCGCTGGTCGTTCGAGGAACTGGGTCTGGCACCCGGATCGCGCCTGTCGGTCGACAATCCCTACCAGCTGCCACCGACCTGAGGTCAGACCGCCTGGCCGGCGATGGCGTCTGAATCGACGGCGCTGATCTGGGTGTGGACGATCGACACCGTGGTCCCCGGGTGGCTGCCGATCACCTTGACGCGGGCCCCCAGTTGTTTGGCGAGCGCCTCGACGATGCTGGTGCCGAGCCCGGGTGTGTTGCTGGCCGCGTCCTTTGGCATCCCGACCCCGTCGTCGGCGACGGCCAGGGTCCAGTTCGGGCCGTGTGCCTGGTAGCTGACGGTGATCCGGCCCTTACGCCCGCCGGGGAAGGCGTGTTTCAGCGAATTGATCACCAGCTCCGTGACGATGAGGCCGAGACTGACGGAGATGTCGGCATCCACGGCGGTGTCGTCGCAGTCGACGTGCAGCGACAGCTGGTCGTGGTCGCGGATCATGGAGGCACCGACGCTGATGCACAGCTGGTCGAAATAGGCCCTCAGCGCGACCTCGCCGAGGCGCGAGGCAGCCAGCTGCTGTTGCAGGGCGGCGACAGACATGACCCGGCTGTGGGCGTCGCTCAGGGAGGTGCGGGTCTCGTCTGACTGGGACTTCCGGGCGCTCTGCAGGATGACGCTGGCGATGATCTGCAGGCTGTTGGCGACCCGGTGCTGGACCTCTTGCAGCAGGATCGCCTTTTCGCGCAGCAGGTCGTCCTTCAGCTTCTCGCTGGCCCGGGCTTCGGTGATGTCCGACACCCCCAGCAGCAGCCGGACGGCGGCACCGTCGCCATAGGCCAGCAGATGGGCGTTCAGAAGCAGACAGCGCAGGCCGAGGCGTTTGCTCTTCAGCTCCATTTCATAGGCACTGACAGCGGCGGCACCGGACAGGGTGGCGGTGAGCAGGGACCGTAGTCTCGGGAGGTTCCACTCGCCGTCGCCGAGGCCCAGGAACGGTTCGCCCACGGCACCCGCGGGGTCGATCTGGAAGGCCTTGAAGAAGGAGGCGCTGGCGGCGATGACATTCAGGTCGCCGTCGAGCAGCACCAGCGGCGCACTCGACGATCCCACAACAGCCAGGGCAAGGCTGAGTGAACCGTTGGTTTCGATTGGCGTGGGGGCAGCCAAGGCTGGCCCTCCAGATAGTTACCGGAGACTCTCGGAACGAGAGCCCTACCCGTCGTAAATTGTCGGCAAGATCAGGTCTGCGCGATCACTGATCGGGCACTACAGTAATAGTCCATAGGCGCAATTCGTTGCGCAGGCGCAATAAAATGTAGACGGAGACCCGCATTCTCGCGTGGAACCAAAATCGCAATACTGTGGTTGAACTAACGATGTTTACGGTCGCTCAGTGTCTGGCCAAGGCGGCGGAGCTGGAACGCCGCGCGGGCGACGGACTCCCGCAGGACATCGCCGACGACTACCGCGACATGGCCCTGCAATGGCGCCGTCTGGCGGGCCGGGCCGGGCCATGGTCCAGGACCAGCGCGACGCGGCGGTGAGGCGCGTCAGCCCAATCTAGGTCCCCGTGTTGAGGCAGACGGAGATTCCGGCATTATGTCCGGAGTTCGCGGAGGCCCCATGCTGACTGTTCTGCTCGCACTGATCGCGCTTCAGGATACGCCGCCCGTCGTGGCCGACCCGCCGCTGGTGGAGATCC